>JAFAMV010000172.1 GCA_019233055.1 Curvibacter sp.
TCCTCGATCGTCGCGTGCTCGGCCAGCACGTCGTAGGCGAAGACACGGTAGCCAAGCCAGCCCCAGATCAGCGGCGGGATGATGAGCACGAGCGGCGGGATCAGCCACAGCGGCATGCTGAGCACGAGCAGGATCAGCGCCAGCACACCGTGCCCGAGCGACCAGAAGAGGCTGCGCCACCAGGCCGCGCCGCGCCGCCGCTCGAGCTTGGCGAAGCGCCGTGCCGCGACGAGGCGCACGAGCGCCGGGCTCATCAGCAAGGCCACGAGCAGCAGGCTCATGATGACGACCAGCGGCACCGCCAGCACGAGCACGACGATGGGCGCCAACGCCGCTCGGAAGCCGTCGGCGCCGATGAAGCTCAGGTAGTGCAGCAGCGTGTCGATGAGCTGCCAGGAGTCGAGCGTGGCGCGCACGGCGCCGACGGCGGGCTCCCAGAAGAACCAGCCGAGCGCGAAGGCCAGCGCGGCGCTGGTCAGCAGCGGCGCCAGCGACAGCGCGATCACGCGCGGGTGCAGGCAGTAGGCCGCCGCACGCCAGAAGGCATCGACGACGCGGCCCATGCGGGCGATCAAGCGGCGCCCCCGGGAGCTCGACGCGCCGGGCGCAGCGCAACGGCCAATCGCTTCAGGCCCAGCCACTGCTGCGCGATGAAGCCGCGGCCGTAGTCGCGCCCGCCCTCTTCGGGCAGTTGGTCGCGGATGCCCGTGGCCTCGTAGCCCTCGCGGATGCAGGCCGTGCCGAAGAGCTGGTCCCAGCACGAGAACAGCACGCCGAAGTTGTGGCCGCCGAGCGTGCCGCGGCCATCGGTCTCGTGGCCCAGGCCGATGGCGTGGTGCAGTCGATGGAAGCGCGGGCTGACGAGCACGCGCTCAAGGAGGCTGCCGAACCAGATCCGCGCATTGACGTGCTGCAGGCTCTGCATGAGCTGGCCGAGCGCCACGAGGCTGATGAACTGGGCCGGCGCGACACCGATGAAGCGCGCCAAGAGCGCCAGCAAGGTGCCGAGCAGCACGTCGTCGAGCAGGTGGTTGCGGTCGTCGCTCCACAGCGTCATCTGGCGCTGGCTGTGATGCAGCGAGTGCAGTGCCCACCACCATTCGAAGGCGTGCTGCGCGCGGTGCAGCCAGTAGCCGGCGAAGTCGAGCACGACGAGGTAGATCAGGAAGCTGACCAGCGGCTGGTCCGTGACGCCGGGCCAGACGGCGTCGAGCTGGAAGGTGCCGATGCCGGCCAGGCGCATCTCGCCCGAAAGCCAATCCCAGGCCGGCTCGACGGCGAAGAACATCGCCAGCTGCACGAGGCCGAGCTTGTGGATGGCGGTATAGAGCATGTCGATGCGCACGGCGTGGCGATCGCTCACGGGCTCGACCGGACGCCACCATTCGAGCGCGCGCAGCACCGTCGCCATGACGACGAGCTGCAGCAGGCCGACGAGCAGCCAGCCGGTGGCGTCGAAGGCGTCCTCGAGCACATTGCTCAGGCCCAGCCACCAGACGGCAGGCTCGATCAGGCCCTCGAACAGCTTCTGCTGCAGCAGCTGGAAAAGGTCGCTCAACGTGTCCATTACAGCTTCAGTCCGTCGCGTATGACGCTAGCGTAGCGCGGATGCTCGCGCAGTGCCGCGAAGCGCATGCCGCGCTCCTTCAGGCCTTGCATCAGCGGCACGAGGTCGGCCGGCGCCCACGGGTCCAGGCGTGACCAGATGCCGAGGTGCGCGAGCAGGATGTCGCCAGGCCGGATCGTGCGCAGCGCGCGCTCGAGCAGCTCGGCGTTCGAATAGCGATCCGAGGGCAGCTCGTCGCCGAGGAAGCCGGCCGGGCTCCAGCCGACATGCGTGAAGCCGGCCGCCTGCGCCGCCGCGAGCAGCGCCGGCGAGGTGTGGCCGGCCGGCGTGCGGAAGATCGGGTCGAGCATGCGCCCCGTCATGGCCTTGAAGCGCAGCGCGACGCGCTTGAGGCTGTCGCCATACTCCGCCGCGCTGACCTCGTGGACGCGCGGCGCATCGAGGCCCGCGACCGTGCGGACCTTGAAGCGGTCGCCCGGCAGGTCCTCGAGCCAGATGTCGTGGTTCCAGGTGTGGGCGCCGAAGTCGTGGTCCTCGGCGGCGCGCGCCTTCCACCACGGCGCCCATTCGTCGTCGAGCGTGTAGCCGCCGTCGAGCGTGGGTTCGTTGGCAAGGAAGAAGGTGACCTTGGCCTCGAAGCGGTGGATCGCGTCGGCCACGAGCGGCGCCACGCCCATGTGGCCCGTGTCGAAGCTCAGGAAGACCTTCTTGTCAGTGTCTTCGGCATCCTTGGGCTGCTTGGCCCAGCCCGCGCCCGGCAGCAGCGCCAGGCCGGCGCCGAGCTTGAGCAGCCCGCGGCGGTGCAGCATCACAAGCGGGGCTCGTGTTCCAGCGTCCAGACGCCGTGCGGCGAGCGACCGACCTTGAGTTGACGCACGACCTTGTGCGTGACCATGTCCACCTGCGTGAGCTTGCCGCTCCAGCGCGAGGTGAAGATCAGCGTGCGGCCGTCGGGCAGGATTTCCATGTCGTCGGGGCCGCTGGGCGCGGGG
The DNA here is from genome assembly GCA_019233055.1 of Curvibacter sp. Lineage (GTDB taxonomy): Bacteria > Pseudomonadota > Gammaproteobacteria > Burkholderiales > Burkholderiaceae_C > Curvibacter. Next base: position 2,560 of record JAFAMV010000172.1, read on the forward strand.
TATTGGTCGACGACGGCCAGCGTCTTCAGGTCGAGCTTGCTGATCGTGTTGCCGGCGCGGTTGCTCACGAGCACGTGGTGGCCGTCGCCGACGTTGCGGAACGAGTGGGCACCACGGCCCGTCTCGATGCGCTTGATCAGGCGCGGCGCGGCGCCAGAGACGTCGTACACCTCGACCTTGTCGTCGCCGGTCAGGGCCAGGAACAGGGTCTTGTCGTCGGCCGTGAGGAACAGGTCCGCGGGCTGGTGGCCCACGCTGATCTTCCAGCGCGGCGTCTGCGTGGCGAGGTCGATGGCCATCAGCTCGTCGCTGTCCTGCAGGCTGGCGTAGACGACGCTGCTCTTGCTGTCGATGTTCAGGTGACTCGGCGTCTTGGGCGCCGGCACGCGCTTGACGAGCTGGATCGGGTTGTTCGCATCGCTCGGCACCCAGTGGTAGAGCGAGACGTAGTTGAGCCGGTTGCCCGCGGTGACGAACCACTTCATGTCGGGCGAGAAGCGCAGGTGGTACGGGTCGCTGATGCCGCGCAGCACGCGCTGCACCTCGGCCGTCCTGGGGTCGAGGAAGGTCAGCGAGTCGCCCAGCGCGTTGGCCACGACGAAGGACTTGTTGTCCGGCGTGAGGTAGAGGTGGTGCGGCTCCTTGCCCGTGGGAATGCGCTTGATCTCGCGAAAGCTCACCGGGTCGACGACGCTGATGTCGGCATCGAGCGAGTTGAGAACGAACAGCGGCGTGGCGGCCTGGGCGGCCGCGGCCAGCGACAGGGCCAGCGCGGCGATGGCGCGCGGGCGGGTGAAGAGACGCATGGAAATCCTCGAAATACTGCCGTCGATTTTAGGACGCGCGCTCAGGCGCGCCGCGACACGCTTACTGATCGTCACCGCCGATGAGCCCGCCGAGCAGGCCGCCCGCAGCGCCGAAGCCGAGCACGGAGCCTTCCTCCTTGTGCCCGCCCATCTGCGGCGCCGCCGCGAAGATGCGCGAGGCCAGGCGCGACAGTGGCAGACTCTGCAGCCAGACTTCGCCCGGGCCGCTCATGCGTGCCAGGAAGATGCCCTCGCCGCCGAACAGCGCGGTCTTGATGTTGCCGATGTACTGCACGTCGAAGCTCACGCTCGGTGTGTAGGCGACGACGCAGCCGGTATCGACGAACAGCGTTTCGCCCGGCGCCAGCGTGCGTTTCTCGATCGTGCCGCCGGCGTGGATGAAGGCCAGGCCGTCGCCGTCGAGGCGCTGCATGATGAAGCCCTCGCCGCCGAAGAAACCGGTCGAGAGCTTGCGCTGGAAGGCGATGCCCAGCGAAACGCCGCGCGCCGCGCAGAGAAAGGCGTCCTTCTGACAGACCAGCGTGCCGCCGAGCTGGCGCAGGTCCATTGCCATGATCTTGCCGGCATAGGGCGCGGCGAAGGCGACGCGGCGCTTGCCGGCGTCCTTGTTGGTGTAGATCGTCGTGAACAGCGATTCGCCGCTGATCAGGCGCTTGCCGGCGCCGAGCAGCTTGCCGAACAGGCCGCCCTGGTTGGCCGAACCATCGCCGAACACGGTGTCGAGCTCGATGCCGGACTCCATGAACATCATGGAGCCGGCCTCGCCGATGGCAGCTTCGCCCGGGTCGAGCTCGACCTCGACGAACTGCATCTCGGCGCCCTTGATCTCGTAGTCGATCGTGTCCATGGTCATGGTGTTTCCGGCCCTGAATGAAAAACGGCGCGGATGTTAGCCGCGCCGCCTGATGGGTGACTGAAACCCGGTTGGTTTACTCGCCTTCGCGCTCCAGCAGCGCGCGGTTCAGGCGCAGCGCCAGCAGCGTGAAGCCCGCGCCGGACAGCAGGTACAGGCTCAGGAAGGCGAGGCCGAAGTAGGCCGAAAGCCCGAGCGCGATCAGCGGCGCGAACGCGGCGCCGACGAGCCAGGCGAAGTCCGAGGTCAGCGCCGCACCCATGTAGCGGTAGCGCGCCTCGAAGTTGGAGGTCACGCTGCCGGCCGATTGACCGTAGGACAAGCCCAGCAGCATGCAGCCGATCAGGATGAACGCGTTCTCACCGACGGCGCCCGAGTTGAGCAGCGTCGGCGAGAAGCCGCTGAACACCGCGATCAGCACCGCCAGCGTGCCGAGCGTGCGGCGCCGGCCGTAGGTGTCGGCGATGCGGCCCGAGACGGCGATGCCGCCCGCGATCAGCACGCAGCCGAACAGCTGCACGCCCAGGATCTGGTTGATCGGCTGCGCGGAATACAGGCTCAGCCAGGACAGCGGGAAGACCGTGACGAGGTGGAACAGCGCATAGCTGGCCAACGCCGCAAAGGCGCCGATCAGGACGTTATGGCCCTGGTCGCGCAGCAGCTCGCGCGCCGAGACGGGCTCGAGCTGCTTCTGCTCGAGCATGTGCTCGAACTCCGGCGTCACGACCAGGCGCAGCCGCGCGAACAGCGCCACGACGTTGATCGCGAAGGCGACGAAGAACGGATAACGCCAGCCCCAGTCGAGGAAATCGGTCTGCGACAGGCTGGTGTGCGTGAACGAGAACAGCGCCAGCGCGATGACGAAGCCGATCGGCGCGCCGAGCTGGCCGATCATGGCGTAGTGGCCGCGGCGATTGCCCGGTGCGCTCAGGGCCAGCAGCGAGGGCAGCCCGTCCCAGGAACCGCCAAGTGCCAGGCCCTGGCCGATGCGCAGCAGCGCCAGCAGCACGATCGAGCGCTCCTGCAGCTCGGCATAGCCCGGGATGAAGGCGATGCCGACGGTGCAGGTGCCCAGCAGGAACAGGGCCGCGGTCAGCTTGGTCGCCCGGCCCCAGCGCGCCTGGATCGCCATGGAAACGACCGTGCCGATCGGCCGGGCAATGAAGGCCAATGAAAAGATGGCGAAGGCGTATAGCGTGCCGTCGAGCTTGGAAGCGAAGGGGAAGAACAGGTCCGGGAACACCAGCACCGAGGCGATGCCGAAGACGAAGAAGTCGAAATACTCCGAGGCGCGCCCGATGACGACGCCGACCGAGATTTCACCGGGGGAGACGGCAAGGTCGCCGTGGTCGCCATGGAGACCTTCAAGGGGAAAGCCGGAGGGGCTGAAGCTATTGGCCATTGTTTCCATCACTTCCTGTTGGCGGAGCGCTGGGGCGCTCCGAGCACCGTGGGACAAATCGTCCAATCTCCAAGATACGACATTCAGCATACTCCGAGAGGCCGTAAAATTAGTGGCTAACCCGCATATTCGACGGCGGGTGTTCCCAGTCGGCTTCCAGCGCGACCCGCCCAGGCGGGACTGGCATGTGTTGTCTGCCTCGTGCAGTGCACGGCTGTTGTGCGTCGAGCCTTTTTCATCGCCAGAGCATGTCAATCCAAAAAAAGCTCCGCGCGGCGGGACTGTTGGCCCTGGTCAGCTTGCTGACCGGCTGCAACACCGTGGTGCTGAATCCTTCCGGCGACGTCGCGGCCCAGCAGGGCCATCTGATCGTCATCTCCACTGTCCTGATGCTGCTGATCATCGTCCCGGTGATCGCGCTGACGCTGCTGTTCGCCTGGCGCTACCGCGCCTCGAACAAAGAAGCGACCTACAAACCGGACTGGGACCACTCGACCCAGCTCGAGCTGGTGATCTGGGCTGCCCCGCTGCTGATCATCATCGCCCTGGGCGCCATCACCTGGATCAGCACCCACACGCTGGACCCGTTCCGTCCACTGCAGCGCATCGACGAGAACCGTCCGGTGACGCGCGACGTGCAGCCGCTCGTCGTCGACGTCGTGGCGCTGGACTGGAAGTGGCTCTTCATCTACCCCGAACAAGGCATTGCCACCGTCAATGAGGTCGCCGCGCCCGTGGACCGCCCGATCGAGTTCCACATCACCGCGTCGAGCGTGATGAACTCGTTCTACATCCCTGCGCTGGCCGGCCAGATCTACGCCATGCCGTCGATGGAGACGCAGCTGCACGCCGTCATCAACAAGGCGGGCGACTACGAAGGCTTCTCCGCCAACTACAGCGGCGCGGGCTTCTCGCACATGCACTTCCGCTTCCACGGCCTGACGCAAGCCGACTTCGACACCTGGGTCCAGCACGCCAAGGCCAGCGGCGAGCCCCTGGACCGCGCGGGCTACCTGGCCATCGAAAAGCCGAGCCAGAACGACCCGGTGCGCTACTTCGGCAGCGTCGCGCCGGACCTCTTCGGTGCCGTCGTGAACCGCTGCGTCGCGCCCGGCTCCATGTGCATCGACCAGATGATGGCGCTCGAGAACTCCAAGCGCCTCGGTGTCAAGGATCCCAACTGCGATCCCGTCACCGGCAAGCCCCTGAACACGGCAGCACCGCAGTCCACGCCCGTGCCCGCGAATCGAGAACAGCAATGACCGACAACCTGCTCCTGGGGCGCCTCTCGCTTGATGCGATCCCCTATCACGAGCCCATCCTGGTGGGCACCTTCTGCGCCGTCGCCCTCGGCGGCATGGTGGTGCTGGGCGCCCTGACCTACTTCCGCCTCTGGGGCTACCTCTGGCGCGAGTGGTTCACCAGCATCGACCACAAGAAGATCGGCGTGATGTACATCGTCATGGGCCTGATCATGCTGCTGCGCGGCTTCGCCGACGCGGTGATGATGCGCGCGCAACAGGCCCTCTCCTTCGGCGACTCGGCCGGCTTCCTGCCCCCGCACCACTACGACCAGGTGTTCACCGCCCACGGCGTGATCATGATCTTCTTCGTCGCCATGCCCCTGGTGACCGGCCTCATGAACTACCTGGTGCCGCTGCAGATCGGCGCGCGCGACGTGGCCTTCCCCTTCCTCAACAACTTCAGCTTCTGGATGACCACCTTCGGCGGCGTGCTGGTGATGATCTCGCTGTTCATCGGCGAGTTCGCCCGCACCGGCTGGCTGGCCTATCCGCCGCTGTCAGGCATCCTCGGCAGCCCCGACGTGGGGGTCGACTACTACATCTGGTCGCTGCAGATCGCGGGGGTCGGCACGCTGCTGTCGGGGGTCAACCTGATCGCCACCATCGTGAAGATGCGCGCGCCCGGCATGAACCTCATGAAGATGCCGGTGTTCACCTGGACCGCCCTGTGCACCAATGTGCTGATCGTCGCCGCCTTCCCGGTGCTGACGGCCGTGCTGGTGCTGCTGTCGCTGGACCGCTATGTCGGCACCAACTTCTTCAGCAACGACCTCGGCGGCAACGCCATGATGTATGTGAACCTGATCTGGATCTGGGGCCACCCCGAGGTCTACATCCTGATCCTGCCCTGCTTCGGCGTGTATTCCGAGATCGTCTCCACCTTCTGCGGCAAGCGCCTGTTCGGCTACACCTCGATGGTCTATGCCACCGTGGTGATCACCATCCTGTCCTACCTGGTGTGGCTGCACCACTTCTTCACCATGGGCTCGGGTGCCAGCGTGAACTCGTTCTTCGGCATCACCACGATGATCATCTCGATCCCGACCGGGGCCAAGATCTTCAACTGGCTGTTCACCATGTACCGCGGCCGCATCCGCTTCGAGGTGCCGATGCTGTGGACCATAGGCTTCATGATCACCTTCGTGATCGGCGGCATGACCGGCGTGCTGCTGGCCGTGCCCCCGGCCGACTTCGTGCTGCACAACAGCCTGTTCCTGATCGCCCACTTCCACAACGTGATCATCGGCGGCGTGGTCTTCGCCATCATGGCGGCGATCAACTTCTGGTTCCCCAAGGCCTTCGGCTACAAGCTCGACAGCTTCTGGGGCAAGTGCTCGTTCTGGTTCTGGTTCGTCGGCTTCTATTTCGCCTTCATGCCGCTGTATGTGCTGGGCCTGATGGGCGTGACCCGCCGCATGAGCCACTTCGAGGACCCCTCGCTGCAGATCTGGTTCCAGATCGCCGCCTTCGGTGCCTTCCTGATCGCGCTGGGCATCGGCAGCTTCCTGGTCCAGCTGGTGGTCAGCTACCTCAAACGCGATCAGCTGCGCGACCTCAGCGGCGACCCCTGGAACGGCCGCACCCTCGAGTGGTCGACCTCGTCGCCGCCGCCCGACTACAACTTCGCCTTCACCCCCGTGGTGCATGACAACGATGCCTGGGCCGACATGAAAGCCCACGGCTACCAACGTCCGCAGGAAGGCTTCGTGTCCATCCACATGCCGAAGAACACCGCCGCCGGCTTCATCATCGCCGCCCTCAGCGCGATCATGGGCTTCGCCCTGATCTGGCAGATGTGGCTGCTGGCCGGCGTCGGTTTCGTCGCCATGATGGCCGCCATCATCATCCACACCTTCAACTACCAACGCGATTTCCACATCCCGGCCGACGAAGTCGTCCGCGTCGAAGCCGATCGCACCCGCCTGCTGGCCGCCCATGTCTAAGTCCACCGCCCTCCCCACCGGCGCCGCTGGCGCCAACCCCAGCGCGCGTTTCTACGTGCACGAGTACCATCCGGAGAACGGCACCCTGCTGGGCTTCTGGATCTACCTGATGAGCGACTGCCTCATCTTCGCCTGCCTGTTCGCGGTCTACGCGGTGCTGGGCCGCAGCTACGCCGCCGGCCCCTCGGGCGCCGACCTGTTCGAGCTGCCGGTGGTGGCGCTGAACACCTCGCTGCTGCTGCTGTCCTCGATCACCTACGGCTTTGCCATGCTCGAGATGCAGAACAAGCGGCTGCGCGCGGTGCAGGGCTGGCTGATCGTCACCGGGCTGCTCGGCGCCGGCTTCATCTACCTGGAGCTGTCCGAATTCGCGCACCTGATCCATGAAGGCGCCGGCCCGCAGCGCAGCGCCTTCCTGTCGTCCTTCTTCACCCTGGTCGGCACCCACGGCCTGCACGTCACCTTCGGCCTGGTCTGGCTGGTGACCCTGCTGTTCCAGCTCGGCCGCCACGGCCTGAGCCCCGAGAACCGCCGCCGCCTGATGTGCCTGTCCATGTTCTGGCACTTTCTGGACGTGGTCTGGATCGGCGTCTTCACCTTCGTGTACCTGATGGGAGTCCTGCCATGAGCGCAACGCACCACGCCCCGGCGGCCCACGGCCACCACCACGACGACCACCACGGCCACGACGAAGGCCACCACAGCACCCTCAAGGGCTATGCCACCGGCTTCGTGCTGTCGGTGCTGCTGACCGCGATCCCGTTTGCCCTGGTGATGGGCAAGGCCTTCGCCAGCTCCAGCACCACGGCCGCCGTGGTGCTGGCCTTCGCGGCGGTGCAGATCGTGGTCCACATGGTCTACTTCCTGCACATGAACACCAAGTCCGAAGGCGGCTGGAACATGCTGGCCCTGATCTTCACCTTCATGCTGGTGGTGATCACCCTCAGCGGCTCCCTGTGGGTGATGTACCACCTCAACCACAACATGATGCCCACCCCCGCGCACGAGATGCGCGACATGCCCTGACCCTGACCCCTGCCCGGTCCGCACTTGGCCCCAACCGCCCCGCCCAGGCCGCGCCGCTCCTTGCTGCGCAAGGCGCTGCTCGTCCTGTGCCTGCTGGCCTGCGCCGGCTTCGCCGCACTGGGACACTGGCAGGTGGAGCGGCGGCGCTGGAAGCTCGACCTCATCGAGCGGGTGGACCAGCGCGTGCGGGCGCCCGCCGTCGAAGCCCCCGGCCCGGCGCAATGGCCGCAGATCGGCGCGCAGGCCGACGAATACCGCCATGTGCGCCTGCGCGGCCGCTTTCTGCCCGGCCATGACAGCTGGGTGCTGGCCTCCACCGAGCTGGGGCGCGGCTACTGGCTCATCAGCCCCCTGCAGGGCGAGGACGGCCGCATCACCCTGGTCAACCGAGGCTTCGTCAGCGGGCGGACCGCCCCGGAGACCGCCCCCGCCGAACAGGAGCTCACCGGCCTGCTGCGCCTGAGCGAGCCCGGCGGCTCGCTGCTGCAGCACAACGACCCGGCCGCCGGGCGCTGGTATTCGCGCGATGTCCAGGCCATCGCGCAGGCCCAGCACCTGGGCGTGGTGGCCCCGTATTTCGTCGATGCCGATGCCGACGGCGGCACCGGCTCGGGCGGCGGTGCACAATCGCAGTCCGATCCGCAGCAGGGTCCGGTCGGCGGACTGACCGTGGTGAGCTTCCACAACAGCCACCTGGTCTATGCCATCACCTGGTTCGCCCTGGCCCTGATGAGCCTGGGCGCCGCCTGGCTGCTGATGCGCGAAGACAGGCATCCCGATCGCCCGGCCGGGCCCCTGCGCGCGAGCGAAGGAGACCCCGACCATGGCCCCACCAGCCCCTGAACCCGATGCCCGTGCCCCTGCAGGCCGGCCCGCGCCGCCCCGTTTCGAGACCCTGTTCGGCCACCGCAACATGCTGCAGCTGATCCAGCTGCGCTGGCTGGCGGTGCTGGGGCAGATCATCACCATCGCCGGTGTCACGCTGGGCCTGGGCATCGAGCTGCCCCTGCCGCAGATGAGTGGCGTGCTGGCCTGCCTGGTCGCCTTCAACATCGCCAGCCAGCTGCGCTGGCATGAGCAGCCCGAGGTGTCCAGCCTCGAGATCTTCGTCGCCCTGCTGGTCGACGTGGCCGCGCTGACGGCCCAGCTCTACCTCAGCGGCGGGGTCACCAACCCCTTCGTCTTCCTCTACCTGCTGCAGGTGATCCTCGGTGCGGTGCTGCTGAAGAGCGAATGGACCTGGATCCTGGTCAGCGTCACCGGCGCTTGTTTTGCGGCGCTGGCCCTGCTCTCGCCCCCTCTGCCGCTGCCGCTGGACCACGGCCACGGGCTGGGCAGCCTCTACATCCAGGGCATGCTGATCAGCTTCGCCCTCAACGCGGCGCTGCTGGTGATCTTCATCACCCGCATCAACCAGAATCTGCGCGAACGCGACGCCCGGCTGGCCGATCTGCGCCAGCGCGCCGTCGAAGAGGAGCACATCGTGCGCATGGGCCTGCTGGCCTCGGGCGCCGCCCACGAACTGGGCACGCCGCTGTCGACCCTGTCGGTGATCCTGGGTGACTGGCGCCACATGCCCGAGTTCAGCCGCAACCCGGTCCTGCTGCAGGAGATCAGCGAAATGCAGACCCAGCTGCAGCGCTGCAAGAGCATCGTCAGCGGCATCCTGCTGTCGGCCGGCGAGACCCGTGGCGAATCGTCCGAGCGCACCACACTGGGCGGGTTCATCGACGAACTGCTGACGCAATGGGGCCGCACCCGCCCCACCCAGGGATTCAGCCACGACGAGGCCTTCGACCCCGAGCTGCCAGTGGTCTCCGACTCGGCCCTGCACCAGACCCTGTGCCACCTGCTGGACAACGCCCTGGAGGCCTCGCCGCAGGCCCAGCACCTGAGCACGCGGGTCGAGGACGGCTGGCTCAGGCTCAGCGTCAGCGACCAGGGGCCGGGCTTCAGCGAGGCCATGCTGGCCCAGTTCGGCAAACCCTATCAATCCACCAAGGGCCGCCCTGGCGGTGGTCTGGGCCTGTTCCTGGCCAGCAATGTGGCGCGCACCCTGGGCGGGAGCCTCAGTGCCCGCAACCGCAGCGAGGGCGGGGCGATCGTCACCCTCACCCTGCCGCTGGCCGCCATTAAACTCGAAGCCGAACCCGGATGACGCTAGCCCCCGTGGACGCCACTGAAACCGAACGCCTGCTGCTGATCGTCGAGGACGACGAAGCCTTTGCCCGCACGCTGGGCCGCTCCTTCGAGCGGCGCGGCTACCGCGTGCGGCTGGCGGCCAGCCTCGAAGAGGCCTCGGCCCGGTTGCAGGAAGGGCCGGCGCCGGCGTATGCGGTGGTCGACCTCAAGCTGCAGGGCGACGCCTCGGGCCTGGCCTGCGTGCAGATGCTGCACCAGCACCACCCCGGCATGCTGATCGTGGTGCTCACCGGCTTTGCCAGCATCGCCACCGCCGTCGAGGCGATCAAGCTCGGCGCCTGCCACTACCTGGCCAAGCCCTCGAACACCGACGACATCGAGGCCGCCTTCGACCATGTGGCCGGCAGCACCGAGATCGAACTCACGAACCGGGCCACCTCGATCAAGACCCTCGAATGGGAACGCATCCACGAGATCCTGGCCGAGACCGGCTTCAACATCTCCGAGACGGCGCGGCGCCTGGGCATGCACCGGCGCACCCTGGCCCGCAAGCTCGAAAAGCAGCGGGTGAAATAAGAGCCGGTTCAGCTTCAGCGCCGCATCAGTTGCAGCGCCAGCTCGTGCGACAGCCGGGGGTGCGGCACCCGCTCATAGGGCGGGCGCGGCCAGACCCAGTCGGACTCCGGGAACAGCACCCGCATCGCATTGATGTCGCAGTGGTAGGGCGGCCCCTCGATCAATCCCTGCTCGCTGGCAGCCGGCCTCAGCATCTGCATGAACATGACCCACAACACCCCCTGCGGCCGCAACCACCCGTGCAACTGGCGCGCATAGGCCAGCCAATGCCCGGGGTGCAGGGCGCACAGGCAGGTCTGCTCATAGATGGCGTCGAAGGGCTGGGTCGGCCGGTATTGCAGGACATCGGCCTGCACCACCTCGGCGGCCACGCCGCGCTCATGGCACAGGCTGCGGGCGATGTCGACGGCCGCCTGGGTGTAGTCGATGCCGGTGACCTCGAAGCCGCGCGCGCCCAGCTCGGCCACCTCCCAGCCCCGGCCACAGCCGGGCACCGCGATGCGGCAGGGCTGCAGCGCCCCCTGGTCCAGCCAGGCGATCAGGCGGGGACTGGGGCCACCCCGGTCCCAGCCGGTCTGCTGCGTCTCGAAACGTTCCTGCCAGAACGCGCTGTCGGGCCCTGCCATCGTGGTCTCCTTGGGAGGTCTGGGGACGACGATTCTGGCATGCCGCAGCGGCCATTCGCCCTTCTCTCATCAGGCCATCCGGGACCGGAGATTTGCAATCCTAGGGTTTACCCTAGTAAAATACGCTCCGTTTTGTAAGAAAGGACTCACCATGTCCACCCTGATCGCAGCCCTTATCCAGGCGCTCTGGCCCTCCTTCAAGTCCCAGCAGGACATCGACGAGGAATACCTCGCCCAGTCGAGCGACCTCTACGACCTCGAACGCCGCATGCGCGAAATCGAGCAGCGCAGCCGCGCCGGCCAGACGGCCCAGGCTTTCGGCCTCGGAGAGCGCTGATGGACGCCCGCGCCACCCCCTTGCTCGACAGCTGGGCCCGCGCCGCCCAGGCGGCCGGCCGCAGCTTCAACGATGCCCTGGGCCTGCCCTTCGATGTGGCGCGTGAGGAATATTCGAAGGCGGTGCGGGCCGGCCTGGCGCCGCGTTCGATGCTGGCCTCGCGCGATTTCTCGCGCGCCATCGATGCCCTGGAACGCATGAGCCTGGGCCCCTTCGCCCGCCGCGTCTGAGCCCCTGCTCAGCGGGCGGAGGCATCGGCCGCAGCGGTCAGCCCGTACCAGTGACAGCCCTCGCGCAGTTCGCGCCACACCTCGCCGCGTGCGATGAGGTGGTTGAGGCAGGCCAGCGTCTCGCCGGTCGCCATGCCCAGCAGCGCCACATCGGTCTCGCGGATCGGGCGCGCGAACAGGGCACTGAACAGATCGATCACCCGGCGCGGCTCGGACAGCGCCTGGCGCAGGCGCTCGAAGGCGCTCTGCTGGCCCTGCGCGAGCCGGTCCAGGCGCTGGTGCAGGCCCCGGAACGGCTCGTTGTGTGACGGCAGCACCAGGACCGTATCCGGCACCTCGCGCTTGAGGCGCTCGATCGAGGCCAGCCATTCGCTCATCGGATCGGCATCGGGCTCGGTGGGATAGACCGACACATTCGACGAGATGCGCGGCAGCACCTGGTCGCCCGAGATCAGCACATCGAGCTCGGCGCAGTACAGGCAGGCGTGCTCGGGCGAATGGCCACGCCCCACCAGGACGCGCCAGCGGTGCGCCCCGATCTGCAGCTCCTCGCCGTCGCGGATGCGCCGGAAGCTCTCGGGCAGCGCGTGGATGTGCTTGCCGAAATTGCCGAAACGCAGCCGGTAGTTCTCGATCGCGGCCTCGGACCAGCCGGCCTGGCGGTAGAACTCGATGGCCTCGGGCGGTGCCTCGCGGCCGGTGTCGGAGACCATCACCCGGCAGTTCAGGTACTCCAGCCGGGTCATCCACATGCGGATGCCGAACTTGCGCGTCAGCCAGCCGGCCATGCCCACATGGTCGGGGTGCATGTGGGTGACGAACACCCGCGTCAGGCTGCGCTGGTCGGGTGCGTGCGCAAACAGCTCGCGCCAGACCTGGGCGTTCTCGTCGGTGCGCGTGCCGGTGTCCACCAGGGCCCAGCCGGCGCCGTCATCGAGCACCCAGAGGTTGATGTGGTCCAGCGCATAGGGCAGGGGCATGCGGATCCAGTGCACCCCCGGCACCACCTCGAGCGTCGTGCCGCGTGCGGGCGGCGCTTCGAAGGGGTAGATCAGGGATGCCTTGGGCGCGTCTTCGGTCACTCCATCCATGGGAAAACAGGCTCCGGTTCAGGGTTTTGACCCTGGAGGTTACGACATCCGACGAAACGATGGCGACAGACGGCCTCAAACCCCTGGCATGTCGGCGACTCCGGTCGCCAGCGCCCACAGGGAAGGCAGGGCCGCATCCAGCTCGACGACCACATGGCCGTCCAGCCGCCCGCCGGCCACATGCTCGTGCACGATGGCCATCACCTCGGCGCTGGACAAGCCCGGGCGGTAAGGCCGGTTCTGCACCAGGGCCTGGAACACGTCGGCCACCGCCACGATGCGCGCCTCGATCGACAGGCCTTCGCCCAGATGGTAGGGGTAGCCCGAGCCGTCGACCCGCTCATGGTGCTGCGCGGCCCACAGCGCCACCTCTTCCAGCCCATGGATGGTGCGCAGGATGGTGTAGGTGTCGAAGCTGTGCCGCTTCATCACCGCGTACTCCTCCGGCGTCAGGCGGCCCGGCTTCTCGAGCAGTTCATCAGGCACGCGCAGCTTGCCCAGGTCGTGCAGCAGCCCCGCGAGCTCCAGCATCTCGCAGCGCCGCTCCGACAGGCCCAGGCGCTGGCCCAGGGCCCGCGACACGCGGGCCACCCCTTCGGAATGCTCGCGGGTGAAGGGGCTCTTGGCATCGACGATGACCGAGAAGATGCGCACCAGGCTGCGCAGTTCTTCGAACGGCACCTCGCGGACCCGGTCATGGGCGATCCAGTCGCCGGCATAGCTGCGCACCTGATCGCTCTCGAGGCTGAACCAGAAGGCCTCGCTGCCCGACGCCTGCAGAAAGGCGTCCACCAGCTCGGGGCAGAACCAGTCGCCGCGCCGGTCGGCGATCGCGCGCCGGGTCTCCTCGCGCCCATAGAGGATGTTGGACTGGTCCTTGAGCGCCCCCAGCGTCAGGATGTCGCAGCGGTCCACCAGGTAGATGCAGTTGGCGGCCAGCCTGACCTCCTCGGAAAGCGCCAGCCCCTGCAGCTCGCGCCAATGGGTGTGGTGGTGCAGCACGATGTCGGCCAGAGGCGCCAGCGGCGGGCAGCTGCGCAGCAGGGCCGCACCGACACGGCAGTGCTCGCCCTCGCCCTCCCATTCGAACTGGGTCAGGCGCCGGTGGATGTAGGTGCGCGACACCCCGCAGTCGTGCAGCATGCCGGCCTGGTAGAGCCGGTCGAGCCGCTCGGCCGGCCAGCCCAACACCCGCGCGCATTCGACCGCCATGAAGGCGACCCGCTTGCCATGGTGGATGTGGGTGACGCCGACCAGATCGAGGGCATCGGACAGCGAATAGATGACATCACGCAGATTGACCTGGAAGGTGGACATGGGGCGGCAGCAGAAAAAGACGGGCGCTCCATCCTCGACCGCTGCGGGACGGGTTGTCAATCGGATTGGGTCAAGCTCTCGCGTCACAGCCTCGATTGGAAGCGGCTCCCGGTCTCCCTCGCTTCGTGTTGGAGCACCATCGGCAGGATTCTCGTGTTGGAGCACCATCGGCAGGATTCGCGAGCAGCGTCTTAAGCCAATCCAAAGCTCGTACCCGGACAATGCCCCCCGACATCCCAAGCTGATGCGGAGGAAGGCCGATGCGGCTTTACATATCGATTCTGATGGGCCTCAGCGCCTTGCTTCTGCTGCTCACACTGGCCGTCCTGAGCGGCTGTACCGCGGCACCCCAGCGCCCCCAAAGCCTGAACCCACGCGACGAGGCGGCCGCCCAGGCCTACCTGGCGGCCCGGATCCGCGATGACATGGCGCGCCACCAGGTGCCGGGGCTGAGCATCGCCCTGGTGGACGATCAGCGCGTGGTGTGGGCCCAGGGCTTTGGCGAGGCCGATCTGCAACAGCACAGCCCGGCCAGCGCTGACACGCTCTACCGCGTCGGCTCCATCTCCAAACTCTTCACCGATGTGGCGGCGCTGCAGTGGGTGGAGGCCGGCCGTCTGCGGCTCGACCAGCCGGTGCGCGAGGTGCTGCCGGGTTTCGGGCTGCAGACCCTGACACCCGAAGCACCGATCACCGTGCGCCAGCTCATGACCCACCATGCGGGCCTGCCCCGTGACGAACTCAAGGGCTTCTTCAACCCCGACCCGCAACCGCTGGAAGGCCTGGGCGCCAGCCTGGCACCGGAGTTCGGTGCCTACCCGCCGGGACAGGTGTTCTCGTACTCGAACCTGGGGATCTCGGTGCTGGGCGAACTGGTGCAACACCTCAGCGGACAGCCCTTCGAGCAGCGGCTGCAAGAGACGGTGCTGACCCCGTTGCACATGGACGGGGCCGCATTTTCCAGCCACTCGGCGGCCCTGCCGCAGATGGCCAAAGGCTACCAGGGCGGTGGGCAGCCCGACCCCGACTGGCCTTTGCGCGATGTGCCCGCCGGCGGCCTGAACGCCAGCGTCAAGGACCTGGCGCGTTTCATCTCCATGGTGTTCGCGCAGGGGCAATCGGGCGGCCACCGCGTGCTGCAACCGGAAACCGTGGCCGAGATGCTGAGGCCACAGAACCGTGATGTGGCGCTGGACCTGAACTTCGAAGTCGGGCTGGGCTGGATGCTCAGCACCTTGGGCGGACCGTCGACATGGGAAGGCGCTGGCCCGGTGGCGCACCACGCCGGGGCCATCGGCGGCTTTCGCAGCCAGATGATGCTGCTGCCAAAACACAAGCTCGGGGTGGTGGTGCTGGCCAACTCCGCCACGGCCACGGAGGTGGTCAACCGCATCGCCAACGAGGCGCTCGAGCTGGCACTCGAAGCCCGCACCGGACACCGCCAGCCTGGCCCGGCCGCCGGCGCCCAGCCCCTGAGCGCCGTGGGTGCCGCACGCGCCCAGGCCCTGGCTGGGGACTACACCACGATCGCCGGCCCGCTGCGCCTGCTGCAGCAAGGGCCCGAACTGAAGGCTGAACTCGCCGGCCACCGTTTCGAGGTCCAGGCCCGCACCGATGGCCTGCTCGGACTTCAATACCGCCTGTTGGGTCTGTGGCGCCTGGACCTGGGGCCTCTGACGGAGATCGCCTTCGATGTGCGACAGGTCGAGGGCCACACCCTGCTCATCGGCCAGAGCGGGCGGCAGCAGATGCTGCTGGGCGAGCGCCTGCCACCGGCCGCAGACCTGGGGGCCTGGAAGCGGCGCCTGGGTGAATACGAGATCGTCGACCTGGGCGGCGACCCGGCCCAACTGCAAAGCCTGCGCCTGCTGGAAGACCACGGCCGACTGGTGCTGGAGGCCAGCACCACCCAGCCCAAGGAGACTGCCAGGCGGGTGCTGGCCCCGCTGTCCGACACCCAGGCCAGGCTGCTGGGCAACCTCGCCGAAGGCGGCGACATGGTGCAGGTGGAGATGACGCCGCGTGGCGAGGAACTCCGTGCCGCCGGCTACCGGCTGCGGCACAAATGAGCGCGGTGCGGCGCAGCCCCAGCTTCAGCGCAACACGCTCGACATCGCACCGAGCGCGTTCAGGCTGCGCACTGCGTCCTGCACGCTGGCGCAACTGAGCTCGACGGTGTCGCCATCCTCGCGCAGCACATGCGGCCAGAGGGCGAAGACGTCGGCCAGCGCCGGTGTCTGGCATTGCACCCGCAACGAGATCGGCGCAGGCAGCTGCAGCAGCGGTGCCTCATGCCCATGGAGGCGGCGGTGAACCGCCTCGCGGCAGCCCTCTTCGATGAGGGCGCGGGCGGCCTGGGGCGACAACGATCGGCCGCTGCGCGCCCCGTCCGACCACTTGACCACGGCACAAGGCAGACCGGGCAGCAGGACCTGGGCCTCATCGGCCATCACATCGCAGCCACTGGCCAGCAGCACCGGCACGCCCAGCTCGCCGGCCAATGCCGCGTACAAGCCCACCTCGCCCAACTCCTGGCCACCGAGCCAGACGCGCGCGAAGGCAAAGCTGTTGCTGGTGTGGGCCAGCACGCCCCGGGTCTTGGCCCGGGCATGCCAGCCGACCATCAGCACCCCGGCCACCCCTTTCTGATCAACCCCGGCCATCATGCCCAGGGTGCGCGGCTTGCCCTGGATCAGCTCCGCGCGCGGATCGATCTCATCGGCCAGCAGGTTGCCGAAATGGCCGTGGGAATCGTTCACCAGGACCTCCCGCGCCCCGCCCTTGAAGGCACCCCGGATCGCGGCATTGGCCTCTTCGGTCATCCAGCGACGGGCCCGCTCGTACTCGCCCTGGCCGGCCTGGGTCTGCTCGGGGCGCCAGACGCCGGCCACGCCTTCGATGTCCATCGAGATCAGGATCTTGCTGTTTTTCATGGCTGTGGCTTCAGGCACTCAGGGCCCAGGGTCAGAAGTTCGGGGGCCAGGCCGGTCAGGGCATGGCGATGGCGGCCGTCGCGCCCGGTCACGGCCTGGGCGGTCCACAGCGCATGCACGATGGCCTGCTCGGTGGCTTCGGCAGCGGCCTGGAAGATGAGATCCAGTGCGCTCTCATGCAGCAGCGCCACACAGGGCATGGGGGCATCGGCCTGCTGCGGCAGCCGGTAGGCGGTGGAAAACGCCAGGGCGATGTCGCCGCTGCCGTGTCCGTAATCAGAGCCGGTGCGGGCCAGCCCGGCGCCGGCGCGGCGCGCCAGGCGCTGCAGCTGGCGGGCATCGAGCGGCGCATCGGTGGCCAGCAGCATGAGGATGGAGCCGCGCTCGGGTCCCGCTGGCTCGGCCCCGGCCGCCTGGCGGGCCTGCAGGACCGGACCGATGCGGTGCCCCGCCAGGGTCAGGGCCTCAGGCCGCCCCTGGTTGGCCAGCACCAGGGCCCCCACGGTGTAGGCCTGCCCCTGCCAGCCGACCCGGCGCGAGGCGCTGCCGATGCCGCCCTTGAGCCCGTGGCAGGACATGCCCCGCCCCGCACCCACCGAACCCTGCGCGAAGTGGGCTCCCGGGCCGGCCTCGCGGGCCGCCTGCAGGGCCTGCCGCACATGGGATTCCTGCAGCGCGAAGGCCTGGGCGTCGTTGAGCCAGCCGTCGTTGCACTCGAGCACCAGGGGGTTGAGCGTGGGCAGCCCCCGGCCCAGCTCCGGGTTGGCGGCGATCGCGTCGCGGATCAGCGCGGTGCTGGCCGTGCCCACCGCAAAGGTGCTGACCAGGGCGATCGGCGACTCGAGCTGCCCCAGCTCGCGCAGCTGCATCAGGCCGGCACTCTTGCCGAAACCGTTGAGCACCGCCAGCCCCGCCGGCAGCTTGTGCAGGAACAGGTTGCCCGGCGCCGGCAGCAGCACGGTGGCACCGGTCTGCACCGCGCCGTCCGACAGGGTGCAATGCCCCACGCTGACACCCGCCACATCGGTGATGGCATCGAGCGCGCCGCTGGGCAGGCAGCCGATGCGGGGCGCGCCAAGTGGACTGCGTGGCATGACCGTGCTCAACCCCGGTCGAGCTTGGGGTCCAGCGCGTCGCGCAGGCCGTCGCCCAGCAGGTTGAAGGCCAGCACGGTCACGAAGATGGCCAGGCTGGGAAAGAGCGCGATGTGCGGTGCGTTCAGCATGTCGGCCCGCGCCTCGTTGAGCATCGCCCCCCATTCGGGCGTGGGCGGTTGTGCGCCCAGGCCCAGGAAGGACAGGCTGGCGGCGGTGATGATCGAGGTGCCGATGCGCATCGTCAGGTAGACCACGACCGAGGACACCGTGCCCGGCAGCAGATGGCGCAGCATGATCACCGCATCGCTGGCACCGATCGAGCGCACCGCCTCGATGTAGGTCTGGTGCTTGAGCGCCAGCACATTGCCGCGCACCAGCCGCGCGAAGGCCGGCACGCTGAACACCGCCACCGCGAAGATGACGTTGACCATGCCGCTGCCCAGGATGGCGACGATGCCGATGGCCAGCAGGATGCCGGGGAAGGCGAACAGCACGTCGGCCATGCGCATCACGAGGCGGTCCCACCAGCCCTCGTAGTAGCCGGCCAGCAGGCCCAGGCCGCTGCCCACCACCGCGCCCACCGCCACCGACAGGAAGCCGGCCGCCAGCGACACC
Organism: Curvibacter sp.; assembly: GCA_019233055.1. Taxonomy (GTDB): domain Bacteria; phylum Pseudomonadota; class Gammaproteobacteria; order Burkholderiales; family Burkholderiaceae_C; genus Curvibacter. The sequence goes on from JAFAMV010000172.1 coordinate 20,879, forward strand.
CGCGCCCCCATGAGGATGCGGCTGAAGATGTCGCGCCCCAGTGCATCGACCCCGAACCAGTGGGCGGCACTGGGCGGTGCGTTGAGCAGGTCGTAGTCGAAGAAGTTCTCGGCGTCGTAGGGCGCCAGCCAAGGCGCCAGCAGGGCCACCAGCACCAGGGCCAGCACGAAGCCGCCGGCCCACAGGGCCACCCGCTGGCGTTTGAACTTGCGCCAGAACTCGGCCGCCGGGGTCCGCAGTGCAGGAGAGGGGTTGGACTCGGTCATGGCGTCATTTGAAGCGGATGGTCGGGTTGATCAGGGCGTAGAGCAGGTCGACCACCAGATTGATCAGGATGAATTCGAGCGAGAACAGCAGCACCAGGGCCTGGATGACCGGGTAGTCGCGCATGTCCACCGAATCGACCAGCAGGCGCCCCATGCCAGGCCAGTTGAACACCACCTCGACCACGATCGAGCCGCCCAGCAGGAAGCCGAACTGCAGGCCCATCATGGTGACCACCGGGATCAGGGCGTTGCGCAGTCCGTGTTTGACCACCACCACCGTCTCGGCCAGGCCCTTGGCGCGGGCGGTGCGCACATAGTCCTCCTTGAGGATGTCGATGAAAGAGCTGCGCGTGAACCGTGCCATCACCGCCGCCACCCCCGCCCCCAGGGTCAGCGAGGGCAGGATGTAGTGCCGCCAGCTGTCGGCCCCCACCGTGGGCAGCCAGCCGAGCCAGACCGAGAACAGTTGCATCAGCAACATGCCCAGGGCGAAGGACGGGAACGAGATGCCCGACACGGCCAAGGCCATGCCCAGCCGGTCCGGCCAACGGTTGCGCCAGACCGCGCCCACGATGCCCAGCAGGCCGCCCAACAGCACCGACCAGACCATGGCCGCCACCGTGAGCCAGAAGGTCGGGGCGAAGCGCTCGGCGATCTCGGTGGCCACCGGGCGCTTGCTGCGGATCGAGCTGCCGAAGTCGCCCTGCAGCGCATGGCCGAAGAAGCGCGCGAACTGCTGCGGCAAGGGCAGGTCCAGGCCCAGGTCGTGGCGCACCAGCTCGACGGTCTCGAGGCCGGCCTCGGGACCGGCGGCCAGTCGGGCCGGGTCGCCGGGCAGCAGGTGCACGAACAGGAACACCAGCACCGCCACGATGAGCAGCGTGGGCAGCAGGCCCAGCAGGCGCCGGAAAAGGTAATGGATCATGGAAGTTCCCGATCAAGCAACGGATCCACCCATCCGCGTGCCGGCACAGGGCCAAACGCATCCACGTCGCACGCGGAAGAGAGGGGTCATTTCAACTCGATCTCGTCGAAATTGAAGTTCCAGTCGGGCATCACGTAGAAGCCCGCGAGGTTGCGGGCCCGCACAGAAAGCGAGCGCTCGGTGACCAGGAAGGCCCAGGGGGCATCCTTCCAAATCTGCTGTTGCGCTTCGGTGTAGAGACGTGTCTTCTCGGCCTGGTCGGTGGTGTTCAGGGCCTTGGACAGGTCCTTGTCGACCACCTCGTTTTTGTAGTAGGCGGTGTTGAACAGGCGGGGCGGGAAGGACTCTGAAGCCAGCAATGGCCGCAGCGCCCAATCGGCCTCACCGGTCGAGGACGACCAACCCACGTAGTACATGCGCACCGGCGCGGTGGCGGGATCCTGGGCGCTCTCGACGCGTTCGACACGTTGGCCGGCCTCGAGGGCCAGCACCTGCACCTTGACGCCGACCTGGGCCAGTTGCTGTTGCACGAATTGGATCACCTTCTGCGCCGTGGTGTGGTTGTAGGCACTCCACAGGGTGGTCTCGAACCCATTGGGGTACCCGGCCTCCTTCAGCAGTTCGCGTGCCTTCTTGGGATCGTAGGGCCAGGGACCCAATTTGACCGAATACTCCACGCCCTTGGGTGCCACCGAGTCCATCGGATCGGCATAACCCGAGAAGGCCACCTTGGCCAGGGCTTCCTTGTTGATCGCATAGTTGATGGCCTGGCGCACTTTCGGATTGTCGAAAGGCTTCTGCTGCATGTTGAACGAAATGTAGCGCTGCACGATCGACGGTCCCTGCACCACCTCCAGGCTGGGCTTCTTGGACAGGCTTTCGACGGCCTCGGGCGGGAGCGTGAAGGCGAAGTGCGCTTCATTGGTCTGCATGATGGCGGCCCGGGTGTTGTTGTCGACCACAGGCCGCCAGGTGATGGTGTCCACCTTGGGATAGCCCTTGCGCCAATAGCCATCGAATTTGGCCACCTTCAGATAGTCGGTGGGTTTCCATTCGACGAATTTGAAGGGGCCGGTGCCCACCGGATGTTGGGCGATGCCCTTGTTGCCATACTGGGCCAGGGCGGCCGGCGAGATGATCACCCCGGACGGATGAGCCAAGGTATTGACGAAAGGAGAAAAAGGCTCGCTCAGAGTGAAGCGCACGGTGGCGGCATCCACCGCCTCGGTCTTGGCAATGTTCTTGTAGAGGTTGTAGCGCTTGAGCTTGTTGTCAGGGTTGGTGACGCGGTCGAAATTGACCTTCACCGCTTCAGCATTGAAGTCGGTGCCGTCATGGAATTTGATGCCTTTCTTGAGCTTGACGGTATAGACAAGGCCGTCCTTGCTGACGCTGTAGCTGTCGGCCAGGACCGGGACCATCCTCATGTCCTTGTCGAAACCGAACAGCCCCTGGTAGAAGGACTTGGCAACCGCCTGCGACACCGTGTCGTTGGCATCGTAGGGATCGGTGGTGGTGAAGCTTGAGTACAGGGCCACCACCACGTCCTTGGCCGCATGGGCCGCCGGCGCGGTGAGGGCGAAGCCGCCCATGACGAGGGCTGCGGCCAGAGAAGAAAGACGCTGGTTCATGCGAACGCTCCTGAGTGAGATGGAAATTCGTTAAGGATCGGTGGCGGAAACGGTCGGCGCATCAGTACAAACCGCCGACCGAATGGCGGGCCACGAAATGCCCCGGCCCCACCTCCTGCAGGGGGGCGACCCGGGGCGGATCGTCGAGCGCGCGGATCGGGCTGGGAATCTCGTCGGACAGCAGCTGACGGGCCCGGCGCCGCGCCGGATCGGCCTGCGGCACCGCCGACATCAGACGCTTGGTGTAGGCATGCTGCGGGTTTTCGAACACCGCACGGCGCGGCCCGATCTCGACGATCTGGCCCAGGTACATCACCGCCACCCGGTGGCTGATGCGCTCGACCACCGCCATGTCGTGCGAGATGAACAGGAAGGCGATGCCGAACTCGGCCTGCAGATCGAGCAGCAGGTTGATGATCTGGGCGCGGATGGTCACGTCGAGCGCCGACACCGCCTCATCGGCGATCACCACCTTGGGGTTGAGCGCCAGCGCCCGCGCGATCGCGATGCGCTGGCGCTGGCCGCCCGAGAACTCGTGCGGGTAGCGCTCGGCCGCCTCGGGTGGCAGGCCGACGCGCTCCAGCAGCCATTGCACCCGCCGCTGGGCCTCGTCGCGGCTGGCCAGGCCCTGCACCAGCAGGGGCTCCATGACCGAGTAGCCCACGGTCAGGCGCGGATCCAGCGAGGCGAAGGGGTCCTGGAAGACGAACTGGATATCACGCCGCAGGGCCTGCAGGGCCTTGCCCTGCAGGCGCGCGATGTCGCGCCCGGCGACCTCCACCCGGCCGGCGTTGAATTCGAGCAGGCGCGCCAGCGAGCGGCCGGTGGTCGACTTGCCGCAGCCAGACTCGCCGACCAGGGACAGGGTCTCGCCGGCATGCAGGTCGAAGTCGAGCTGCTCGACCGCATGCACCTGGCGCCGCACCCGCCCCAGCAGTCCGCTGCGCAAGGGGAATCGGGTCACCAGGCCGCGCACCTGCAACACCGCTGGCTGGTCGCGGCGCACCGTGTCGGTGGTGCCCAGGGCGGCCACCGGCGCGTCGGCGTCCCGGCCCGGCAGCGCGAAGCGCGCCGGCAGGGCCTGCCCCTGCATGGCCCCCAGACGCGGCACCGCCGCCAGCAGGGCGCGGGTGTAGTCCTGTTGCGGCCGGGCGAACAGCGCGCCGCAGTCGCCCTCTTCCACCTTGTCGCCGCGCCACATCACCAGCACCCGGTCGGCCACCTCGGCCACCACGCCCATGTCGTGGGTGATGAAGATCACGCCCATGGCGAGATCCTTCTGCAGTTGCTGGATCAGGGTCAGGATCTGGGCCTGGATGGTCACATCGAGCGCGGTGGTCGGCTCGTCGGCGATCAGCAGGGCCGGTTTGCAGGCCAGGGCCATGGCGATCATCACGCGCTGACGCATGCCGCCCGAGAGCTGATGCGGATGCCGGCCGAGCACATGGCGGGCCTCGGGGATGCGCACCAGATCGAGCATGCGCAGCGCCTCGGCCAGGGCCTGCCGGTTCGACAGCCCCTGGTGCAGGCGGATGCTTTCGGCGATCTGCTCGCCCACGGTGAACACCGGGTTGAGGCTGGTCATGGGCTCCTGGAAGACCATGGCCAGGTCGGCCCCCCGCAGGCTGCGCATCCGCCGGGCACTGGCCTGGGCCAGGTCCAGGCGCTCGCCGCTGCGCCGGGTGAGCCACAGGCGGCCGCTGTCGATGCGGCCCCCGCCCTGCTCGACCAGGCGCATCAAGGCCAGCGATGACACCGACTTGCCCGAACCCGATTCGCCGACGATGGCCAGGGTCTCGCCGGCATCGACATGGAAGCTCAGGCCCTTGACCGCCTGCACGGTGCGCTGTTCGCTGCTAAAGCTCACGCGCAGGTCCTCGACCTCGAGCACCCGTTGACGGCCTGGGGTCATGGCTGCGTCCCGTCCTCTTCATCGGCGTAGATGGCCACCCGGGGCGCCGCGCCGACCCGGGCCCAGCCCCGGTACATGCCCTCGGTGTTGAACGGCAGGGCCACCCGCCCGTGCCGGTCGACCGCGATGAGGCCGCCGCGCCCGCCCAGGGGCGGCAGCTTGTCCATCACCACCCGGTGCGCAGCGTCGGCCAGGGACAGGCCGGCGTAGTCCATGAGCGCCGACACATCGTGGGCGGCCAGGGCCCGGATGAAGGCCTCGCCCATGCCGGTGCAGGACACCGCCACGGTGCGGTCGTTGGCATAGGTGCCGGCGCCGACCAGGGGCGAATCGCCGACCCGCCCGGGCAGTTTGTTGGTGACCCCGCCGGTCGAGGTGGCGGCGGCCAGGTGGCCCTGGGCATCCAGCGCCACGGCACCGACGGTGCCGAATTTCGAACGCTCGTCCAGCGGGCTGGTCGGCAGCGCGGCCAGCAGGTTCTGGGCGTCGTGGTCCAGCGCCGGCGCCTGGCCGGCGCTGGCCTGCACGCTGTGCAACTGGGCCAGCCGCTCGGCCGTGCCGAACCAGTCGGGCGCCACCGCTTCGCAGCCGCGTGCCAGGGCGAAGCGCTCGGCGCCTTCGCCGATCAGCAGCACCGGGCTGCCCGAGGCCAGCACGGCCCGCGCCGCCAGCACCGGGTTGCGCAGGCAACGGACGCCGGCCACCGCGCCGCTGGCCAGATCGCTGCCCCGCATGACGCAGGCGTCCAGTTCATGCCGCGCCTCCGAGGTGTAGACCGCGCCCTTGCCGGCGTTGAACAGCGGGCACTCTTCGAGCAGGCGCACCGCTTCGGTCACCGCGTCGAGCGCGCTGGCGCCCTGGGCCAGCAGCGCCTGCCCGGCCTGCAGGATCTGAGTCAGGGTCTCGCGGTACAGCGACTGCTGCGCCGGGGTGATGGCACGGCGCGTGAGGGTGCCGGCGCCGCCATGCAGGGCGATCACGGCCACGGGCTGGGAAGTAGGGCTCATCGTGTGGAAAGAGGGTGGGAGGCCGCCTGGGCAGCCGGTGACGGGGCGCCTGCGGGACGGCGCGGCGCGCGGGGCCGGGGCACCGCCGGGGTCTCGAGGTGCAACCAGGGCATGACGCTGCGGGCCAGCTCGCGCCCCTGCTCCACCGCGCCGCTGGAGGCCCTTGCCATGGCGGCCACCAGGGCTTCGAGCAGGGCCAGGGCCGAGGCATTCGAGGTCGCGGCGACCTGGCAATCGGTGTGGGCGTAGAGGGTGACGTCGGCCAGCTCGACCAGCGGCGAACTCGGCTTGTCGGTCAGGGCCAGCACCTTCATGCCACGCTGGCGCGCCAGGCGGGCCAGTTCGACGGTGTCGCTGACATAGCGCGGAAAGGCCATGGCCACCAGCACATCCGACGGACCGCGCTTGAACAGTTGGCGCGCCGCATGCGAGGGGCCGCCGGCCTGGGCCAGGCAGTAGACCTGCGGGCAATAGGGTTCGAGCTCGTGCTGCAACAGCCCGGCCAGGTAGGCGCTGCTGCCCCAGCCCAGGGTCAGCACCTGCTGGGCCGCACCGAGCAGGTGCACCGCCGCCTCGCAGGGCTGGGCCTGCAGGGCCTGCTGGGTGCGCTCGAGGTTGCTGCGGGTTTCGTGCAGCGAGGCGCACATGGTCTGCAGGGTGCTGGCGGGCTGCTCGAGCTTGTGGCGCAGGCTCTCCACCGGGGCCAGGATGGCCTCGAAGCCGCTGGCCAGTTCGGCACGGAACTGCGGATAGCCCGCGAACCCCAGGCTGCGGGCCAGACGGTTGGCCGTGGCCACCGACACCGAGACCTCGCGGGCGAATTCCTCGATGCCCAGGGTGGCCGCCCGGAAAGGGTGCGCCAACACCGCGCGCGCCATGCGCTGCAGGGCCGCCGGCAGCTCGGGGGCCCGGCGGGCCACCAGCTGCAGCACCGGCACGCCGGCAAAGCGGCTGGCCCAGTCATCGGAATGTTGGCGCTTGAGCATGAAAATATGTTTTCAGGATTGGCTTTCAATGTAAAGCAATTTACAGGCCTGAGGCCTCCGGAGATACCCCGGGCGCATCGACAATGCCGACGTCCGTCTCTTTTCAGCAGGAAACCCGACCATGAACCGACCCCACTCTGCGCGGCACCGACTCCGCCGCCTGCTGCCCGCGCTGGCCCTGCTGCTGGCCTTCCAGGCCCAGGCCACCGAGACCCTGGTCTTTCTGCGCCACGGCGAAAAACCTGCAGCCGGCCTGGGACAACTCAACTGTCGGGGTCTGCAGCGCTCCCTGGCCCTGGCCAAGGTGCTGCCGCGCCGATTCGGCACCCCCGACGCCATCTTCGCGCCCAACCCCGGTGCGCAGAAGCAGGACGGCGGCAAGCCCTACCACTATGTGCGCCCCCTGGCCACCATCGAACCCACGGCCATCGCGCTGGGCCTGCCGGTGGACACCCGCTTCGGGTTTGACGACACGGCCGGCCTGATCGCGGCCCTGGAGCAGCCCGAACTGGCCTCGGCCACCGTCTTCATCGCCTGGGAGCACCGCGTCGCCCAGGACGTGGCCCGGGCCCTGCTCGCCCGCCATGGCGGCGACCCCGCCACCGTGCCGCGCTGGGAAAGCCCCGATTTCGACAGCCTCTATGTGGTCACCCTCGATGCCCAGGGCCGGGCCAGCTTCCATCGCGAGGCCCAGGGCCTGGACCGACTCGGCAACGACTGCCCCTGACCGCCAGACCCGCCATCCACCACCGTTCCGACTGCGCCGCTCAGGCTTTTCCCTGAGACGGCTTGGCTTTTTGGAGAGCCTCCATTAGACTTCATTCGTTCCATTTAAGAAACGTTGTTCCATATAGGAAACAAAAGGAGTTCTTCATGACCGCCTCCGCCGTGGCCGAAAACACCCCCGCCACCTACCACCCGCCTGCCGGCCAGAGCCTGTCGCAATGGCTGGGCTCGCGCATGGCCACCCGCGCCACCCGCCGCTACGACTGGGAGGCCCTGAAGTTCCAGGCCGACTTCGACCCCAAGTACGCCCGCGCCCAGATGCGCTATGTCGGCACCGGTGCCACCGGCGTGGCCAGCGACGGCAACACCGTGGCCGCCGAGCACTTCACCTTCTCGACCATGATCCTGCCGGCGGGTGCCGAAGGCCCGCTGCACATCCACACCGATGCCGAAGAGGTGTTCTTCGTCATGCGCGGCCGGGTCCGCCTGATCGCCGAGCTCAACGGCGAGACCTGGGAGATGGAAGCCGGCGAACGCGACCTGATCTCGTGGCCCGTGGGGGTGTACCGTGGCGTGGTCAACATCGGCGACGAAGAGGCCCTGATGTGCGTGATGATCGGCAACCCCCAACCCGTGACCCCCACCTACCCGCCCAGCCACCCGCTGTCCCGGGTGAAGCGCCAGGCCACGGCCTGAGCCCGCCGACAAGGACCGCAAGATGCTGATCCAGGGCATTGACGAAATCACCTTCGGCGCCGCCGATCTCGAGCGCTGCCGGACCTTCTTCCTCGACTGGGGCCTGAGCCTGAAGCAGGAAACGCCCCAGGAGCTGGTCTTCGAATCGCTCAATGGCTGCCGGGTCTGTGTGGCCCACTCCGACCGGCCCGGCCTGCCGGCCGGCATCGAAGCCGACCCCACGCTGCGCGAGGTGGTCTGGGCGGTCGCCGACCCCGAGGCACTGGCCGAGGCGCGCCAGCGTCTGGGCGGACAGCCCGGCTTCATCGACCAGGGCGACCGCATCGGCTGCACCGACCCCAACGGCCTGGCGGTGCGCGTCCAGGTGACGCGCAAACGCCCGCTGGTGCTCGACTGTGCACTCAGCAACACCTGGGGCAGCCGGGCGCGCGTGAACCGCCCCAGCCCCGCCTATGAGCGGGCCACGCCGATCGAGGTCGGCCATGTGGTCTTCTTCGTCAAGGACCTGGCCGCCACCACCGCCTTCTATGAAGAGCGGCTCGGCTTCGTGGTCTCGGACCGCTACCCGGGCCGCGGCCACTTCATGCGCTGCGCCCCCGAGGGCGGGCACCACGACCTGTTCCTGCTGCAACTGCCCGAGCCCCGCGCCGGCCTCAACCACGTCGCCTTCACCGTGCGCGATGTGCACGAGGTGATCGGCGGCGGCCTGCACATGTCGCGCTGCGGCTGGAGCACCGAGCTGGGCCCGGGCCGGCATCCGATCTCGTCGGCCCTGTTCTGGTATTTCATCAGCCCCGCCGGCGCCCTGGTCGAGTACTACAGCGACGAGGACGAACTGACCGCCGACTGGCAGGCCCGCGACTTCAGCCCAGGCCCGACCGTGTTCGCCGAATGGGCCGTCAAGGGCGGCATCGACGGCCACACCCGACGCCAGGTCGATGCGGCAGCCCCCAGCGGGCGCTTCATGACCGACAAGCCCAAGGGCTGACGCCCAGCCCCCCGACTCCACCCCACCCCGACTTCCTCACCGACACCCGAGGCCCCACCATGAGCATCCCCGCCAAACCCCTCTACAACGAGACCCACCAGCACCGCCTGGCCGAACCCACGGCCTACGAGAACCTGCTCGGCGACTCGCTGGAGCGCGCCTTCGCCCAGGGCATCCACGACCTGCCCGGCCTGGTCGCCTACCTCAACCAGGCCGGCCCTTCGGCCATGAACAGCCAGCCCTGGACCCCGGCCAGCTTCGAGCAGGAGATGGCCCGCCTCGGCGCCTGACCCCCACCCCAGGAGACAGACATGCAAACTTCCAACATCCAATTCCAGCCCGACCCTGTCGACGCCGCCCTGGCCGTGGGCCTGAAAGACCTCTGGTACCCGATCTGCCCCTCGGCCTTCGTCAAGGACAGCCCGATCTCCCTGCGCCGCCTGGGCTACAAGATCGTGCTGTGGCGCGACGCCGCCGGCCGGGTGCACGCGCTCGAAGACCATTGCCCGCACCGGGGCGCGCCGCTGTCGCTCGGGGTCAACCTCGGCGACCGCCTGGCCTGCCCCTACCACGGGGTCGAGGTGCGTTGCGACGGCACCGTCACCAGCGTGCCGGCCAGCCCGGGCTGCAAGCTCGAGGGCTCGCGCACCACGCGCATGTTCCACGCCACCGAAAGCCATGGCGCGATCTTCCTGTTCAATTCGACGGCGCCGCAGATCGACAGCCCGCCGCCGCTGCGCCTGCCCGAAGAACTGAGCTCGCCCGAATGGTCGTCCTTCCTGTGCTACACCGAATGGGGCTGCGACTACCGCTACGTGATCGACAACGTGATCGACCCCATGCACGGCACCTTTCTGCACAAGCAGTCGCACACCATGTACGAAGGCGATGTGACGGCCGAATTCCACATCCGCGACACCGAGCACGGCTTCGTCTTCGAGAAGAAGGGCCAGCGCAATGTCAATTTCGACTGGACCGAGTGGATGGACACCGGCATCCACCTGATGCGCCTCGAGATCCCCTACCCCAAGACCGGCGGCCCCGGCGGCAACTTCGCCATCATCGGCAGCTACACCCCGATCACCCGCGAAGCCGCCGGCGTGTTCCACTGGCGCTGCCGCAAGGTCGACGGCTGGCAGCGCGACGCCTGGCGCTTTCTCTACCGCAACCGGCTCGAACAGCGGCACTGGCACGTGCTGGAGCAGGACCGCGTGGCGGTGGAGACCATGGAGCCCGACGCCAACCAGCGTGAATTCCTCTACCAGCACGACATGGGCATCGTGCGCCTGCGCCGCCACCTCAAGAACCTGGCCCGGCAGCAGCTCGACCAGGCCTCGACACCGGCCTGAGCCCCCGCAAGGCCGGCCCCGCAGGGGCTGGCCCGACGCCCCCACCCCCTGATCCGACACGGCCATGACCCCTGCCCTGAACGCCCTTGTCCACACGCTGCGCCATGAGGCCGACGACATCCTCAGCCTGGAGCTACGCCCGCTGGACGGCCCGGAATTCCCGGCCTTCAGTGCCGGCGCGCACATCGACCTGCACCTGCCCAACGGACTGGTGCGCAGCTACTCGCTGCTCAACGATCCGGGCGAGCGCCACCGCTATGTGCTGGGCATCCTGAAGGACCGGGCCAGCCGGGGCGGTTCGCGCTGGGTGCATGAGCAGCTCCATGTGGGCCAGCGCATCACCATCGGTTCACCGCGCAACCACTTCGCCCTGCACGAGGAGGCCGCCCATTCGGTGCTGGTGGCCGGGGGCATCGGCGTCACCCCGATCCTCTGCATGGCCCGGCGCCTGAAGGCGATCGGCCGCTCCTTCGAGCTGCTCTATTTCGCGCGCTCGCGCCGCAGCGCGGCCTTTCTGGATGAGTTGCAGGCCCTGGGCATGCCGCTGCACCTGCATTTCGACGACGAATGCGGCGGGCCGCCGGCCCTGCGCGCCCTGCTGGCCGAGCGCCTGGGGCGCAGCGGCGTGCATGCCTACGCCTGCGGACCCGCCGTCATGCTCGATGCCTTCGAGAAAGACTGCGCCGCACTCGGCTGTGCCGATGTGCATGTCGAACGCTTCACTGCCGCCGAGGTGGCGGCGGCCACCGACGCCCGCGACCAGTACACGGTCGAACTCAGGCGCTCGGGCCAGGTCCTCACGGTGCAGCCCGGCCAGAGCCTGCTGGCGGCCCTGAAGGCGGTCCCGGTGCGCCTGGACACCAGTTGTGAGGAGGGGGTCTGCGGCTCCTGCGAGACCCGGGTGCTGGCCGGCACCCCGGACCACCGCGACTCGGTGCTCAGCGCCTCCGAAAAGGCGGCCAACCAGGTCATGATGGTCTGCGTCTCGGGCTGCCGCAGCGAACGGCTGGTGCTGGACCTCTGAAGACCTGCTCGAGGTCTTCCGTCTTCCGCCCCTCAGCCCACCGTCATCAGGCTGGCATTGCCGCCGGCCGCTGCGGTGTTGACGCTGAGCGAGCGCTCGATCAGCAGGCGCTCCAGCGGGATGTCCGCGTCCCCCGGGCGCAGGCCGGTGACCGCCAGGATGGGCCCCGGCAGGGCGGCCACCTGGGCGCAGAGTCCGCGCAGTTCGTCCACGCCCCCGTGGTGCAGCACGGCCTCGAATTCAGCGCTCGCCTCGCGCCAGTCGTCGACCAGCACGATCTGCGTGCGCAGCTCGGCCGGCAGCCGATCACGCAGGGCCGACGCGTTGCGCGGCCAGACCGCCCGGCTGCCGACCGCCAGCACCGCGGCCAGCTGCAACAGCCGGTCGCGCTCGCCGGCCGCCAGGCAGAGCACCGCCCGACGCGGCAGCAGGGTGTAGAGGTTGCGCTCGCCCGTGGGCCCTCGAAGCACCCGCGCCAGGCCGCTGCGCGACAGCGCTTCGAAGCGCCGGCACCGGTCTGCCAGCTCGGCATCGGCCCATTGCTGCAGGACGCGCAGTGGGGTCGACGGCGGCGATGGCGGCGCATCGCCGGGCTCGCCCACACCGTCCAGGCTGCGGGCCAGCGCCTCGGCCGGCCGCGCGGCCAGCAGGCGGTACAGGTACAGCGGCCCGCCGGCCTTGGGCCCGGTGCCCGACAGCCCCTCGCCACCGAAAGGCTGCACGCCGACCACGGCACCGACCATGTTGCGGTTCACATAGACATTGCCAGCGTGGGCCTGGTCGACCACGCGCGCGATGGTCTCGTCGATGCGGGTGTGCAGGCCCAGGGTGAGGCCGTAGCCGGTCGCGTTGATGCGGGCCAGCAGCGCATCGAGGTCCTGGCGGCGGTAGCGGATCAGGTGCAGCACCGGGCCGAAGACCTCGCGCTGCAGCTCGTCCAGCCCGGGCAGCTCGATCAGGGTCGGGGGCACAAAAGTGCCGTCGGCCGGCGCCCGGTGTGGCGGCGCCTGGTAGACCGGCCGCCCGCGCTGGCGCAGGGTCTCGATGTGGCGTTCGATCTGCGCCCGGGCCTCGGCATCGATCACCGGGCCGACATCGGTGGCCAACTGGTCGGGCGCGCCCAGGCGCAGCTCGGCCATGGCGCCCTTGAGCATCTCGATGAGGCGGTCGGCGGCCTCTTCCTGCACGCACAGCACGCGCAGGGCGGAACAACGCTGGCCGGCGCTGTCGAAGGCCGAGGCCAGCACATCGCCGACCACCTGCTCGGCCAGCGCCGACGAGTCGACGACCATCGCGTTCTGCCCGCCGGTCTCGGCGATCAGCGGCACCGGGCGGCCCTGCGGCGTGAGGCGGCCGGCCAGGTTGCGCTGCAGCAGCCGCGCCACCTCGGTGGAGCCGGTGAACATCACCCCCTGCACGCGGGCGTCGCCCACCAGCTGCGCACCGACGGTCTCGCCGGCACCGGGCAGCAGTTGCAGCACCGCCCGTGGCACGCCGGCCTGCCACAGGTAGCGCACCGCCTGGGCCGCCACCAGCGGGGTCTGCTCGGCCGGCTTGGCCAGCACCGGGTTGCCGGCGGCCAGGGCGGCGGCGATCTGGCCGGAGAAGATGGCCAGGGGGAAATTCCAGGGGCTGATGCAGACCACCGGCCCCAGGGCCGGATGGCTGTCCACACCGAGTTCGGTCCGTGCCTGGGCGGCATAGAAACGCAGGAAGTCCACCGCCTCGCGCACCTCGGCGATCGCATTCGAGCAGGTCTTGCCGGCCTCACGCACCAGCAGGCCCATGAGGGGCTGCAGATCGGCCTCCATGCGGCGGGCCGCCTCGTCCAGCAGATCGGCGCGCTGGGCCGGCGGGGTGGCCGCCCAGGGGCCGGCGGCCTCGGCCGCATGGCGCACGGCCTGGTCGACCTCGGCGGCCGTCGCCGGCCGGACCCAGCCCACCAGATCACCGTGCTGCGCCGGGTTCTGCACCGGCTGGGCCTCGCCCGGCGCGGCGTCGAAGACCAGCATCGGGCCGGCCTGCCAGGGCTGGGCCGCGCTTTGCCGCAAGGCGGCATGCAGTTGGCTCAGCTGCACATCGTTGGCCAGATCCAGACCACGTGAATTGGCGCGACCGGCGCCGTACAGATCGAGCGGCAGCGGGATCGCCGGGTGCGGCAGGCCCAGCCGGCCTTCGCGTTCGGCCATCTGCCGCACGGTCTCGACCGGGTCTTGCACCAGTTCGGGAAGCGGGATGGAGGCATCGGCGATGCGGTTGACGAAGGAGGTGTTGGCGCCGTTCTCGAGCAGGCGGCGCACCAGGTAGGCCAGCAGGGTCTCGTGCGTGCCCACCGGCGCGTAGATGCGGCAGGGCCGGCCGAGCCGGCCGGCAGCGGCCTGGCCCACCACCTGTTCGTACAGGGGCTCGCCCATGCCGTGCAGGCACTGGAACTCATACTGCCCGGGCTGGTAGCGCTCGGGCCCGGCCAGGGTGTAGATGGCCGCCAGGGTGTGGGCGTTGTGGGTGGCGAACTGGGGGAACACCGCCTCGGGCGCGGCCAGCAGCTTGCGCGCGCAGGCGAGGTAGGCCACATCGGTGTAGGCCTTGCGGGTGTAGACCGGGTAGCCGTCCTGGCCGTCGATCTGGGCGCGCTTGATCTCGCTGTCCCAGTAGGCACCCTTGACCAGGCGGATCATCAGCCGGTGGCCGCTGCGCCGGGCCAGGTCGAGCACCAGATCGATCACCTGGGGGCAGCGCTTCTGGTAGGCCTGGATGACGAAGCCGATGCCGCTCCATCCGGCCAGGGCGGGCTCGAAGCACAGGCGCTCGAGCAGGTCCAGCGACAGCTCCAGACGGTCCGACTCCTCGGCGTCGATGTTCAGGCCGATGTCATGGCGGCGGGCCTGCAGGGTCAGGCCCAGCAGCACCGGGTAGAGCTCGTCCATGACGCGGGCATGCTGGGCCCGGCTGTAGCGCGGGTGCAGGGCCGACAGCTTGATCGAGATGCCCGGCCCCTCGTAGATGCCGCGCCCGGCCGAGGCCTGGCCGATGGCGTCGATGGCCTGCTGGTAGTCGCGCAGGTAGCGCGCCGCGTCGGCAGCGGTCAGTGCGGCCTCGCCGAGCATGTCATAGGAATAGCGGAAGCCCTGGGCCTCGTGGACGCGGGCGTTGACCAGGGCGGCGTCGATGGTCTCGCCGGTGACGAACTGCTCGCCCATCATGCGCATCGCCATGTCCACCCCCTTGCGGATCAGGGGCTCGCCGCCCTTGGCGGTCAGGCGCCCCAGCGCGGCGCTGAGGCCGGTCTCACTGTGGGTGCTGACCAGCTTGCCGGTCAGCAGCAGGCCCCAGGTGGCCGCATTGACGAAGAGCGAGGGGCTCTTGCCGAGGTGGGCGGCCCATTGGCCGTGGCCGATCTTGTCGCGGATCAGGGCGTCGCGGGTGGCCTTGTCGGGGATGCGCAGCAGCGCCTCGGCCAGGCACATCAGGGCCACCCCCTCCTGCGACGAGAGCGCGTATTCCTGCAACAGCCCCTGCACGATGCCGGCACGGCCGCCCGCGCTCTTGCGCTCGCGCAGGGCGCCCGCCAGACCCTGGGCCAGGGCCTGGCTGTCGCGGGCCTGGGCCTCGGACAGGCGGGCCTGCTCGATCAGCTCCGGCAGCAGTTCGGGCTCGGGGCGACGCCAGGCCGCGGTGATGGCCGCGCGCAGCGGCGGCTGCGGGCCCAGGGCGGGGGTGAAGGGCTGGAAGGCCTGGCAAGCCTGGTAGGTGGGGGTCGATGTGTCCATGATCTGCGCAATCCGATGTGAATCATCGAATGATCCCGCCTTGATCGATGAATTTTCAACCTTTAAAAGAACGTCACACCGAATGATTCACTATTCAAACCCCCACTCCGACCTCAAGCGGCCCCCAGCTCGCGCAGCTTGATGAAGGCCAGCGCTGCCATCACCGCGTCGTTGAGCGCATCGTGGGCATCGCGCAGCGGCAGGCCCAGATCGGCCATGAGGCGGGCGAAGCTCAGGTCGATGTCGGCGTTGTCGTGCTGCTGGTAGGCGGGCAGCTGGCGGAACTTGTGGTCGTAGTAGAGCGCCGACACCTCGATCTTCTCCTGCGGCAGGCCCTGGCCCAGCAGGGGCCGCACCGCCTTGTTGAGCATGGCGACGTCGAATTCGAGGTAGTAGCCCACCAGGGGCCGGGGGCCGATGAAGTGCAGCAGGCGGCGCACCGCTTCGGCGATGGGCAGGCCTTCGGCCACATCGCGTTCGCGCAGGCGGTGGATGCGGATGCTCTCGGGCGAGACGCCGCGCTCGGGCCGCACCAGCAGCTCCAGCCGCTCGCTGGTCAGGATGCGGCGCCCGACGATGCGCACCGCGCCGATGGAGATGATCTCGTCGCTGCGCACATTGAGCCCGGTGGTCTCGCAGTCGAGCGACACCCATTCCCCGGGCGGCGGTGCATCGAACAGGAAGCGGTAGGCCGGATCGGCAAGCCGGCGCATCGCCCATTCGCGGCGCAGGCGCCGGATCAGGCGGCTGGCCACCGGCAGCGGGGGCATGGGGGGCAGGCCGCTCATGACAGGGCGTCCAGGCGGAAGCGGTGGCGCAACTGGGCCTTGAAGCGCTTGACCACGCTCAGCGAATCCTTGAGCAGGTCGCGCTCGAGCGCGCTGAGCTTGCCGAAATCGACCGCCCCGGTGACCGGGCGGTGCTTGTCGAGCTCGGCCAGCCCGGCCTTGAGCTTGAGGCCCATGAAGACCTGGAGGCTGTCGATCAGTTCATCGCCGTTCTCGGCGCTGAGCACCCCGCTGGCCACCAGGGCGGCGATGCGGGCGGTGGTGCTGGTCTCGGTCAGGTGGCCGGCCAGGGCCAGGCTGCGCACGCCGTGCACCAGGGGAAAGATGCCTTCCTTCTTCAGGTTGAGATGGCGCCCGTCGTCACCCAGCGAGAACAGGCGCGGCAGCCAGCCGCCATGCTCGCCGAAGGCGTCGAGCGCCGAGGCGAAGCGGCTGAGCATGGCCTCGTTGTCGCGCGACAGCGAGCGGATGCCCTCCTGCACCTGGTCGAGCAGGGTCGAGTCGCCGCAGACCGCATGGGCATCCATGAAGATGGCCAGCCGCATGAGCTTCTCGGGGTCGGGCTGCAGCATCCAGTCGCGGGCCCGCTGGCTGAACTCGGTGACATTGCCGCGCCACTGCGGGTTGTTGAGCATGATGTGTCCCGCACACTCGGGGTAGCCGAAGGCCTGCAGCGCATCCGAGAAGCGCTGGCAGATGGCGTCGAGGTCGGCCGGCGGCGCATAGCCGTCGCGCAGCACCAGCGCATTGTCCTGGTCGGTCTTGAGCAACTGCTCGCCGCGCCCCTCGCTGCCCATGACGAACAGGCAGCTGTTGGCCACCAATTCGGGCGGCGCGATCATGGCCCAGGCGTGCTCGAACAGGCGCAGGTTGAGCTGCTGCACCAGCTTGGCGATCAGCGCCACCCGGGTGCCGCCCCGGTAGAGCAGGCCGATCATGCGGGTGATCTGGGCCGCCGCCTGGCTCAGGGCCTGCAGGTCGCGCGCCTGTTCGATCTGCACCGTGATCAGGTGCGAATGGTTGCCCAGGAAACTGAACAGATCCAGCGCCGCCAGGATGCCGCGCACCTCGCCGTCCTCGACCACCACCACGCGATGCACGCGGCAGCGCAGCATCAGGGCCATGGCGTCGCCGAGCAGGTCCGAAGGCCGCACCGTGACCAGCTGGTAGCTGGCGAACTCGCCGACGGCCAGTTGCTCCAGCGGGCGCCCGTCGAGCACCGCGCGCTGCAGCGAGTTGGCGGTGAAGATGCCCAGGCGCGGCGGACTGCTGCGGCTGTCGCGCACCAGGGCGTTGTTGGTGCGTTCGGCCCGGAACTGGCGCACCACCGAGATGATGTCGGTGTCGGCCTCCACCGTGGGCACCGGCCGCACAAAGGCCTCGTCGACGCGGGCCAGGGTCAGCGAATGCAGCTCATGGCTGCCCTGGCGCTGGGCCAGGGCGCTGAGCTTGTTGCTCAGGGCCGAGAACAGCAGGGCGCCGAAGGTGGCGTTGGAGGCGATCAGCTCGTTGACCGTCTGCTTGGCCAGCTGGTAGGCCACCACCTCTTCGGCCGCCACGAAGCGGTTGCTGACCCGGCCGGCCACCAGGCCTCGGCCGTCGAAGGCGTCGTCGGTGCCGCAGGTGGAGACCACCTCGTCACCGTCGAGCTGGGTCACATAGCCCTTGATGATGACGAACAGGTGGGTGGGCTCGCTGCCCACTTCGAGGATGGTCTCGCCGGCCCTGAAATAGGCGACATCGATGCTGTTGCGCACCAGGCGCTGCTCATCCGGGCTCAGGCAGTCGAAGGGCGAGGCCGAGAAATTGAAGGCATTGGGCATGGGGTCTGTCTCCAGCCAGAGGGGCCTTGCACATTCTGGACGACGCGCTGGGCCGGGGCTTGACCCAGATTCAGCCAGAGCCTGATTTCACAGACCTGACGGCACCTCGGCCGAACGGACCCACTCGGTGTCGAACCAGGTGTCGCCGTCGAGGCAGGCGCGCAGCATGGGCAGGCCGTCCAGGCCCCAGAACAGCTTGTCGTCGAAGGCCACGGTCGGCACCCCGAACACCCCGCGGGCCTGGGCCTGGTCGGTATTGCGCCGCAGCATGGCCTTGACCGCCTCGTCCTCGGGCTCGTGGCGCAGGCGCAGCCCCGCGCGCAGGGTCTGCAGGCGTGCCGGATCGAGCGCCTCGTGGCCGCCCTGCCAGACATGGCGCAGGATCTCGCCTGCGGTGTGGCGGTTGATGCAGCCGTCCTCGCTGGTGGCCAGGGCCAGGCGCAGCAGGGGCAGCGGCGGGAAGGGATGCCGCGCCGGCATCTGCAGCCCCACCCCGAGGTGGTGCCCGAGCCAGCAGACCTGACGGTAGGTCCAGTCGCGCTTGGGGGGGATGCCGGCCGGCCCCGGGTTGGCATGCTGCTTGAACAGGGCCCCGAGCAGCACCGGCCTGTAGCGCACGTGGTAGCTCAGGCCCTGCAAGGCCTCGGGCAGGCGCTCGAAGGCCAGCCAGGCGTAGGGCGAGACAAAGTCGAGATAGAAATCGAGTTGCTTCATCGGTCCTCCGGGGATGGCGCCAGACCGGCGCGCTGCAGGACGGCGCGCCAGACACCGCGTTTGTATGCCTCGGGGGCGCCGCTCCAGGCGCAGATCTCGTCGATGTTGCGCCAGCAACCCTCGCACAGCCCGCTGCGGGCCGCCACCCGGCACACCGAGATGCAGGGGGACGGCACCGGCTCGTCCAGCCGGGTCAGCGCCGACTGCCCCCGCCGGGCCAGTTCGGCCAGCACCTGCTTCTTCTTCATGCCGGGGCCTGGACCACATCGGCGACGGGGGCACCGTCGGTCAGGCCCTCGAGGTCGTGCGGACGCAGCCGGAACACCGCATGCGGGTGGCCGGCGGCGGCCCAGATCTCGTCGAAGCGGAAGAGCTCGCGGTCGATCAGCGTCACCGGCCGATTCAGATGCCCGACCGGCGACACGCCACCGATGGCAAAGCCGGTGCTGGCGCGCACGAACTCGGCATCGGCGCGGCCGGTCTTGCCGACCAGCACATCGACCTTCTTCTCGTCGACACGCCGGTCGCCCGAGGTGATGACCAGCACCGCCACCTGGTCGGCGCGGCGCTTGAAGATGATGCTCTTGGCGATCTGCCCGACCGCCACGCCCAGGGTGTCGGCCGCCTGCTGGGCGGTGCGGCAGGCGTCATCGAGCATCAGCGGGGCATGCGGATGGCCTTTGCCCTGCAGCAGATCGGCCACGCGCTGCACGTTCTCGGGCAGGGGCTTGACTTCGGCGCCGCACATCTCAGCCGGCCCTCTTGTTGAGCAGCGCAGTGGCCACGCGCGACTGCGTCTTGCGGCCGAGGAAATCGCTGATGTAGACGCCGGCATCGATGAGGCGGTCGAGGTCGATGCCGGTGGCTATGCCCATGCCGTGCAGCATGTAGACCACGTCTTCGGTGGCAACATTGCCGGTGGCGCCCTTGGCGTAGGGGCAGCCGCCCAGGCCGGCCACCGAGGTGTCGTACTGCCAGACGCCCATCTCGAGCGTGGCCAGGGTGTTGGCCAGCGCCTGGCCGTAGGTGTCGTGGAAATGCCCCGAGACCTCGTCGAGCGCATAGACCGACAGCGCCGCCTCCATGGCGCGCTGCACCTTGCGCGGCGTGCCCACACCGATGGTGTCGGCCACGCCCACATGCTGCACCCCGATGTCCTTCATCAGGCGCGCCACCAGGCTCACGCGTTCGGGCGCGATCTCGCCCTCGTAGGGGCAGCCGACGGTGCAGGAGATGGCGCCGCGCACATGGATGCCGGCGCCGCGCGCCGCCGCGACCACCGGGGCGAAGCGCTCGATGCTCTCGGCGATCGAACAGTTGATGTTGCGCTGGCTGAAGGCTTCGCTGGCGGCGCCGAAGACCACGATCTCGTCGGGCTGCGACAGCAGCGCCGACTCATAGCCTTTGAGGTTGGGCGTGAGCACCGAATATTGCACGCCGACCTGGCGCTGGATGCCCGCCATCACCTCGGCGTTGTCGCCCATCTGCGGCACCCATTTGGGGCTGACGAAGCTGGTGACTTCGATGTGGCGCAGACCGGCATCCTGCAGCCGGTGCACCAGGCCGATCTTGATGTCGGCGGGCACCGCCTGCTTTTCGTTCTGCAGGCCGTCACGGGGGCCGACATCGACCAGTTTGACGCGGGAGGGAAGGGTCATGGCTTGCCTTTCGGTTGGGGGGCGGCGCTACCGGATCTCAGTAGCCGCGCCCGGGATCGACCACACCGGCGATCGGCTGGCCGCGCAGCAAGGCCTGCATCTTGCCCACGATCTGGGCGATGCTTTCCTCGCGCAAGGTGCGCGCCGAGGTGTGGGGGGTGAGGGTGAGGCGCGGATCGCGCCAGAAGGGGTGGTCGGCCGGCAGCGGTTCGGTGCGGAACACGTCCAGCGTGGCGCCGCCGAGCCGGCCGCTGTCGAGCAGGGGGATCAGGTCTTCCTCGACCAGGTGGCCGCCGCGCGCCACATTGATCAGGTGGCCGCCGGGTGCCAGGCGCGACAGGCTGTCGCGGTTCAGGATGCCCTCGGTCTCGGCCGTCAACGGCAGCAGGCAGATCAGCACCTGCAGGTCCTGCAGGAAGGCGTTGAAGCCCTCGCCGCCCACCGGCCCCGAGAAGCAGTCGACGCCGGCCACGGACCTGGGGCTGCGGCTGTAGCCGCGCACCGGAAACTCAAACAGCTGCAGCGACTTCGCCACGCGCTCGCCCAACACCCCCAGGCCCATGACACCGACGCGGAAATCGGCCCGGCTCAGCGGCTTGCGGTAGGCCCAGCGGCCCTGCGCCATCTCAGCCTGGTAGACCCCCAGCTCGCGGAACTGGCGGATCACCGCATGGGTGACGAATTCGGCCATCTGGACCGACATGCCGGCATCGTCCAGGCGCACCACCGGCACGCCGGACGGCAGACGGCGCTTGAGCAGCGCATCGACACCGGCGCCGATGTTGAAGAGCGCGCGCAGGCCGGCGGCCTGTTCGTCGAGAAAAGTCTGGGGCGGCGCCCAGACCACGCCGAAATCGGCCTGCGGCGCACCAGGCGCCCAGGCCGTGACCTGGGCCTCAGGCCACAGTGCACGGAAGCCCGCCATCCAGGGTTCGGGGCGGTTGTCGGTCAGGCAGAGGGTGATGTTCATGGGCCGATAGTCTGCCACCAAGCCCATGCGCCTGCTCGGCCGCGCTCAGGCCGCCAGCGGCTCCAGACGCAGCAGCTCGGCCCCGTCGCCGACCTGGTCGCCCGGCGCATACAGCAGCTCCAGCACCGTGCCGTCGGCCGGCGCGGCGATGGTGTGCTCCATCTTCATGGCCTCCATGACCGCCAGGGGCTGGCCCTTGCTGACGCGGTCGCCGGCCTGGACCGCGAACGACACCACCTTGCCCGGCATGGGCGCGGTGAGGCGGCCGCCTTCGGCCTGGCTGTCGCCCGCGTGGGCCAGCAGGTCGACCACGGTGATCTCGCTGGCACCGGCGGCGCCGAAGACGTGGGCGACCTCGCCGGCTCGATAGACCTGCACCAGCTGGCGCTGGCCGTCGACATGCAGCTCCAGCCCCTCGGGCACCACCCGCCAGGCCAGCGGCAGCGGGGTCTCGCCGAGCAGCAGCACCAGGGTGCCATCGTGCCGGTAGCTCAGCCGGGCCTCCTGGGCCTGGCCGCGGAATTCGAAGGCGAAACGGCGCACCGTCTCGCCATGCGAGCGCCAGCCGTCACGCCGGCTGAAGGGGTCGGACCCCTCGGCGGCCTGCTCGTCGGCCAGGCTGCGGGCCACCACAGCCGCCGCCACCAGCGGCAGGCCCAGGCGTTCCTGGTCGAACAGCACCGCCTGCTCGCGCGGGATCAGCGCGGTGTCGAGCTGCGCCTGGGCGAACGAGGCGCTGTGCAGCACATGGCGCAGGAACTGCACATTGGTGCTCAGGCCCACGATGTGGGTCTGCGCCAGGGCCTGGTCGAGCCGGGCCAACGCCTCTTCGCGGGTGGCGCCGTGCACGATCAGCTTGGCCACCATCGAATCGTAGAAGGGGCTGATGACATCGCCTTCGCGCACGCCGTCGTCGAAGCGCACCGTGCCGCGCTCGAAGGCGCTGCTGGCGGGCTTGCGGTAGACCTGCAGCCGGCCGGTGGCGGGCAGGAACTGGCGGTCGGGGTTCTCGGCGCAGATGCGGGCCTCGATGGCGTGGCCGTGGATCTGCAGCTGATCCTGGCGCAGCGGCAGGCGCTGGCCATGGGCCACGCGCAACTGCCATTCGACCAGGTCGAGGCCGGTGATGGCCTCGGTGACCGGGTGCTCGACCTGCAGCCGGGTGTTCATCTCCATGAAGAAGAAGTCCATGCTGCCATCGGGCCGTTGCTCGACGATGAATTCGACGGTGCCCGCGCCCACATAGGCCACCGCCTTGGCGGCCGCCACCGCCGCCTGGCCCATGCGCTCACGCAGGGCCTGCGACAGGCCCGGCGCCGGCGCCTCTTCGAGCACCTTCTGGTGGCGCCGCTGCACCGAGCAGTCACGCTCGAACAGGTAGACGCAGTCGCCATGGCTGTCGCCGAAGACCTGGATCTCGATGTGGCGCGGACGCTGCACGTACTTCTCGACCAGCACCGCGTCGTCGCCGAAGCTGTTGATGGCCTCGCGCTGGCAGGAGGCCAGGGCGGCGGCGAAGTCTTCGGAGCGCTCGACCGCGCGCATGCCCTTGCCCCCGCCACCGGCGCTGGCCTTGATCAGCACCGGGTAGCCGATGCGGTCGGCCTCGCGCTGCAGCAGCGCAGGATCCTGGTCGGCGCCGTGGTAGCCGGGCACCAGGGGCACGCCGGCCTTTTCCATCAGTTGCTTGGACTCGGCCTTCAGGCCCATGGCCTGGATGGCCGAGGCCGGCGGACCGATGAAGACCAGGCCTGCGTCCGCGCAGGCCTGGGCGAAGTCTTCGTTCTCGCTGAGGAAGCCGTAGCCGGGGTGGATGGCCTGGGCCCCGGTGGCCTTGGCCGCCTCGAGGATGCGCTCCCAGCGCAGGTAGCTGTCCTTGGGGGCACTGCCGCCGACATGCACGGCCTCGTCGCAGGCCGCCACATGCTTGGCCTGGGCATCGGCATCGGAGTAGACCGCCACGGTCTGGATGCCCATGCGGCGGGCGGTGGCGGCGACGCGGCAGGCTATTTCGCCGCGATTGGCAATCAGGATTTTTTTGAACATAGTGCCCTCGCTCGGATTTCAGTTGAGCCAGTTCGGCTTGCGTTTCTGCAGGAAGGACTGCACCCCCTCGCGCCCTTCGTCGCTGGCGCGGATGTCGGCAATGCCTTCGACGGTGGCGGCGATCAGGGCCGCATCGATCTCGCGGCCGGCCACGTCCTGGACCAGGCGCTTGGCCGCCCGCACCGCATTCGGGCTGGCGTTGACCAGCGCCTGCGTCAGCACCTCGACCTGGGCATCGAGTGCCGACGCCTCGACCACCGCATGCACGAAGCCGATGCGCAGGGCCTCGGCGGCGTCGAAGCGCTCGGCCGTCAGGAAGTAGCGCTGCGCCGCGCGCGCGCCCATGGCGCGGATCACATAGGGGCTGATGGTGGCCGGGATCAGGCCCAGGCGGACCTCGGACAGGCAGAAGCCGGCGCTGTCGACCGCCACCGCCATGTCGCAGGCGGCCACCAGCCCCATGCCGCCGGCGTAGACGTCGCCCTGCACGCGGGCGATGGTGGGCTTGGGGCATTCATGGATCAGGCGCAGCATCTCGGCGAGCTTGGCGGCGTCGGCCAGGTTCTCCTCGCGGGTGTAGTCGGCCATGCGGCGCATCCAGTTGAGGTTGGCGCCGGCACAGAAGGCCGGGCCCTCGGCGCCCAGCACCACGGCGCGCACATCGGCGCGCGCGGCCACCTCGGTGAAGGCGGCGCTGATGGCCGCGATCACCTCGTCGCTGAAGGCATTGCGGATCTCGGGCTGGGTCAGGGTGATGCGGGCGACCCGCCCCTGCTGGGTGATCTGGAGGTACTGGCTCATGGTGTCGGGCGGCAGAGGGTGGGGATCACATGCGGAAGACACCGAAGCGGGTGTCCTCGATGGGCGCATTGCGGGCCGCCGACAGGCCCAGGGCCAGGATGCGGCGGGTGTCGGCGGGGTCGATCACGCCGTCGTCCCACAGGCGGGCGCTGGCGTAGTAGGGGTGGCCCTGGTCTTCGTACTGCTGGCGGATCGGGGCCTTGAAGGCCTCTTCTTCGTCGGCGCTCCACTGGCCGCCCTTGGCCTCGATGCCGTCGCGCTTGACGGTGGCCAGCACGCTGGCGGCCTGCTCGCCGCCCATGACGCTGATGCGGGCGTTGGGCCACATCCAGAGGAAGCGCGGGCTGTAGGCGCGGCCGCACATGCCGTAGTTGCCGGCGCCGAAGCTGCCGCCGATGATGATGGTGAACTTGGGCACGCTGGCGGTGGCCACGGCGGTCACCATCTTGGCGCCGTTGCGGGCGATGCCCTCGTTCTCGTACTTGCGCCCGACCATGAAGCCGGTGATGTTCTGCAGGAACACCAGCGGGATCTTGCGCTGGCAGCACAGCTCGATGAAGTGCGCGCCCTTCAGGGCCGACTCGGAGAACAGGATGCCGTTGTTGGCGATGATGCCCACGGGCATGCCTTCGATGCGGGCGAAGCCGCAGACCAGGGTGGTGCCGAAGCGGGCCTTGAATTCGTCGAATTCGCTGTCGTCGACGATGCGAGCGATGATCTCGCGCACATCGAAGGGTTTGCGGGTGTCGGTGGGGATCACACCGTAGAGCTCACGCGCCTCGAAGCGCGGCGGCCGGACTTCGGTGGCGGGCACCGGCTCGGCCTTCTTCACGTTCAGGTTCTTGATCGACTGGCGCACCAGGGCCAGCGCATGCAGGTCGTTCTGGGCCAGGTGATCGGCGACGCCGGAGAGGCGGGTGTGCACATCGCCCCCGCCCAGGTCTTCGGCGCTGACCACCTCGCCGGTGGCGGCCTTCACCAGCGGCGGGCCGCCCAGGAAGATGGTGCCCTGGTTCTTGACGATGATGGTCTCGTCGCTCATGGCCGGCACATAGGCGCCGCCGGCGGTGCAGCTGCCCATGACCACCGCGATCTGCGAGATGCCCTGCGCGCTCATGTTGGCCTGGTTGAAGAAGATGCGGCCGAAGTGGTCGCGGTCGGGGAAGACCTCGTCCTGGTTGGGCAGGTTGGCGCCGCCCGAGTCGACCAGGTAGACGCAGGTGAGGTGGTTCTGCGCGGCGATCTCCTGCGCACGCAGATGCTTTTTGACCGTCATCGGGTAGTAGGTGCCGCCCTTGACGGTGGCGTCGTTGCAGACGATGAGGCAGTCGACCCCGTTGACGCGGCCGATGCCGGTGATCACCCCGGCGCAGGGGGCCGCGCCGTGGTACATGCCGTGCGCCGCCAGGGGGCTGAGTTCGAGGAAGGGCGTGCCGGGGTCGAGCAGCATCTGCACGCGCTCGCGCGGCAGCAGCTTGCCGCGCGCGGTGTGCTTGGCGCGCGCCGCCTCGCCGCCGCCGGCAGCGGCATGGGCCACCTGGCGGGCCAGGTCGTCGACCACGGACTGCATGGCGGCGCTGTTGGCCTGGAATTCGGCCGAACGGGGATTGAGTTTGCTTTCGAGGATCATGGGGTCTCCGGGGAACGCAGGCGATGCCGAACGCGGGGCCGCTCAGGCCGTCCTGGCCTCTTCGAGGCCGAGCTGGTTCTTCATCTCGTCGCGGATCTTGAATTTCTGGATCTTGCCCGTCACCGTCATCGGGAAGCCGCTGACGAAACGGATGTAGTGCGGCACCTTGTAGTGCGCGATCTGGCCCTTGCAGAAGGCACGCACCTCTTCGTCCGTGAGGCTCTGGCCGGGCTTGACGACGATCCAGGCGCAGAGCTGCTCGCCGTACTGGCGGTCGGGCACGCCCACCACCTGCACGTCCTGCACCTTGGGGTGGCGGTAGAGGAACTCTTCGATCTCGCGCGGGTAGATGTTCTCGCCGCCCCGGATCACCATGTCCTTGATGCGGCCGACGATGTTCACATAGCCCTCGGCGTCCATGGTGGCGAGGTCGCCGGTGTGCATCCAGCCCTCGGTGTCGATGGCCTCGCGGGTCTTCTCCTCGTCACCCCAGTAGCCGTGCATGACCGAGTAGCCACGGGTGCAGAGCTCGCCCGACTGCCCGCGCGGCAGGGTCTCGCCGGTCTCGGGGCTGGTGATCTTGACCTCGAGGTGGGGCTGCACCAGGCCCACGGTGCTGACCCGCTTCTCGAGCGGTGTGTCGGTGCTGCTCTGGCAGCTCACCGGGCTGGTCTCGGTCATGCCGTAGGCGATGGTGATCTGGGACAGGTGCATGTCGGCCACGACCCGCTTCATGACCTCGATCGGACACGGCGAGCCGGCCATGATGCCGGTGCGCAGCGTGGACAGGTCGAACTCGGCGAAACGGGGGTGGTCGAGCTCGGCGATGAACATGGTGGGCACGCCATGCAGGCCGGTGCATTTCTCGCCCTGCACCGCCTGCAGCACGCTGAGGGCATCGAAGCCGTCGTTCGGGTAGACGATGGTGGCGCCGTGGGTCAGGCAGGCCAGGTTGCCCAGCACCATGCCGAAGCAGTGGTAGAGCGGCACCGGGATGCACAGCCGGTCCTCGGGCGTGAGCTTCATGGCCTCGCCGATGAAGAAGCCGTTGTTGAGGATGTTGCGGTGGGTCAGCGTCGCGCCCTTGGGGAAGCCGGTGGTGCCGCTGGTGAACTGGATGTTGATCGGCTGGTCGGCCTTCAGGGTGGCGGCGATGGCCGGCAGGCGGGCGTCCTGCGGGTCGCCGCCGGCCAGCAGGCTGGAAAAGCGCAGCATGCCGGGCTCGTCGCTGCCTTC
The DNA here is from genome assembly GCA_019233055.1 of Curvibacter sp. Lineage (GTDB taxonomy): Bacteria > Pseudomonadota > Gammaproteobacteria > Burkholderiales > Burkholderiaceae_C > Curvibacter. The sequence goes on from JAFAMV010000172.1 coordinate 47,825, forward strand.
GCCGGCCACGTCGATCCAGACCACGCTGCGCAGCGCGGGCAGGCGCGCCGCATGCAACTGCCCTGGCTGGCTGCCGGCCAGCTCGGGGGCCAGCTCGCGCAGCATGCCCAGGTAGTCGCTGGTCTTGAAGCGGGCCATGCTCACCAAAGCCTTGCAGCCCACCTTGTTGAGGGCGTATTCAAGCTCGCTGGTGCGGTAGGCCGGGTTGATGTTGACCAGCACCAGGCCGACCTGGGCGGTGGCCAGTTGCATCAACACCCATTCGGCATTGTTGTGCGACCAGATGCCGATGCGGTCGCCCACCGAGAGGCCCAGGCCCAGCAACGCGCTGGCCAGGCGGCTGACCTCGGTCTGCAGCGCGCGGTAGGTGTAGCGCCGCCCCTGGTGCAGGCTGACCAGGGCCTCGCGGTCGGCATGGCGCTGGGCCATGGCGGCAAAGAAGTCGCCCAGGGTCTGCTCGATCAGGGCTTGCGTGTCGGAACCCCGGGCATGGCTCAGGGCGGCTGCGGCTGAAGTCGTCGTCATCGGTCTGTCTCCTCTCACGGGGCATGCCTGCCTGCACGGCAGTTCTTGCCGCAGCATACGCCGGCGAGGCCCGGACGCCGAGGCCAGCAAGGTTGCAAATTGCGCCACACCTGTGCAGAATCTCCGGATGCCTCCCAGAGTCCGCCCCCAGCCCGAACCGGCCGACACCCCGATTGCCGCCACGCCCATTGCGTTCGTGCAGGCGATCGCATGGGCCTACGAGCAGCGACGCCAAGACCCCGGGCCGGCCCTCAAGAAGGCACAAATCGAGCCAGACCTTCTGCTCAATCCACAGGCCTGCGTCACATCGCTCCAATTCGAGCTTCTGTCGGGCGCGGCCATGCAGGAGCTGGACGACGAAGCCCTGGGCTGGTTCAGCCGCCGCCTGCCCTGGGGCAGCTACGGCATGCTGGCGCGGGCCTCGCTCAGCGCGCCCAGCCTGGGCCGGGCGCTCCAGCGCTGGTGCCGCCATCACGGCCTGATCGCCGACGACATCCGACTGGAACTGAGCCGCAACGATGCCGGCGCCACGATCACCCTGCACGAAAACCGCCCTTTGGGGCGTCTGCGCGAATTCTGTCTGGTGTCGGTGCTGCGCAACCTGCACGGCCTGGCCTGCTGGTACATCGACTCGCGCATCCCCCTGCAAGAGGCCGCCTTCCCTTTCCCAGCGCCCGCCCATGCGGCGGTCTACCCGCTGCTGTTTCCGGGCCCGATCCGCTTCGACGCGGCGCAGGCCCAGCTGAAGCTCGACGCCCGCTACCTGGACCTGCCGCTGCGCCGTGACGAGGCGGCCCTGCAGCAGATGCTGCAGCGCGCCCTGCCCCTCACGGTGCTGCAATACCGACGCGACCGCCTGCTGGTGCAGCGGGTGCGCCAGTTGCTGGTCAGCCAGCCGCAGGAGACGCAAAGCGCCGAGGCCCTGGCGCACTGGCTGCACATCTCGCCGCGCACCCTGCACCGCCAGCTCAAGGAAGAAGGCGCCAACCTCCAGGCCCTGAAGGACGAGGTCCGGCGCGAACGCGCCACCGACCTGCTGCTGCGCACCGGCAAGCCCGTCAAGCAGGTGGCCGAAGCTGCCGGATTCCGCAACGAGAAAAGCTTCATGCGGGCCTTCCGCGACTGGACCGGCCTCTCACCCGCCGAATTCAGGCGCCAGACGCTGGCGCCCTGAAGCCCGCGCCAAGGGCTCAGGCGCAGCCGAGCAGGCCCGGCAATTCGGCCATGCTGGCAAACAGGCGTCGCGCGCCGGCCTGCAGCAGCGCCGCACCTTGCTCGGCAGGGGCGCCGGCCGGCACATAGGCCAGCACGGCGGCCCCGGCGGCCACACCGGCACGCACGCCGGTCAACGTGTCTTCCACGACCACGCAGCGCAGTGGATCGACCGCCAGCGCCTGGGCCGCCGCCAGATAGACATCGGGCGCCGGCTTGCTGCGCGGCATCTCGTGGCCGCTGAACACCCGGCCCTCGAAATACGGCGCCAGCCCCACCTTGGCCAGCTGCAGCTCCACCTTGTGCCGGTCAGCCCCCGAGGCGCAGGCGATGCGCCCGTCCAGGGCGCCGTGCACCCGGTCCACCGCCGCGTGGATGTGCTCGATGGCCTGCAGGCGCTGCATCAGCTCGGCATTGCGCCGGGCCCGGAATTCGACCATCCAGTCCTCGGTGAGCGGCAGCCCGGTGCGCGCCTCGATGGTCGCGCGCTCGTCGCGCACCGCCTTGCCGACGAAGAAACGGAAGCATTCCTCGGCGCTCATCGACCAGCCCCGCTCCTCGAGCATGTCGCGCAGCACGCCATTGGTGATGGGCTCGCTGTCCACCAACACCCCGTCGCAGTCGAACAGCACCGCCTCGACCCCCTGGGTCAGGCCCACCTCTTCACCTTGCAAAGCAAAATTCATGCGCACTCTTTCGGAAATTCACCGTCGAGATAGTACCAACGGGCTGTCCCCAGCACCGGGTCGGCCTCGCGCACGAAACGGCTGCGCTCATGCAGCCGCTCGGCGCGGCCGGAGCCTTCACGGTAGCGGGCGACGAACTCCACCTCGCCACGGCCCTCGTCCGTCAACCGGGCCGCCCTGATCGCCAGGCCCAGCCAGCGCGTCTGCGGGCTGAATTCGATCGATGCCGGCCGGGTGCTCGGATGCCAGGTCGCCAGCAGGTAGTCGGCTTTTTCGAGCACGAAGGCGGTGTAGCGGGAGCGCATCAGGGCTTCGGGGGTGGGGGCGGCCAGGGGCGATTCGCCCTCGATCCAGCGGCCGCAGCAGGCGGCGTATGGCAGGGGCCTGTGGCGTGGATCGGGAAGGCCGCAGGGGCAGGCGGGGGCGTCGGACATGGTCACTCCAATGAAAAACCGGTGCAGCACGAAGCTGCCTCAGGCGTGCAAAAGTCCGCAACCGACACTATCGCCACACAGCGTCCGACAAACGGCCATTAATGACCGCTCATCGGGAACCCGAACACCCCAAGGCAGATGTAACTTCGAGTTTAAATACTGACATGTTGTGAAAACATCGGGCCTTTGCTGTCCCGCAAGTGATGGCGTCGACTCCCCCTGCACCCCCACCATGCACATGGCTTCTTTGACTTCACCCAGATCCCGGCAAGCCGCGCCCGGCCTGACTCGTGGCTTCACCCTGCTGGAGCTGCTGGTCACCATGGCCATCCTGGCCATCGTGCTGGCCATCGGCGTGCCGTCGTTCAGGTACATCATCTACAGCAGCCGAATTTCCAACGAGGTCAACGCTCTGGTCGGCTCGCTGCAATATGCCCGGGGCGAGGCGATCAAACGCGGCCAGTCGGTGGCCGTCTGCGCCTCCAGCGATGGCGCCACCTGCTCGGGGGCGACGAGCTGGGTCAATGGCTGGCTGGTCTTCGTCGATGTCAACGGCAGCACCACCCAGGACACCGGCGAGCCGGTGATCCAGGTGCAGGCGGCCTACAGCGGCGGCGACAGCTTCAGTACCAGCACCACCCCCCCCAATGGCAGCAACAACGGCATGTTCGTCTATAACCGCGAAGGCCTGCTGACCTACCCCGGAGGCAACTCGGTGGTGACCCTCAAGCCGGCCAATGCCGGCACCAGCACCAACTGGACGCGCTGCCTGCAGATCTCTCGCCTGGGCCAGCTCACCATCTTCACGGGTGGTCAGACCGTCACAGCCACCAACAGTACCTGCCAATGAACACACGCCATCCTCCCCCACGGACGTGCCATACCGGCTTCGGCATGGTCGAAGTGCTGGTCACCCTGTTCGTCATTTCGGTCGGCCTGCTCGGGGTGGCCAAGATGCATGCGCTGGCCCTTGGCAGCACCAAGGTCTCGGGTTCCCGGGCCCTGGCCTCGATCCTGGCGTCCAGCATGGCCTCGGCCATGCAGGCCAACCGGGCCTACTGGGGCAGCCCCAGCGCCACGACCGCCGGGGTGGGGGTCAGCTACTCGGGCAGCACCTTTTCGGTCACGACCACTTCAGTGCTGTCGGGCGATACCACGCTGTCGGGTCCGAGCGTCACAGGCACCAAAGCGCTCGATTGTTCGACAAATGCCTGTCTCAATCCGGCCTCCCCCAACACCTCATCCCTGGCCATGGCCATCTACGACTTGACGCAATGGGGTTTTGACATGGCTCAGACTCTGCCCATCCCAACAGGCACAGGTGCCACACGCGGCTTTGTCCAATGCACTCTGGCCAGCAGCAGCACGACCCCGCCCTCGACCAGCAACGTCTGCAATGTGACGGTGACCTGGTCAGAGAAGACGGTCTCCGGCATCGTCTCCAGCACCACGGCCACAAGCACCACGGCCAGCGACCAGCAGCTCGTTCTGGTGGTCGAGGTGCCGCCACCCTGATCGACAGAGCCCATGTCCATGAACCATTCCCTGAGAATCGCTGCGAACCGGATCCGCCCGCCCCGACAGGCTGGCTACAGCCTGCTGGAGGCGTTGATCACCATCACCATTGGGGTTTTCATCCTTGGCGGGCTGGTGCTGATCTTCAGCAACACCCGCCAGTACTACGGCAACCAGAACGGACTGAGCCAGCTGCAAGAGCAGGAACGGGTGGCCATGAACATCCTCAGCACCGTGGTCCAGCATGCCGGCTACTACCCCGCCCCACCCCCGGCACCAGGCAATCAGGGAGCCATGGACCTGAGCCTGGGCGACACCTTTCTTGGCGATGCCAGCGACAACTACGTTGCCGGCCAATACCTCTCAGGTTGCAGCTTCGCCAGCAGTACCTGCGGTGCCGCGGTGACCACCGATGTGCTGGCCATGCGCTACTTTGCCGGCAACACCACCTCGGGCAGCTACCAGGACACGATCCAGGATTGCAACGGCGGCACCAACACCGGGACGACCAACTTAGAGATGCGCAATGCCCTGACGGTGGACACCACTCAGAACGCTCTCCTTTGCGTGACCGCAAAAACGGGAGTCAATGCAGCATTGGCCACCGCCCTCGCCAACCAAGACCCCACGACCGCACTGGTCAACGGGGTGACCGGGTTCACCGTGCTCTACGGCGTCGATTTGCAAGGTAAAGGCTCGGTGAACCAATACATGCCGGCCTCAAGTGTCCCCAATTGGAGCAATGTGATCTCGGTGCGTGTGCAACTGACCTTTGCCAATCCGATTACCCCGACCTCCCCGATCACCTTCTCCCGTGTGATCAAACTGATGAACAAGACATGAGTGCGCCCCGGCCCAACCCCTCCCGACACCAAGGAGCCCAACGCGGCATGGTGCTGGTTACCGCCATGATCCTGCTGTTGGTGCTGACGGTGCTGTCGATCAGCATGTTCCAGAACTTCGGCCTGCTCGAACGCATCACCGGCAACAGCCGCGAAAAGATCCGCAGCTTTCACGCAGCACAGAGCACCCTGATCTATGCCGAGGCCATGCTACCCGCCTGGACAGGGGCCGTCACCACCTGCGGCAGCTCCGTCCAGACCCAATCGGGCACACAGCCCGTCATCTGCGGCGGCAGCGCCGAATCCGCCATGACCACGGCCACGCTGAGCGGCGGCAACTGGACCACCGGCACCAACTACACCCCAGCACCGCCCAGTCCTCCGACTCTCAATGGCGTCACCCCATCGGGCTGGACCGTCACCACGGCCAGCACCACCACCGGCACCGGCGTGACCGGCTATGCCAGCACGCCGATGTACTACATCTTCCCGCTGGGAAATGACACCACCGGGAAGGTGCCGGTCTTCCAGGTGAATGCCGTCGCCACTGGCGGCAATTCAAATGCGCAGACCGTGCTGCAGAGCACCTATGTGATCAAGAGTCAATACCGTGATGCGGGGTCCCTGTGATGAAGAATGCAACCACCTTCTGCAGCCTGATTGTCCTGAGCCTGCTGTGCGCCCGGGCTCAGGCCCAAGGCCAGTACACCATCTCCGACAACTTCACGGGCGCGACCTCTAGCCTGCAGTGGTACACCTTCGGCGGGGCCTGTCTGACGGCAGGGTCTGGCGTCTGGACCGGCACCAATGGGCCGAATTACCTGCCAGGCTGTTCGGTTTCAAGCACCAACAACTACTACACCCAGCAGGGTGTGTCACTGTCGTCGCTGGGCGGTGGCTACAACGGCTCGATGCCCGATACGGCGGGCAATGGCGCCATGCGGCTGACCAACAACTCGAACTACGAGACCGGCGCCATCGTCTCCAACAACACCATGTCCACCGGCAGCGGCCTGAACATCAGCTTTGTGACCACCACCTACGGTGGCAACGGCGCCGACGGCATGACCTTTTTCCTGATGGATGGCAGCAAGACCCCGACCCCCAGCTACAACGGGAACTCGGTGGGTGCCAGCGGGGGCAGTCTGGGCTATTCCTGTTCGAACGGAAATCCGGTTTTCGACGGGGTCTATGGGGCCTATGTCGGCATCGGCATGGATGAATACGGCAACTTCCAGAACGGGGGCTCCGGCGCCGACAACACCAATTCGGGTTATGGCTTCCACTCCAACACCGTGGCGGTGCGAGGGGCAGGCAACATTTCCTGGAAATGGCTGAACGCCAACTGGCCGAGCTATTACCCGTCGACTCTGACCGCCTCTCAGATCGCCAATGTGGTACATCAGACCTGCGCCAACAACAGCCTCTACAACGCCGGCGGCAGGAACGCCAACAACCCGGTTGCGGTTTCAGGCATGCCCGCCTATTCGGACTATCCACTGCTGCCCCCACAAATCGGCACCTTTTTCCAGCCCTTGCCGAGCACCATGTGGACCAACACAAGCTCGCGCTCATCGGCAACACCCATTGCCTACCAGGTGATCATCACACCCGACAACAAGCTCAGCGTCTACTACAGCTTCAATGGCGGCACCCCGCAGACCGTGCTCAACAACCTGAGCATCACCGCGTCGAACGGACCGATCCCCTCAACGCTGCGATTCGGCTTCGCGGGCTCCACGGGGGGCCTGAACAACATGCATGAGGTCAGCTGTTTCAAGGCCCAACCGCAATCCCAGTCCTCCAGCAGTGTCGGCACCAGCGCCCCGAACTCGGGCAACCTGCAGACCAACACACAGGAGTACGTAGCCACCTACAGCGCCGTCAACTGGTCGGGCCATTTCTCCTCCTACGGGCTGAACTACAACACCAGCACCAACATCCTGTCGTTCAACACCAGTGCCACCTGGGATGCCAGTTGTGTGCTGACCGGGAATGTCGGTCCTCAGAATGCAGCGTCCAGTGGCACCTGCTACAACACTGGTGCGGCCCTGACCACCCCCCCCACACCAGCCACCGGCAGGGTGATGCTGACCTCCAACTGGAGCAGCTCGTCCAATGCCTCGGTGGGTACGGCCTTCCAATATGGCTCACTCCCATCGACCCAGCAGAGTGCGCTGGGGTCGAGCAACAAACTGTCCTTCCTGCGCGGCGACCGCAGCCTGGAGCAGGTCACCAGCAATGGCACCACCACCGGGACCTACCGGGCCCGCACCGACGCCAGTGGCAATTCCAACGTGCTCGGCGACATCATGGATTCGAGTGCCGCACTGCTCACCTACCCGCAGGCGCCCTACCTTGGCATCTGGACCGACTACCTCAACAACGCTCTGACCACCCCGGTCGCTTTGATCGAAAGCGCCTCGGGCGCGCAGACCTATGCCGCCTACGTCAAGGCCCAGCAGACAAGGCAGAACGTGGTCTTCATCGGCTCGAACGATGGTTTTCTGCACGGATTCAGTGCCGGGGCCTACAACAGCTCAGGCACTTTTCAGACGACGACCAATACGGGCCAGGAGCTGATCGCCTACATGCCGGGCAACGTGCTCAATGCCTACAGCACCAACAGCGGCACCGTGGGCGACTTCTCCAACCCCACCTACTCGCATGTCTATTCGGCCGACGGACAACCCACGGTCGGCGACCTGTTCTACAACAAGGCTTGGCACACCTGGCTGGTCAGCGGCCAAGGCCCTGGCGGCAGCGCCATCTTTGCGCTGGACGTCACCAATCCGGGCAACTTCGCCGAGACCAATGCGGCCAGTCTGGTGCTGGGCGAATGGAATGCCAGCACCATCACCTGTGTAGGCAACACCACGTGCGGCACCCACCTGGGCAACACCTATGGCACGCCACAGATCCGTCGTTTCCACAGCAACCAATGGGGGTTCATCTTCGGCAATGGCTATGGCAGCGCAGGCTATACCGCCGGTATCTACATCGGCCTGGTCAATGCCAGCACAGGGGCCGTCACCTTCTATTACCTCGACACGGGCAAGGGAAGCTCCAGCT
>JAFAMV010000076.1 GCA_019233055.1 Curvibacter sp.
CTAACACCTGTCCCACGTCGAGGCCAGCCTGACCTTCGACCGCAAGCTGCCCACCAGCGACCTCTCGATGGCGCTGTCCTGACCCCCCAACCCCAGTCCACCCGAGTCCACCCGAACCACTGCGAGCCCCCCATGCCCGTCTACGACTCCACCCTGCCCTACCCCCGCGACCTGGTCGGCTACGGCCGCAATCCGCCGCAGGCCCGCTGGCCCGGCCAGGCGCGCATCGCGGTCCAGTTCGTCCTCAACTATGAAGAGGGCGGCGAGAACGCCACGCTGCACGGCGATGCCGGCTCGGAGCAGTTCCTGTCCGAGATGTTCAACCCCGCCAGCTACCCCGAGCGCCACCTGAGCATGGAAGGCATCTACGAGTACGGCTCGCGCGTGGGTGTCTGGCGCATCCTGCGCGAGTTCGAGAAGCGCGGCCTGCCGCTGACCGTCTTCGGCGTGGGCATGGCGCTGCAGCGCCACCCCGACCTGACCCGCGCCTTCGTCGAGCTGGGCCATGAGATCGCCTGCCACGGCTGGCGCTGGATCCACTACCAGAACGTGCCCGAGGAGGTCGAGCGCGAGCACCTGAAGCTGGGCCTGGACGCGATCGAGCAGCTCACCGGCGAGCGTCCGCTGGGCTGGTACACCGGGCGCGACAGCCCGCGCACCCGACGCCTGGTGGTCGACGACGGCCGCCTCGAATACGACAGCGACTACTACGGCGACGACCTGCCCTTCTGGATGAAGGTGCAGCGCAGCGACGGCCAGGCCGTGCCCCACCTGGTGCTGCCCTACACCCTGGACACGAACGACATGCGCTTCTCGCTGCCCCAGGGCTTTTCGCAGGGCGACGACTTCTTCACCTACCTGCGCGACAGCTTCGACTGCCTCTATGCCGAAGGCGCCGAGACCCCCCGGATGCTGAGCATCGGCATGCACTGCCGGCTGCTGGGCCGCCCCGGTCGCATGGTCGCGCTGCAGCGCTTCCTCGACCACATCGAGCGCCATGACCGGGTCTGGGTCTGCCGTCGCATCGACATCGCCCGGCACTGGAAGAGCGTGCACCCCTACACCGAACAGAAGGCAGGCTGACCATGACCTTGACACTCGAGCAATTCAATGCCCTGCCCGCCGGGCAGGCCCTGCAGGCCCTCGACGGCCTCTACGAACATTCGCCCTGGATCGTCGAGCAGGCGCTGGCGCAACGCCCCTTCCGCAGCCTGGCCCAGCTCAAGGTGGCGCTGGCGCAGGTGGTCCGCGAAGCCCCGCGCGAGGCCCAACTGGGGCTGATCCGCGCCCACCCCGAACTTGCCGGCAAGGCCATGGTCAGCAAGACCCTGACCGCCGAATCGACCCATGAACAGGGCAAGGCCGGACTGACCGACTGCACTGCGCAGGAGTTCGCGCGCATCCAGCAGCTCAACGCCGACTACAACGCGCGCTTCGGCTTCCCCTTCATCCTGGCGGTGCGCGGACCGCGCGGCCTGGGACTGGGCCGGCACGAGATCATCGAGACCTTCGCGCGGCGCCTGCACAACCACCCCGACTTCGAACTCGCCGAGGCGCTGCGCAACATCCACCGCATCGCCGAGATCCGCCTCAACGACAAATTCGGCGTCGAGCCGACGCTGGGCAACGAGGTCTGGGACTGGCAGGAAAAACTGGCCCAGCACTCCGACCCGGGCTATGCCGAGCAGGGCCAGCTCACCGTCACCTACCTGACCGAGGCCCACCGGGCCTGCGCCCAGCGCATCAGCCACTGGATGCGTGAGGCCGGCTTCGACGAGGTCGGCATCGATGCGGTGGGCAACGTGGTGGGCCGCTACCACGCCGCCACCCCAGGCGCGCCCTACCTGCTGACCGGCTCGCACTACGACACCGTGCGCAACGGCGGCAAGTACGACGGCCGCCTGGGCATCTTCGTGCCCCTGGCCTGCGTGCAGCAGCTCAAGAAGGCCGGCCGGCGTCTGCCCTTCGGCCTCGAGGTGGTCGGCTTTGCCGAAGAGGAAGGTCAGCGCTACAAGGCCACCTTCCTGGGTTCGGGCGCGCTGATCGGCGACTTCAAGCCCGAATGGCTCGACCAGGAGGATGCCGACGGCGTCCCCATGCGCCAGGCCATGGAGCAGGCCGGCCTGTGCATCGCCGACATCCCCAAGCTGCAACGCCAGGCGGCCGACTACCTCGGTTTCATCGAGGTGCACATCGAACAGGGCCCGGTGCTCAACGAACTCGACCTGCCGCTCGGGGTGGTCACCTCCATCAACGGCAGCGTGCGCTATCTGGGCGAGATCATCGGCATGGCCAGCCATGCCGGCACCACGCCGATGGACCGGCGCCGCGACGCCGCCACCGCCGTGGCCGAACTGGCGCTGTACGTCGAGAAGCGTGCGGCCCAGGACGCCGACTCGGTCGGCACCATGGGCCAATTGCAGGTGCCCAACGGCTCGATCAATGTGGTGCCGGGGCGCTGCCGCTTCTCGCTCGACCTGCGCGCGCCGGTCGATGCGCAGCGCGACGCGCTGGCGCACGACGTCCTGGCCGAGCTGGCCGCGATCTGCGAACGCCGGGGCCTGCGCCACACCCTCGAAGAGACCCTGCGCGCCGCCGCCGCCCCCAGCGCCCCGGCCTGGCAGCAGCGCTGGGAGCACGCGGTGCAGGCCCTGGGCCTGCCGGTGTTCCGCATGCCCAGCGGCGCCGGCCACGATGCGATGAAGCTGCACGAACTCATGCCCCAGGCCATGCTGTTCGTGCGCGGCCTGAATTCGGGCATCAGCCACAACCCGCTGGAATCCAGCACCAACGACGACATGCAACTGGCCGTGGAGGCCTTTGCCGATGTCCTGAACCAGATCGCCAAGGAGCACCCATGAGCAGCACCGCATCCACCTCCCTCGACCACGCCCTGGACGCCTGGATCGACGCCCATTTCGATGACGAAGTGCGCTTTCTGCAGGCCCTGGTGCGCGTGCCCACCGACACGCCGCCCGGCAACAACGCCCCGCATGCCGAACGCACGGCCGAACTGCTCAAGGACTTCGGCTACGAGGCCGAGAAGCACCCCGTGCCCGAAGCCCAGGTGCGCGACTACGGCATGGAGAGCATCACCAACCTGATCGTGCGCCGCCGCTATGGCGAAGGCCGCACCATCGCCCTGAATGCGCACGGAGACGTGGTGCCCCCGGGCGAGGGCTGGACCCACGACCCCTATGGCGCCGAGATCGTCGATGGAAAGATGTACGGCCGCGCCACCGCGGTGAGCAAGAGCGACTTTGCCAGCTTCACCTTCGCGGTGCGCGCCCTGGAGGCCGTGGCCAAGCCCAGCCATGGCACGGTGGAACTGCACTTCACCTACGACGAAGAGTTCGGCGGCGAACTCGGCCCCGGCTGGTTGCTCGGCCAGGGACTGACCCGCCCCGACCTGATGGTGGCCGCCGGCTTCTCGCACGAGGTGGTGACCGCGCACAACGGCTGCCTGCAGATGGAGGTCACCGTGCACGGCAAGATGGCCCACGCGGCGGTGCCGCACACCGGCGTCGACGCGCTGCAGGGCGCGGTGCACATCCTGAATGCGCTCTACGCCCAGAACACGCTCTACCAGCAGGTCAGCTCGCAGGTGGCCGGCATCAAGCACCCCTACCTCAATGTGGGGCGCATCGAAGGCGGCACCAACACCAATGTGGTGCCCGGCAAGGTGGCGTTCAAACTTGACCGCCGCATGATCCCCGAAGAAAACCCGGTCGAGGTCGAGGCCCGCATCCGCGAGGTGATCGCCCAGGCGGCCGCCGAGCGAGACGGCATCACGGTCGAGATCCGGCGCATCCTGCTGGCCCGCGCCATGACCCCGCTGGCCGGCAACCAGCCTCTGGTCGAGGCCATCCAGCGCCACGCACAGGCCGTGCTCGGCGAAGCGGTGCCGGCCGTGGGCACGCCGCTCTACACCGATGTGCGCCTCTATGTGGAACGCGGCATTCCCGGTGTGATCTACGGCGCCGGCCCGCGCACGGTGCTCGAATCGCATGCCAAGCGTGCCGACGAGCGCCTGGACCTGAATGACCTGCGCGCCGCCACCAAGGTGATCGCCCGCAGCCTCAAGGACCTGCTGAGCGCCTGACGCCCCCCCGGGCCCCGGCCCGGAACACGCCGGGCGCGCGCGCGATCCGGGTCACAATGCGCGCTTTGCCCACGACCCATGAGCGAGCCCCCGCTGCACATCCTCTGGCGCGACGAGCATCTGGTCGCGGTCTACAAGCCCGCCGGCTGGCTGGTGCACCGCACCGGGCTCGATGCCGGCGAGACCCGTTTCGTGCTGCAGACCCTGCGCGACCAACTGCAGCAGCGGGTCCATCCGGTGCACCGCCTCGACAAGGGCACCTGCGGGGTGCTGCTGATGGCCCTGCATCCCGAGGCGGCGCGGCGCGTCGGCGAATCCTTCGAGCGCCACGAGGTGCGCAAGCGCTACCTGGCCCTGGTGCGCGGCTGGGCCCCGGCCGAGGCCGAGGTGGACCACCCGCTGCGCCCCGACGATGCCCCGCCCGACGCGCCCGCACAACCGGCGCAGACCCGCTTCCGGCGCCTTGCACGCCTCGAACTGCAGGGCCCCGGCGCGCCGGCCGATCCGCGCTACCCGAGCAGCCGGGCCAGCCTGGTCGAGGCCTGGCCCCTGACCGGCCGACGCCACCAGATCCGCCGTCACCTCAAGCACCTGGCCCACCCCATCCTCGGCGACGCCACCCACGGCAAGGGCCCGGTGAACCGCTGGTGGGCCGAGCAACTGGGCCAGCAACGGCTGTGGCTGCATGCGGCCGAGCTGGCCCTGCCGCATCCCTTCAGCGGCGAGTGGCTTCGGCTGGACAGCGGCCTGGCACTGGAATGGGGTGCACGCACCGCCCTGGCGCAGACCGGCCCGGGCAGCGACTGGCAGCGTTGCCTCGGGCCCTTGCCCTGGTGCGCCGGCGACATGCCGCCGACACCGGCGCCCGATACCATGGAGGCCTTCCGACCCCTGACCTGAACCCACGCCTCCATGAGCACCCCATCTCCACGCCTGAGCGGCGCCAGCAATTTCCGAGATCTCGGCGGCTATGCCGGCCTGCAGGGGCGCCGGTTGCGCCCGGGCCGCATCTACCGCTCCGACCACCTGGCCCGCCTGACACCCGAGGACCGCCAGCTTCTCCAGCGCCTCGAGATCACGCGCAGCGTCGACTTCCGGGGTGTCGACGAACGCGCCGCCCAGTCCTACGACCTGCCCGGGCTGACCCAGCATGCCCTGTCCATCGAACCCACCGTGGTGCAGCGGGCCAAGGCCATGGTCGAGGCCGGCCGCCAGATGACCGCCGCCGATGCGGTCGAACTGATGCAGATCACCTACCGCGACTTCGTGCTGCACAACTCGCCGCGCTTCGCCGCCCTGTTCGCGCTGCTGCTCGACAACGACCAGCCCTTGGTCTTCCATTGCACCGCCGGCAAGGACCGGACCGGCCTGGCGGCCGCCCTGATCCTGCAGGCCCTGGGTGTGGCGGACGAAGTGGTGCTGCATGACTACCTGCTCACCAACCAGCTCTACCGTCGCCCTGCCGAAGTGAGCGGCCAGGCCCCGGCCGATGTCCTCAATGTGCTGTGGCAGGTCCAGCCCCCCTTCCTCGAAGCCGCCATGACCACCATCCGCGATGTGCATGGCGGCGTCCTGCCCTACCTCGACCGTGCCCTGGGGGTCGGGCCGGCCGAACTGGAACGGCTTCGCTCGCTTTACCTGCAACCCTGAGAAAAAACCAGCCCCGCGACACAAAGAAAGGCACCAACACAGGGATTTCCCCAGGCACGGGTCTTGCAACACTTACCTACATTCCTTGTATGCAAGATTTGCAGATTAGTTAACCTCCTCAGGAGTCCTCCATGTCGCGTCTCTACAAATCCCTGTTCGGCCAGGTGGTACTGGCCCTGATCCTCGGCGTCATCGTCGGCCTGGTCTGGCCAGACCAGGCCATCCAGCTCAAGGCGCTGGGCGACGGCTTCATCAAGCTGGTGAAGATGCTCATCCCCTTCATCGTCTTCACCGTGGTGGTGCACGGCATCGCCGGCACCGGCGACCTGCGCCGCGTGGGGCGGGTCGGGGTCAAGGCCCTGATCTATTTCGAGGTGGTCACCGCCATCGCCCTGGCACTGGGCCTGGTGCTGGCCTATGTGTTCCAGCCTGGCGCCGGCATGAATGTCGACCCCGGCAGCCTCGATGCCTCGGCGCTCGGCAGCTACAAGGACACGGCCGGCAAGCTGGCCAGCGGCGGCCTGACCGAGTTCGTGCTCAAGCTGATCCCGAGCACCGCCATCAGCGGCTTCGTCAGCGGCGACGTGATGCAGGTGCTGCTGTGCTCCATCCTGTTCGGCTGCGCCCTGTCGCTGATCGGCCCCAAGGGCGAACGCATCACCAGCCTGATCGAGGATCTGTCGCAGGCGCTGTTCAAGACCATGGGCCTGATCATCCGCCTGGCCCCGCTGGGGGTGCTGGGCGCCATCGCCTACACCGTGGGCAAGTACGGCATCGGCTCGCTCAAGCAACTGCTGCAACTGGTGCTGCTGTACTTCGTCTCGGTCGCCTTCTTCGTCTTCGTGCTGCTGGGCCTGATCATGCGGATCGCCGGCTTCAGCCTCATCAAGCTGCTGCGCTACCTGCGCGAAGAACTGCTGGTGGTGTTCGCCACCACCTCGTCCGACGCGGTGCTGCCCCAGGTCATGGCCAAGCTCAAGAACATGGGCATCCGTGACTCGACCGTGGGCCTGGTGATCCCGACCGGCTACTCCTTCAACCTCGACGCCTTCTCGATCTACATCACGCTGGCCGCGGTGTTCATCGCCCAGGCCACCAACACCCCGATCTCCCTCGGCGGTTTGCTGACCATCCTGGCCGTCTCGCTGATCACCTCCAAGGGCGCCCACGGCGTGCCGGGCTCGGCCATCGTGGTGCTGGCGGCCACGCTGCAGGCGATCCCGACCATCCCTGCCATCGGCCTGGTGCTGGTGCTGTCGGTGGACTGGTTCATGGGCATCGCCCGGGCACTGGGCAACCTGGTGGGCAACTGCGTGGCCACCGTGGCGGTGGCGGCCTGGGAAGGCGATATCGACCGCGAACGCGCCCACGCGGTGCTCGACGGCCGGGTCTCCGACGAGCTGCCACGCTGAACGGGGCCTTCCAACTCGCGGCCAGGCGTTTCAAGTACATTTTTGCCACCCCACCCGCTCCGGAAGGCCAGGCCATGATCTCTTCACTGCGCACCAAACTCCTGCTCATCTCCACCGCCTCCGTGGTCGCCGCGCTGGCGCTCACCGGGGCGGTCACCTACTCGCTGGTCCGCGCCAGCACCGCCGAGGCCATCGCCAACAACCTGGAAACGGTGGCCGAAGGCAACGGACTGGCCATCGACCAGTGGGTGGCCGCCAAGGCGATGGCGGTGAATGCGGCAGCCGAGGCGGTCCAGCCCGGCGACCCACAGGGCATCGTGCTGCACATGAACAAGGCCAACGGCTTCCCGGTCACCACGGTGGGCTGGGTCGACAAGAGCTATGTCTCCAGCAGCAAGACCACGCCCGCCGACTACGACCCCACGGTGCGCCCCTGGTACAAGTCGGGCGCCGAGGCCGGCAAACTGGTGGTGACCCCGCCCTACGCCGACATCTCGACCGGTGTGGCCTATGTCTCGTTTGCCGCACCGATGCTGCGCGAGGGCAAGCTCAGCGGCGTGGTCAGCGGCGCCGTGCCGCTCGATGGCGTCAGGGAAGTGGTCCAGGCGGTGCATCCGACGCCCAACAGCCTGGGCTTCGTGCTGCGCCGCAACGGCCAGCTGCTGGCGCTGGCGGACACCAAACTCATGCTCAAGCCGGCCACCGAGCTCTCGCCGGCCCTCGACAGCGCCACCCTGGCTGCCTTGTTCGACGGCGGCCCGCCAAGGGAGGTGATGCTGGGCAACGCCACCAAGCTGCTCAAGGCGCGCGCCATCCACGGCACCGACTGGTACCTGGTGGTGGCCCTCGACAAGGCCGATGCCACGGCAAGCCTGAGCCATGTGCTGCAGGCCATGGTGCTGGCCACCCTGGTGCTGGCCGCCCTGACGGCCGCCATCAGCGCCGGGTTTGCGGCCCGCAGCCTGCGCCCCCTGGCCCAGGTGCGTGACGCCCTGGTCGACATCAGCTCGGGCGGCGGCGACCTGACGCACCGGCTGCCGGTGGCGGGCCAGGACGAGATCGGCCAGTTGTCGGCGGCCTTCAACACCTTTGTGGAAAAGATCGCGGTGGTGCTGCGCGACATCCGCCAGGGCGCCGAATCGATGCGCCAGGCCACCGACGAGATCCGCAGCGGCAACCAGGACCTGTCCAACCGCACCGAAAGCTCGGCCAGCAGCATCGAGCAGACCTCGGCCGCCCTGGTGCAGCTCACCGGCAGCGTGCAGCAATCGGCCGAGGCCACGGTGCGCGCCACGCAGCTCGCCGCCACCGCCAGTGCCGCAGCCGCGCGGGGTGGGGAGGTGGTGGCCAGCGCCGTCAGCACCATGGACGAGATCAACCAGTCGTCCTCGCGCATCAGCGAAATCATCGGCGTGATCGACAGCATCGCCTTCCAGACCAACATCCTGGCCCTGAACGCGGCGGTCGAAGCCGCCCGCGCCGGCGAGAACGGGCGTGGCTTCGCGGTGGTGGCCAGCGAGGTGCGCAGCCTGGCGCACCGCAGCGCCACGGCCGCCAAGGAGATCAAGGGCCTGATCAGCACCTCGGAGGAGCGTGTGGGCACCGGCACCCAGCGGGTCCGGGCGGTGGGCCAGACCATGGGCGAGATCGTCGACAGCATCCAGCGGGTCAGCCAGCTCATCGGCGAGATCAACGGCGCGATGCGCGAGCAAAGCGATGGCATCGGCCAGATCAGCCAGGCGGTGGCCGAGATGGACCGCGCCACCCAACAGAATGCCGCCCTGGTCGAGGAGTCCGCCGCCGCCTCCTCGGTGCTCAACGACCAGGCCCATCACCTGGCCGGCACCGTCGGGGGCTTCAGGCTCGAACGCGACGGCGCCACGGCGCTCCACTCATCTTCGCCATCGGCGCTGCGGCTGTCCTGAACGCCGACGGCCCCGCCTTGCTTCCAGCCTCACCGAGACATGAGCCGATCCCAGACCGAAATCGCACAACAGGTGGTCGAGTCCATCCTGGCCCAGAAGCTCGCCCCGGGCGAGCGGCTGGGCGAGCAGGCGCTGGCCGACCTGTTCGGTGTCAGCCGCACCCTGGTGCGCGAGGCCCTGATGCAGTTGCAGGCCCGGGGCTTTGTCGAGGTGCGCTCGCGCAAGGGCTGGTACGTGGTCGAACCCTCGGTGGAAGAGGCGCGCGACGCCTTCGCCGCGCGGCGCATCATCGAGGCCGGCATCCTGAGCTCGGCCTTCGAGGCCGGCCGCCCCCTGCAGTCGGTGACGCGCCGCCTGCGGGCCCACATCGCCGAAGAACAGAAGGCCATCGACGGCGCCGACGCGGCCACCCGGGCCTTTCTGCTGGCCGACTTCCATGTCTGCCTGGCCGAGTCCATGGGACACCGCAGCCTGACCGCCATGCTGCGCGACCTGACCGCCCGCACCACGCTGGCCGCATCGCTCTACCAATCGCGCCATGAGGCCGGTCAATCCTGCCAGGAGCACGCAGCCATCGTCGAAGCGCTGGAGGCCGGCGACACCGGCCTGGCCCGGGAAAGGCTGCTGGCGCACATCGGCCATGTCGAAGAGGCGCTCAACCCGGGCTCACCGCGCGCCCACGACCGCCTGCGCGATTCCCTGTCCCCCCTGCCCCTGCCCCTGTCCGCCCACGCCGGCTGAACCCGGTCGTCGACCCGATCCTGCGACCCATCCATGCGGCCCGGCCAGGGGTCAGGCCGCGCCCTGCCCGCTGGGGTTTTCACTAGTCGGTGCGCGCCATGTTTTGTATACACTTTTCCCATACAGAAATGTTCACCCACGCGGTCGCCCCAGGCACGCCCCGACGCACGCCGGCCTCCGTCCCTTTTGACAAGGACACCCCCGCATGAACCCCACGGTCCATCCTGTAGACGAAAGACTCCCCCTCAACCGGCTGACCGCGCTCGGCCTCCAGCACGTGCTGGTCATGTATGCCGGCGCCATCGCCGTGCCCCTGATCGTCGGGCGGGCCCTGAACCTCGCCCCGGACCAGGTGGCGATGCTGATCTCGGCCGATCTGTTCTGCTGCGGCCTGGTCACCATCATCCAGGCCCTGGGGCTGACGCCCTGGTTCGGCATCCGGCTGCCGGTGATGATGGGCGTGACCTTCGCCTCGGTGGGGCCGATGGTGGCCATCGCCAGCAGCCACCCCGGGCAGGAAGGGGCGCAACTGATCTTCGGCTCCATCATCGGGGCCGGGCTGGTGTCCATCCTCATCGCCCCGGTGGTCAGCCGCCTGCTGCGCTTCTTTCCGCCGGTGGTCACCGGGACGCTGATCACCGTCATCGGCGTGAGCCTGATGCGCGTGGGCATCAACTGGATCTTCGGCAACCCGGTCGGTCCGACCGCACCGACCGTGATCGACCCCAACCACGCCGCCTGGCTGGCCGCCATCGGCAAGCTCAGCGCCGCCCCGGGCTCGGCCCTGCCGGCCCTGCCCAAGGGCCTGGCCCTGCTGCCCAGCATGCCCAACCCGAAGTACGCGGACCTCATGGGTGTCGGCGTCGCCGCGCTGGTGCTGGCCTCCATCCTGCTGATCGCCAAGTACGCCAAGGGCTTTGCCGCCAACATCTCGGTGCTCCTGGGCATCATCATCGGCGGCGTGGTCTCGGTGGCCCTGGGCATGATGAATTTCGACAAGGTCGGCAAGGCCGCCTGGTTCGACCTGGTGCTGCCTTTCGAGATCGCCACCCCGGTGTTCGACCCGCTGCTGATCTTCACCATGACCGTGGTGATGCTGGTGGTGATGATCGAATCGACCGGCATGTTCCTGGCCCTGGGCGAGATGACCGAGAAGCCGGTGGACCGGCAGGCCCTGACCCGCGGCCTGCGCACCGACGGCCTGGGCACCCTCATCGGCGGGCTGTTCAACACCTTCCCCTACACCAGCTTCTCGCAGAACGTCGGTCTGGTCGCGGTGACCGGGGTGCGCAGCCGCTTCGTCTGCGTGGCCGGTGGCGCGATCCTGATCGTGCTGGGCCTGCTGCCGAAGATGGCGGCCCTGGTCGAGTCCCTGCCCACGGTGGTGCTCGGCGGTGCCGGCCTGGTCATGTTCGGCATGGTCGCCACCACCGGCATCCGCATCCTCGGCGGGGTGGACTTCAAGAACAACCGCTTCAACGCCCTGATCGTCGCGATCTCGGTGGGCATCGGCATGATCCCCCTGATGGCGCCCAATTTCCGCCAATGGATGCCGCATGCGATCCACCCCCTGATCGAGTCGGGCATCCTGCTGTCCACCATCGCGGCGGTGTTGCTGAACCTGTTCTTCAACGGCGCCCGCCACGACGAGGCGGCCATCACCGCCGCCGCCCGCCAGGCCGACGCCCACTGAGCGCCCACCGGGCAGGCAGCGTCCGGCAGACGTCAGACTGACGTCAGCTTTGAGGTAAGCTGCCTGCCCCTGCATCGCTATCGAAGGATACCCAGAGCATGAGCCAACCCCTGTCTGCCGCCGAACAGGCGCTGCGCGACGCAGCCCGCGAATACCACCGCGCCCCCGTGCGCGGCAAGATCTCCGTCACCCCGACCAAGCCGCTGTCGAACCAGCGCGATCTCTCGCTGGCCTACTCGCCGGGTGTGGCCTATCCCTGCCTCGACATCCAGGCCGACCCGTCTCTGGCCGCCGAATTCACCGCCCGCGGCAACCTGGTCGGCGTGATCACCAACGGCACCGCCGTGCTGGGCCTGGGCGACATCGGCCCGCTGGCCGGCAAGCCGGTGATGGAGGGCAAGGGCTGCCTGTTCAAGAAGTTCGCCGGCGTCGACGTGTTCGACATCGAACTGGCCGAGCGCGACCCCGACAAGCTGGTCGAGATCATCGCCTCGCTCGAACCCACGCTGGGCGGCATCAACCTCGAGGACATCAAGGCCCCCGAGTGCTTCTACATCGAGAAGCAGCTGTCCGACCGGCTCAACATCCCGGTCTTCCACGACGACCAGCACGGCACCGCCATCATCTCCTCGGCCGCCCTGCTCAACGGCCTCGAACTGGTGGGCAAGGACATCGGCCAGGTCAAGGTGGCCGTGTCGGGCGCCGGTGCCGCCGCCATCGCCTGCCTCGACGTGATGGTGGGCCTGGGCGTCAACCGCAAGAACGTCTATGTGGTCGACTCCAAGGGCGTGATCCACGAAGGCCGCGCCGGCACGCTCGACGCCTCCAAGCAGCGCTACGCCCAGAACACCGAGGCCCGCACCCTGGCCGACGTGGTCCGCGACGCCGACGTCTTCCTCGGCTGCTCGGCCCCGGGCGTGCTGAGCGCCGAGATGGTCAAGACCATGGCCCCCAGGCCCATCATCCTGGCGCTGGCCAACCCCGAGCCCGAGATCCGCCCCGAGCTGGCCAAGGCGGTGCGGCCCGACTGCATCATCGCCACCGGCCGTTCGGACTACCCCAACCAGGTCAACAACGTGCTGTGCTTCCCCTACATCTTCCGGGGGGCACTGGACTGCGGCGCGACCAAGATCACCGCCGAGATGAAGCGCGCCTGCGTGCGCGAGATCGCCGAGCTGGCCAAGGCCGAGATGAGCGACGAGGTGGCCGCCGCCTACGCCGGCCAGGAACTGGTCTTCGGCCCCGACTACCTGATCCCCACGCCCTTCGACGCCCGCCTGATCCTGCGCATCGCCCCCGCCGTGGCCAAGGCCGCCCAGGAGTCGGGCGTGGCCACCCGCCCCATCGAAGACCTCGACGCCTACCGCGAAAGCCTGTCGCGCTTCGTCTACGCCACCGGCATGTTCATGCGCCCGGTCTTCGCCGCGGCCAAGGCCGCCCACAAGCGCGTGGCCTACGCCGAAGGCGAAGACGAACGCGTGCTGCGCGCCGCCCAGCTGGCGGTCGACGACGGTCTGGCGCGGCCCATCCTGATCGGCCGCCCGGCCGTGATCGCGGCGCGCATCGCCAAGGCCGGTCTGCGCCTGCAGCCCGGCAAGGACGTGGAGATCTGCAACCCCGAAGACGATCCGCGCTTCCGCCAGTACTGGGAGACCTACCACGCGCTGATGGGCCGCAACGGGGTCACCCCGGAAGCCGCCAAGGCCGCGGTGCGCCGCTCCAACACGCTGATCGCGGCGCTGATGGTCCGGCTCGGTGACGCCGACGCCATGCTGGCCGGCCTGGTCGGCCGCTACGACAGCCACATCGAGCATGTGCGCGACATCCTCGGCCTGCGCGCCGGCGCCTCCGGCCTGGCCGCGCTCAATGCGCTGATGCTCGACCGGCACACCCTCTTCATCGCCGACACCTACATCAACGAAGACCCGAGCGCCGAACAACTGGCCGACATCGCCCTGATGGCGGTCGAAGAGGTGAAGCGCTTCGGCCTGCCGCCCAAGGTCGCCTTCCTGTCGCACTCGAACTTCGGTTCGTCCAAGCGGGCCTCGGCCCAGAAGATGCGCCGCGCCCGCGAACTCTTCGCCGAGCGCGCGCCCGATGTCGAATGCGATGGCGAGATGCACGGCGACGCGGCACTGTCCGAAGAGGTGCGCAGCCACTCGCTGATGGACAGCCCGCTCGAAGGCTCGGCCAATGTGCTGATCTGCCCGAACCTGGATGCGGCCAACATCCTGTTCAATGTGCTCAAGACCACCTCGGGCCATGGCGTGACCATCGGCCCCATCCTGCTCGGGGCCGGCGCCTCGGCCCATGTGCTGACGCCTTCGTCCACCATGCGCCGGGTGGTCAACATGACCGCCCTGGCCGCGGCCAACGCAGCCTCGCCCAGCAAGGCCTGAGGCCCCCCACCCTCGGCTCGGCCGACAGGCCGGTGCCCGGGCGGGTTTTCCGGAAGATGGTGCCCGCAGAACCTGTTCTGCGGGCATTGTTTTTGCTTCGGCTCAGGAAGACATTCCAGGAGCCGCCCCCATGAGCAAACGCATCTTCATCAAGTCCTCGCTGGCCTTGCTGACCGCCATCGCCCTCGCCCCCTTTGCGGCCACCCCGGCCCAGGCCGAAGGCCTGACACCGATCAAGTTCCAGCTCGACTGGCGCTTCGAAGGCCCGTCGGCCCTGTTCCTGCTGCCCGCCGCCAAGGGCTATTTCAAGGACGCCCGGCTCGACGTCAGCATCGATGCCGGCAACGGCTCGGGCGCTGCGGTGCAGCGCGTGGCCTCGGGCAGCTACGACATGGGCTTTGCCGACCTGGCCGCCCTGATGGAATTCGAGGCCAACAACCCCGACGCGCCCAACAAGCCGGTCGCGGTGATGATGGTCTACAACGACACCCCGGCGGCGGTGATGGCCCTGAAGAAGAGCGGCATCGGCAAGCCCGCCGACCTGGCCGGCAAGAAGCTCGGCGCCCCGGTCTTCGATGCCGGCCGCCGGGCCTTCCCGATCTTCGCCAAGGCCAACAAGGTGGGCGCCGTCGAATGGACCGCCATGGACCCGTCGCTGCGCGAGACCATGCTGGTGCGCGGCGACATCGACGCCATCACCGGCTTCAGCTTCACCTCGCTGCTCAATCTCGAAGCACGTGGCGTGAAGACCTCCGACGTGGTGGTCATGCCCTTCCCCGACTATGGCGTGAAGCTCTACGGCAATGTGATCATCGCCTCGCCCAAGCTGCTCAAGGAGAACCCGGCGGCAGTGAAGGCCTTCCTGTCGGCCTTTGCCAAGGGCGCCAAGGAGGTGATCGCCAAGCCCGAGGCCGCCATCGACTATGTCAAGCAACGCGACGGCATCGTCAACACCGAGCTCGAGACCCGGCGCCTGAAACTGGCCATCGACACCGTCATCAACAGCGCCGATGCCCGCGCCGAGGGTTTCGGCCAGATCAACCCCGCCCGCCTGACGCTGATGGCCTCCCAGGTCTCCGACGCCTATGCGACCAAGACCCGCGTCAACCCCGACCTGGTGTGGAGCAGCGCCTACCTGCCTGCGGCTTCCGAACTCAACATCCTGCCGCGCAAATGAGCCGGTCCGGCCAACCAGCCACGGAGCACGCCCCGCATGCAAGCCCCTGAATCCGGCCCGGCGGCCGCACCGTTTTTCGTCGACTTCCGCGATGTCTGGCTGGCCTACAACGAGCAGTTGCTGGCGCAGAACCACTTCGCGGTCGAAGGCATCGACCTGCAGGTGCGGCAAGGCGAGTTCATCGCCATCGTCGGCCCCTCGGGCTGCGGCAAGTCGACCTTCATGAAGCTCACCACCGGCCTGAAGATGCCTTCCATGGGCAAGATCTTCATCGACGGGCAGCCGGTGACCGGTCCGCTGAAGATCTCGGGCATGGCCTTCCAGGCCCCCTCGCTGCTGCCCTGGCGCAGCACCGTCGACAACGTGCTGCTGCCGCTGGAGATCGTCGAGCCGCATCGCTCGCTATTCAAGAGGCGGCGCGCCGAGTACGAGGCCCGGGCCCGGGCCCTGCTGCAGAAGGTGGGGCTGGCCGGCTACGAGGACAAGTTTCCCTGGCAACTGTCGGGCGGCATGCAGCAGCGCGCCAGCATCTGCCGGGCGCTGATCCACGAACCCAAGATGCTGCTGCTCGACGAGCCCTTCGGCGCCCTCGACGCCTTCACCCGCGAAGAGCTCTGGTGCATCTTGCGCGACCTGCAGGCCGAGCAGAAATTCAACGTCATCCTGGTCACCCACGACCTGCGCGAATCGGTCTTCCTCGCCGACACGGTCTATGTCATGAGCAAGAGCCCGGGGCGCTTCGTGGTCCGCCGCGACATCGACCTGCCCCGCCCGCGCGAACTCGAACTCACCTACAGCAAGGATTTCACCGACATCGTGCTCGAACTGCGCGGCCATATCGGCGCGCTGCGCCAGCCCGGTGCGCTCATCAGCCAGTGACTGACAGGCCCCCACCATGAACAAGAAACAGATCGAACGCTGGTCGCCCTGGCTGCTGCTGCTGGCCGTGCTGGTGCTCTGGCAGCTGCTGTGCTCGGCCTTCCAGGTCTCCGAATTCATCTTCCCGAGTCCGGCCCGCGTCGGCGAGCAGTTGCTCGAATTCCGGGCCGTCATCGCCGCCCACGCCTGGCGCACCTTCTGGGTGACCATGGCCGGCTTCGGCCTGGCCATCGTGGTCGGGGTGCTGCTGGGCTTCGTGATCGGCAGCTCGCGCGTGGCCTATGCGGCGGTCTACCCGCTGATGACCGCCTTCAACGCACTGCCCAAGGCGGCCTTCGTGCCCATTCTCGTGGTCTGGTTCGGCATCGGCATCGGCCCGGCGGTGCTGACCGCCTTCCTGATCAGCTTCTTCCCGATCACGGTGAACATCGCCACCGGCCTGGCCACGCTGGAGCCCGAACTCGAGGATGTGTTGCGGGTGCTGGGCGCGCGGCGCTGGGATGTGCTGGTCAAGGTGGGGCTGCCGCGCTCGCTGCCGTATTTCTATGGTTCGCTCAAGGTGGCGATCACGCTGGCCTTCGTCGGCACCACGGTGTCGGAAATGACTGCCGCCAACGAAGGCATCGGCTACCTGCTGATCAGCGCCGGCTCGGCCATGCAGATGGGCTTGGCCTTTGCCGGTCTGGTGGTGGTCGGCGCCATGGCCATGGTGATGTACGAGCTGTTCAGCCTCCTTGAGCGCCACACCACGGCCTGGGCTCATCGGGGCTCCCGCGAGGGCCACTGAGCGGCCGAGCCGCCCTAAACTAGGCCCCATGTCCTGGCACGCCCGACTCGAACTCGATTACCAGCGGCGCAGCGACCGCACCATCCTGCACCACCGGCACGAGGGCCCGCTCAGGGTCCTCAAAAGCCTCTACCCGGAAGGCCCGGTCTGCCACAACGTGCTGGTGCACCCGCCCGGGGGCCTGGTCGGAGGCGACACCCTGGACATCCGGGTGCGGGCCGAGGCCGGCGCCCATGCGCTGATCACCACCCCGGGTGCCACCCGCTTCTACCGCTCCCTGGGTGAGGAAGCCCGCCAGCAGACCCGCATCGAACTGGCCGCCGGCAGCCGCCTCGAGTGGCTGCCGCTGGAGACCATCGCCTACCACCAATGCCGGGCCCGCAACAGCTTGCGCGTGCAACTGGCCCCGGGCGCCGAGCTGCTGGGCTGGGAGGTCTGCGCCCTGGGCCTGCCCCATGCCGGCCAGCCCTTCGATGCCGGCGAGATCACCCAGCACCTCGAACTCGAAGGCGCCTGGCTGGAACGCGGCCGCATCGCCGCCAGCGACCACCGCCTGTTGCAGAGCCCGTTGGGCCTGGACGGCCAGCGTTGCCTGGGCTCGCTGTTCCTGCTGGCCGGCAGCGCCTTCAGCCGCGCGCGCCGCGAGCTGGCACTCGATCTGGCCCGCGAGGCGGCCGAGGGGCATCCGCTCGCCGCCCGGGCCGGCGCCACCAGCCCGCACGGGCAGGTGCTGGTGCTGCGGGTGCTGGGGCCGCAGGTCGAACCGGTCATGGCCCTGTTGCGCAGGGTCTGGTCGCTGTGGCGAGAGCAGCTCTGGGATCTGACAGCCGAAGCGCCCCGGATCTGGGCGCTGTAATCCATGCGACAGGGCCACGCCAAGACGAGCCGGTAGCCTTGCCGGCCACAGACACTCAGGAGGAATCAAAGTCATGCCAAATGTCTCCCCCCAACCCGACCAACTCCAGGTCCTGGCTTTCGACATCTTCGGCACGGTGGTCGACTGGCACGGCAGCCTGAAAGCCGAGGTCGAGGCGCTGTACCCCGGCATCGATGGCGACGCCTTCGCCAACGCCTGGCGTGCCGGCTACCGACCGGCGATGGCCCGTGTCATGAGCGGTGAGCTGGGCTGGACGCGCATCGACGATCTGCACCGCATGATCCTCGACAGCCTGCTGCCCGACTTCGGCCTGGCCCACCTCGACGAAGCCGCACGGGTGCACCTGAACCGAGCCTGGCATCGCCTGAATCCCTGGCCCGACAGCGTGGCCGGCCTGACCCGTCTGCGGCGCCGCTACACCCTGTGCACTCTGTCCAACGGCAACATCGGCCTGCTGGCCGACATGGCCAAGCGCGCCGGCCTGCCCTGGGACTGCATCCTCAGCGCCGAAGTGTTCCGCGCCTACAAGCCCGATCCGCGCACCTACCTAGGCGTGGCATCGACCTTCGATCTGCGCCCGGACCAGGTGATGCTGGTGGCGGCCCACCACGACGACCTGGAAGCCGCGCGCGGTTGCGGCCTGTACAGCGCCTACATCGAGCGCCCGCTCGAATTCGGTGCAGCGCACGTCAAGGATGTCTCTCCGGTGGCCGGCAACCACCTGCATGCGGCCTCGCTCGAAGCGCTGGCCGACCAGCTCGGCTGCTGAAAGCCCTGATGCCGCGCCTTGCATCCCATCCCGAAAAGGCCGCAGCGCGACCCGTGGGAGACATTGACCAGGCTCTCAGATCGCCACCAGTTGGCGGATGCCCTTGTCGGCCATCTCGGCACCCGGCCCGCGGGCGATGACCTCGCCGCGTTCCATGACCAGGTAGTCGTCGGCCAGCTCCTCGGCGAAGTCGTAGTACTGCTCGCACAGCAGGATCGCCATGTCGCCGCGGTCGGCCAGCATGCGGATCACGCGGCCGATGTCCTTGATGATGCTGGGCTGGATGCCCTCGGTGGGCTCGTCCAGGATCAGCAGGCGCGGCCCGGCCGCCAGGGCCCGGGCGATGGCCAGCTGCTGCTGCTGACCGCCCGAGAGGTCGCCGCCACGGCGGTGCAGCATCTGCCTGAGCACCGGGAACAGCTCATACAACTCGGCCGGGATCGGGGTGCCTGCGGGGCGGTAGGCCAGGCCCATGCGCAGGTTCTCCTCCACCGTGAGGCGGGCGAAGATCTCACGGCCCTGGGGCACGTAGCCGATGCCGGCGCGGGCGCGCTCGTAGGGAGTGGCCTTGTCGATGGGGTGGCCGTCGAACTCGATGCTGCCGGTCTTGATGGGCACCAGGCCCATGAGGCTTTTCAACAGGGTGGTCTTGCCGACGCCGTTGCGGCCCAGCAGGACGGTGACCTGGCCGAGGGTGGTCTGCAGGCTCACGTCGCGCAGGATGTGGGAGCCGCCGTAGTACTGGTTGAGGTTTTGTGCTTTCAGCATGGGGGGCTCTCGGGGGTGGTTTTGGGTTGTGCCCTGGTTGGAGGGCGGGGGCCGGGTCTCGGCCCGGCGGCCGAGGCACTTTTCTTTGCTTCGCCAAAGAAAAGTACCCAAAAGAAAGGCGACCCGACTGTCTCGCCCTGCTGCGCAGGGTGCGCTGCGCTGCTCACCTTGAGCGGGGTCTCGCAGAAACTCGCTGCGCTCAAACATCTGCGAGCCTGATCCCGCTCAAGGCTGCGCTGCTCGCCGAGACAGACGGGCTTTGGGGGCGGGGCCCAGACGGCTGCTGCTGCGCAGCCACGCCTTGTTGTTTCAATCGGAGGGCGCAGCTGCTTCGCAGTGCGAGGGGGATGCCAGTGCTCTGCCGCCTTATTCAATGTCCGCGATGGATGTGAGCTCGTCCGTATTTGAAATGCCGTTGACTGGGCCGAGCAGCGCAGCGGCGGGCGGACAAGGGCTCGCAGATGTCTGAGCGCAGCGAGTTTCTGCGAGACC
Organism: Curvibacter sp.; assembly: GCA_019233055.1. Lineage (GTDB taxonomy): Bacteria > Pseudomonadota > Gammaproteobacteria > Burkholderiales > Burkholderiaceae_C > Curvibacter. The sequence goes on from JAFAMV010000076.1 coordinate 19,672, forward strand.
CCGCCCGACGTGAGCAGCGCAGGGAACCGCGCAGCGGCCCGGTCATCGGCGCGCCTTTCTTTTGGGTACTTTTCTTTGGCAAGGCAAAGAAAAGTGCCTCGGCCGCCGGGCCGAGACCCTGCCCCCGCCCTCGGATCAGGGCACGCCCCCAAAAACGAGCAAAAACCAGCAAAAACCATCAAACTCACCGCCCCAGATAAACCTCGATCACGCGCTCATCCGCCTGCACCTGATCCAGCGTCCCCTGCGCCAGCACCGCCCCATCACACAGCACGGTCACGATGTCCGAGATCGTCCGGATGAAGCTCATGTCATGCTCCACCACCATCAGCGAATGCCGCCCCTTGAGGCTCAGGAACAGCTCGGCCGTGCGGGCGGTCTCCTCGTCGGTCATGCCGGCCACCGGCTCGTCGAGCAGCAGCAGCTTGGGGTCCTGCATCAGCAGCATGCCGATTTCCAGCCACTGCTTCTGGCCATGGCTCAGCGTCCCGGCGGACTGGGTCACCTGCGCCGCCAGGTGGATGGTGTGCAGCACCTCGGCCAGGCGGTCGCTCTGGGCCGAGTCGAGCCGGAAGAACATCGACGCCCGCACCCCCTTGTGGGTCTTGAGCGCGAGTTCGAGGTTCTCGAACACGGTCAGTTGCTCGAACACCGTCGGCTTCTGGAATTTGCGGCCGATGCCCAGCCCGGCGATCTCGGCCTCGCGGTAGCGCAGCAGGTCGATGGTGCTGCCGAAGAAGACCTTGCCCTCGTCGGGCCGGGTCTTGCCCGTGATGATGTCCATCATCGTGGTCTTGCCCGCGCCGTTGGGCCCGATGATGCAGCGCAGCTCGCCCGGCGCGATGTCCAGTGACAGTTTGTTGATCGCCTTGAAGCCATCAAAGCTCACGCTGACATCGTCCAGGTAGAGGATGCGACCGTGCACCACGTCCACCTGACCGGCCTCCACCGGCCGGCCGAAGCCCGCCTCGCGACCGCCCGACTCGGTGTGCCGGCCACGTGCCGCCACCAGGGCCTCGTGGGCCGCGACGCGCTCGGCGCCTTGCTCCAGCAGGTCCGGCGTCATGATGTCTTCTCCTCCACGCTGGCATCTCCCTTGCGAAACCGTTTCACCAGACCCACCACCCCATCGGGCAGGAACAGGGTCACCGCGATGAACAGCGCCCCGAGAAAGTACAGCCAGAACTCGGGCGCGGTCACCGTCAGCCAGCTCTTGGCGCCATTGACCAGGAAGGCCCCGAGCACCGGCCCGACCAGGGTGGCGCGTCCGCCCACCGCCGCCCACACCGCCATCTCGATCGACGCGGCGGTGCTCATCTCGCTGGGGTTGATGATGCCCACCTGGGGCACATAGAGCGCGCCGGCCACGCCGCACATGACGGCCGACAGGGTCCAGATGGTGAGCTTGTAGGGCAGCGGGTTGTAGCCCGAGAACATGACCCGGCTTTCGGCATCGCGGATGGCCTGCAGCACCCGCCCGAACTTGGAGCGGATCAGCCAGCGCGCCATCAGGTAGAAGCCCAGCAGGGTGAGGCCGGTCAGCACGAACAGGGTCATGCGCATGCCCGGCGTGGCGATCGGTTGGCCCAGGATGCGCTTGAAATCGGTGAAGCCGTTGTTGCCGCCGAAGCCGGTCTCGTTGCGGAAGAACAGCAGCATCGCGGCAAAGGTCATGGCCTGGGTGATGATCGAGAAATACACCCCCTTGATGCGCGAGCGGAAGGCGAAGAAACCGAACACCGCCGCGACCAGCCCCGGCACCAGCACGATGAGGATCAGCGTGGCGGCAAAGCTGTCGGACAGAGCCCAGTGCCAGGGCAGGGTCTTCCAGTCGAGGAACACCATGAAATCCGGCAGATCGCTCTTGTAGTTGCCGTCGCGCCCGATCTGGCGCATGAGGTACATGCCCATCACGTAGCCGCCGAGCGCGAAAAACAGCCCGTGCCCCAGCGAGAGGATGCCCGTGTAGCCCCAGATCAGGTCCATGGCCAGCGCGCAGATCGCGTAGCACATGATGCGGCCCAGCAGGGCCACGG
>JAFAMV010000247.1 GCA_019233055.1 Curvibacter sp.
CGCGAGCCCGAACCCTTCGCCGACGAAGTGGCCTTCATCCTCAATGAGTCGGCACGCTACCTGAAGAAGGCGCCGCGCCGCGAAGACGTCCGCAGCGTCTGGGTGGGCTTGCGCCCCCTGGTCAAGCCGGTGGAGGACGATGGCAACACCAAGGGCATCAGCCGCGAGCACACCGTGGCGGTCAGCAAGTCGGGCCTGGTCACCGTGACCGGCGGCAAGTGGACCACCTACCGGGCCATGGCCGAAGATGTGCTCGACAAATGCCAGCAGGCCGGCCTGCTGGCCGATCTGGCGCCTGCCCGGACCGCCGCCCATCCGCTGATCGGCGCGCCGGAGGCTTCGCAGGCCACGGTCAGGCTGAGTCAGCCGCCCGGCGTGCACCTCTACGGCACCGAGGCGCCGCTGCTGGCCTCGATGCCGGGACAGCATCGCTGGCTGGCACAGAACCTCAGTGAAGCCATGGTACGATTCGCCGCCCGGTATGAATACGCCCGCACCGTCGAAGACGTGCTGGCCCGGCGCAACCGCCTGTTGTTCCTGGATGCGGCCGCAGCCGCCGCAGCCGCGCCCGAGGTCGCCAAGGTGCTTGGCGAAGAACTCGGCACCCCCCAGCCCATCGACGAATTCGTCGCCCTGGCGGCACGCTACGCCACTCTGCCCTGAAATTTGCGGCAGGGGCTTGACTCCATTTGGGTTTTTTGCAATACTCACAGGCTTCGCTCTAAAAGGCGAAGTTTCTTGCTCAGCGGAAGCGCCGCAAAATGGTTTGTGGCGCGGACGACGGGCCCAAGACTGACTGGTGCTTTTGATGGTCAAGAGCCCTGGTACAAGTTGGGAATATTGAAATGATCCAAACAGAATCTCGGTTAGAGGTTGCCGACAACACTGGCGCCAAGTCCGTCCTGTGCATCAAGGTGCTCGGCGGCTCGAAGCGTCGCTACGCCAGTGTCGGCGACATCATCAAGGTGAGCATCAAGGAAGCCGCTCCGCGTGGCCGCGTCAAGAAGGGCGAGGTTTACAGCGCAGTGGTGGTCCGCACCGCCAAGGGCATCCGCCGTGGCGATGGCTCGCTCGTTAAGTTTGATGGCAATGCAGCAGTGCTGCTGAACGCCAAGCTGGAGCCGATCGGCACCCGCATCTTTGGACCCGTGACGCGTGAACTGCGTACCGAGAAGTTCATGAAGATCGTGTCCCTGGCTCCTGAAGTTCTCTGAGGACGCGCATCATGAACAAGATCCGCAAAGGCGACGAAGTCATCGTGCTCACCGGGCGCGACAAGGGCAAGCGCGGCCAGGTTGTGCTGCGCAAGGATGACTCCCACGTGATCGTGGAAGGCATCAACCTGGTGAAGAAGCACACCAAGCCGAACCCCATGAAGGGTACGACTGGTGGCATCGTGGAAAAGTCCATGCCCATCCATCAGTCCAACGTGGCCATCTTCAATGCCGCCACGGGCAAGGCTGACCGCGTGGGCATCAAGCTCCTGGCTGACGGCAAGCGTGTGCGCGTCTACAAGTCCAGCGGCGAAGAAATCAAGGTGGCATGACCATGGCACGACTGCAACAACACTACCGTGAAAAAGTGGCTCCGGAGCTGATGGCCAAGTTTGGCTACACCTCTCCGATGCAAGTGCCGCGTCTGACCAAGATCACCCTGAACATGGGTGTGAGCGAAGCCGTGTCGGACAAGAAGGTCATGGACAACGCCGTCGGCGACCTGACCAAGATCGCCGGCCAGAAGCCTGTCGTGACCAAGGCCAAGAAAGCCATCGCCGGTTTCAAGATCCGCGAAGGCCAGGCCATCGGTTGCATGGTGACCCTGCGCGGCGTCCAGATGTATGAATTCCTGGACCGTTTCGTGACGATTGCCCTGCCCCGCGTGCGTGACTTCCGTGGTATCTCGGGTCGCGCCTTCGACGGCCGTGGCAACTACAACATCGGCGTCAAGGAACAGATCATCTTCCCGGAAATTGAGTACGACAAGGTCGATGCCCTGCGCGGTCTCAATATCAGCATCACCACGACGGCCAAGACGGACGATGAGTGCAAGGCACTGCTCGCCGGCTTCCGTTTCCCGTTCAAGAACTGAGGTGTCGTGTGGCTAAAGTAGCTTTGATCGAGCGCGAGCTCAAGCGAGAAAAACTGGTTGCCAAGTTCGCGAAGAAACACGCCGAACTGAAGGCCATCGCCAACGATGCCAAGCGCAGCGACGAAGAGCGTGCTGCTGCCCGTCTGGGCCTGCAGAAGCTCCCGCGCAACGCCAACCCGACCCGTCAGCGCAACCGTTGCGAAATCACGGGCCGTCCGCGTGGCACCTTCCGTCAATTCGGTCTGGGTCGCGCCAAGATTCGTGAACTGGCTTTTGCTGGCGACATCCCCGGTGTCACCAAGGCCAGCTGGTAAGCAAGCAGGAGAGATTAAACATGAGCATGAGTGATCCCATCGCTGACTTGCTGACCCGCATCCGCAATGCACAGATGGTGGCCAAGGCTACCGTGCTGGTTCCTTCGTCCAAAGTGAAGGTGGCCATCGCCCAAGTGCTGAAGGATGAAGGCTACATCGACGGCTTCCAAGTGAAGACCAACGAAGGCAAGTCCGAACTCGAAATTTCCCTGAAGTACTACGCTGGTCGTCCGGTGATTGAGCGCATCGAGCGCGTCAGCCGCCCTGGCCTGCGTGTCTACAAGGGCCGTGACGCCATCCCCCAAGTCATGAATGGCCTCGGCGTGGCCATCGTCACCACCCCCAAGGGCGTGATGACCGATCGCAAAGCACGTGCTACCGGTGTCGGTGGTGAAGTGCTGTGCTATGTGGCTTAAACCGAGACATTGAGGAGAAACTGAAATGTCCCGTGTAGGCAAAGCACCCGTCGCCATCCCCCAAGGTGTGGATGTGTCGATCAAGGAAGACCAGATCAGCGTGAAGGGCACCGGCGGTGCCCTGTCGCTGGCGCAAAACGCACTGGTCACTGTCACCAGCGAAAACGGCAAGCTGTCGTTCGCTCCCGTGAATGACTCTCGCGAAGCCAATGCCATGTCCGGCACGCTGCGCCAGCTGGTCAACAACATGGTGGTCGGTGTCAGCAAGGGTTTTGAGAAGAAGCTGACCCTGGTCGGCGTGGGCTACAAGGCCGCTGCTCAAGGCACCAAGCTGAACCTGGCGGTGGGTTACTCCCACCCCGTGAACATCGAAATGCCCCAAGGCATCACCGTGGCCACTCCGACGGCAACCGAAATCCTGATCAAGGGCGCTGACCGTCAGCGCGTCGGTCAGGTCGCTGCCGAGATCCGTGCTGTTCGTCCTCCCGAGCCCTACAAGGGCAAGGGCATCCGTTATGCGGACGAAAAGATCACGATCAAAGAGACCAAGAAGAAGTAAGGAGCTGCAGCATGTTGACCAAAAAAGAGCAGCGTCTGCGCCGTGCACGTCAAACCCGCATCCGCATTGCCAATCAAGGCGTGGCGCGTTTGTCCGTGAACCGTACCAACCTGCACATCTACGCTCAAGTGATCTCTGGCTGCGGCACCAAGGTGCTGGCCAGCGCTTCTACCGCAGAAGCCGAAGTCCGTGCCTCGCTCGGCGCTTCCGGCAAGGGTGGCAACGCCGCTGCGGCGACGATCATCGGCAAGCGCATCGCTGAAAAGGCGAAGGCTGCCGGCGTCGAGAAGGTGGCATTCGATCGCGCTGGTTTCGCTTACCACGGTCGCGTCAAGGCTTTGGCCGACGCTGCCCGTGAAGCTGGCCTGCAGTTCTAAGCGGACGGGAATCAAAAATGGCTAAGTTTCAACCCAAAGTTCAAGACGAAGGTCGCGACGACGGCATGCGCGAGAAGATGATCGCCGTGAATCGCGTGACCAAGGTGGTCAAGGGCGGCCGTATTCTCGGTTTCGCAGCCTTGACCGTGGTCGGCGATGGCGATGGTCGTGTCGGCATGGGCAAGGGCAAGTCCAAGGAAGTGCCTGCTGCCGTGCAAAAGGCGATGGAAGAAGCCCGTCGCAACATGACCAAGGTCTCCCTGAAGAACGGCACCATCCACCACAACGTGACCGGCCACCATGGCGCGGCCGTCGTGATGATGGCTCCGGCTCCCAAGGGTACCGGCATCATTGCCGGCGGTCCGATGCGCGCCGTGTTCGAAGTGATGGGCATCACCGACATCGTGGCCAAGAGCCATGGTTCGTCGAACCCTTACAACATGGTCCGTGCCACGTTTGACGCGCTGAAGAACTCGACCACTCCGGCTGAAATTGCTGCCAAGCGCGGCAAGTCGGTCGAAGAGATCTTCGCCTAAGAAGGAGTCATCCCATGACGACCCAAAACACCGTGAAGATCCAGCTGGTCCGCAGCCCGATCGGCACCAAAGAATCGCACCGCGCCACCGTCCGTGGTCTGGGCCTGCGCAAGCTGAACAGCATCAGCGAGCTCAAGGACAGCCCCGAAGTGCGCGGCATGATCAACAAGATCAGCTATCTGGTCAAAGTGCTCTGAGAGAAAGAACATGGAACTCAATAGCATCAAGCCCGCAGCTGGCGCCAAGCACGCCAAGCGTCGCGTCGGCCGTGGCATTGGCTCCGGTCTGGGCAAGACGGCCGGTCGTGGCCACAAGGGTCAGAAGTCGCGTTCGGGCGGCTACCACAAGGTGGGTTTCGAAGGCGGTCAAATGCCTCTGCAACGTCGCCTGCCCAAGCGTGGCTTCAAGTCGCAACAGCTGCAATTCAACGCTGAGGTGACCCTGTCCGACCTGGAACAACTGGGTCTGGCCGAAGTCGATCTGGGCGCCCTGAAGGCCGCCGGTCTGGTGGGTGAACTGTCCAAGGTGGTGAAGGTCATCAAGACCGGCGAACTGACCAAGGCAGTCAAGCTCAACGGCATCGGTGCCACCGCTGGCGCCAAGGCCGTGATCGAAGCTGCCGGTGGCAGCGTCGCCTGATTGGCCCTGAAAGACATCCATCGTGGCAACTAGCGCAGCACAAGTGGCAAAGACCGGAAAGTTCGGCGATCTGCGTCGGCGTCTGGTGTTTCTGTTGCTCGCGCTCGTGGTGTATCGCATTGGCGCCCACATCCCTGTGCCGGGTATCGACCCGGCCCAGCTCCAGCAGCTCTTCAAGGGCCAGCAGGGGGGGATCCTGAATCTCTTCAACATGTTCTCCGGTGGAGCGTTGTCGAGGTTCACGGTGTTCGCACTGGGCATCATGCCGTACATCTCGGCGTCGATCATCATGCAATTGCTGTCCTATGTCCTTCCCGCCTTCGAGCAATTGAAGAAGGAAGGCGAGGCCGGCCGGCGCAAGATCACCCAGTACACGCGGTATGGGACCCTGGGTCTGGCGCTCTTCCAGTCGCTCGGCATTGCCGTGGCGCTCGAGAGCACCGCAGGCCTGGTCATCGCCCCGGGGTTCGGCTTCCGCCTGACCGCCATGGTGAGCCTGACCGCAGGGACCATGTTCCTGATGTGGCTGGGTGAGCAGATCACCGAACGGGGTCTGGGCAACGGGATTTCGATCCTGATCTTCGCCGGCATCGCTGCCGGTCTGCCCAAGTCCATCGGCGGTCTCCTGGAACTGGTGAACACCGGTGCCATGAGCATCCCGGTCGCCTTGTTCGTGGTGGTTGTCGTGGCTCTGGTGACCTTCTTCGTCGTCTTCGTCGAACGTGGTCAACGCAAGATCCTCGTCAACTATGCACGGCGTCAGGTGGGCAACAAGGTCTATGGTGGGCAATCGTCCCATCTGCCCTTGAAGCTCAACATGGCAGGTGTGGTGCCGCCGATCTTTGCCTCCTCCATCATCTTGCTTCCTGCAACGGTGGTGGGCTGGTTCAGTACCGGCGAATCGATGCGTTGGCTGAAGGACATCGCTGGAACGCTGACCCCTGGTCAACCGATCTATGTGATTCTGTATGCCGCTGCCATCGTATTTTTCTGCTTCTTCTATACGGCGCTGGTTTTCAATAGCCGTGAGACAGCAGACAACTTGAAGAAGAGCGGGGCTTTCGTTCCCGGAATTCGCCCAGGCGAACAGACTGCACGCTACATCGACAAGATTCTCGTGCGACTGACCCTGGCTGGTGCGGTGTACATCACGTTTGTGTGTCTGCTGCCGGAATTCCTGATCCTGAAGTACAACGTTCCGTTCTATTTCGGGGGGACTTCGCTGCTGATCATTGTGGTCGTGACCATGGATTTCATGGCCCAGGTCCAGAATTACATGATGTCGCAGCAGTACGAATCACTGCTCAAGAAAGCGAACTTCAAGACATCCATGGGTGGTTGAGTTGACATGGCCAAGGACGATGTCATCCAGATGCAAGGTGAGGTCATCGAAAACCTGCCGAACGCGACTTTCCGCGTGAAGCTGGAGAATGGTCACATTGTGTTGGGTCACATCTCGGGGAAGATGCGGATGCATTACATCCGCATCCTTCCCGGTGACAAGGTCACGGTCGAATTGACGCCCTACGATCTGTCTCGGGCACGTATTGTTTTCCGCGCCAGGTGATGGTTGCGGTTTGAAAAGTTTTAGGAGAATGAAATGAGAGTTTCGGCTTCGGTCAAGAAAATCTGCCGCAACTGCAAAATCATCCGCCGCAAGGGTGTGGTGCGAGTGATCTGCACGGATGCACGTCACAAGCAGCGCCAGGGCTGATTTACAAGTTATAGAGGACGCACATGGCACGTATTGCTGGGATTAACATTCCGCCGCACAAGCATGCGGAAATCGGTTTGACCGCCATTTTTGGCATCGGTCGCACCCGCGCTCGCAAGATCTGCGAAGCCACGGGCATCGCTTACTCCAAGAAGATCAAGGATCTGACGGACGGCGATCTGGAGAAGATCCGCGAACAGATCGAACAGTTCACCATCGAAGGTGACCTGCGTCGTGAAACCACGATGAACATCAAGCGCTTGATGGACATCGGTTGCTACCGCGGCTTCCGCCACCGCCGTGGCCTGCCGATGCGTGGTCAACGCACCCGCACCAACGCTCGTACCCGCAAGGGTCCGCGCAAGGCCGCAGCCGCACTGAAGAAATAATTGAGAGATCAATATGGCAAAAGCACCCGCCAATAACGCCGCGCAACGTGTGCGCAAGAAGGTCCGCAAGAACGTCTCTGACGGGATTGCCCACGTTCACGCCTCGTTCAACAACACGATCATCACCATCACGGACCGTCAGGGCAACGCCCTGTCCTGGGCTTCGTCGGGTGGTCAAGGCTTCAAGGGCTCCCGCAAGTCCACGCCCTTTGCGGCTCAGGTCGCGTCGGAAGTGGCTGGTCGCGCTGCCATTGAGCAAGGCATCAAGAACCTCGACGTCGAGATCAAGGGCCCCGGCCCGGGTCGCGAGTCCTCCGTTCGTGCACTGGGTGCCCTGGGCATCCGCATCACGTCCATCTCCGATGTGACGCCGGTGCCGCACAACGGCTGCCGCCCCCAGAAGCGTCGTCGTATCTGATTTTCAAAGCCCACCGCCATCGGCTCCTCGCCGATGGCTCCCGCATGGGAAATCTGTGCGGCAGATGACATAAAAGGAAGCTCAAGTGGCACGTTACCTCGGCCCCAAGGCCAAACTCTCCCGCCGTGAAGGCACTGACCTGTTCCTGAAGAGCGCCCGCCGCTCGATCGCGGACAAGGCCAAGTTCGACTCCAAGCCTGGTCAGCACGGCCGCACCTCGGGTGCCCGTACCTCTGACTTCGGTCTGCAACTGCGTGAAAAGCAGAAGGTCAAGCGCATGTACGGCGTGCTGGAAAAGCAATTCCGCCGCTACTTCGAAGAAGCCGACCGTCGCCGTGGCAACACCGGCGCCAACCTGCTGCTGATCCTCGAGTCCCGTCTGGACAACGTGGTCTACCGCATGGGTTTCGGTTCGACCCGCGCAGAAGCCCGTCAGCTGGTTTCGCACAAGGCCATCACCGTGAACGGCCAATCGGTCAACATCCCGTCCTACCTGGTCAAGGCCGGTGACGTGGTGGCCGTGCGTGAGAAGTCCAAGAAGCAAGGCCGCGTGATCGAAGCCCTGCAACTGGCCCAGCAAGTCGGCATGCCCGCCTGGGTGGAAGTCAACGCCGACAAGGCAGAAGGTACCTTCAAGAAGGCACCGGACCGCGATGAATTCGGTGCAGACATCAACGAATCGCTGATCGTTGAACTGTATTCGCGTTAATCATCCGTTCAAATGAAATCGTTCCTATACCGCGGGGCACCGCGGTATAGGTGCTTCACCAGCCTTACCGGTGTAACGAGCCGGGGGTATTGAGAGGAAGTCTGAATGCAAACCAACTTGCTGAAACCCAAAGCAATCACCGTGGAACAGCTTGGCAACAACCGTGCCAAGGTCGCCCTGGAACCGTTCGAGCGTGGCTATGGCCATACGCTGGGCAACGCAATCCGGCGCGTGCTGCTGTCCTCCATGGTGGGGTACGCAGCGACTGAAGTCACGATCGCAGGTGTTCTGCACGAGTACTCCTCCATCGACGGTGTCCAGGAAGATGTGGTCAACATCCTTCTGAACCTGAAGGGCGTGGTGTTCAAGCTGCACAACCGCGACGAAGTGACCCTGAGCCTGCGCAAGGATGGCGAAGGCGTGGTCACCGCTGGCGATATCCAGACCCCGCATGATGTCGAGATCATCAACCCCGAGCACGTGATCGCCACGTTGTCGGCCGGTGGCAAGCTCGACATGCAGATCAAGGTCGAAAAGGGCCGTGGCTACGTGCCCGGCAACATCCGCCGCTTTGCCGATGAGCCCAGCAAGTCGATTGGCCGCATCGTTCTCGACGCCTCGTTCTCGCCGGTCCGCCGCGTGAGCTACACCGTCGAAAGCGCCCGTGTCGAACAGCGTACCGACCTGGACAAGCTGGTGGTTGAGATCGAAACCAATGGGGCCATCACTGCCGAAGACGCGGTGCGTGCCTCGGCCAAGATCCTGGTGGAACAACTGGCCGTGTTTGCCCAGCTCGAAGGTGGCGAACTGGCTGCGTTCGACCAACCGGCTCCGCGTGGTGGCGCCTCGTTCGATCCGATCCTGCTGCGTCCTGTGGACGAGCTGGAACTGACCGTGCGTTCGGCGAACTGCCTGAAGGCAGAGAACATCTACTACATCGGCGACCTGATCCAGCGCACCGAGAACGAACTGCTGAAGACCCCGAACCTGGGTCGCAAGTCGCTCAACGAGATCAAGGAAGTCCTGGCCTCGCGCGGCCTGACCCTGGGCATGAAGCTGGAAAGCTGGCCGCCCGCAGGTCTCGACAAGCGTTAAGTTATAATCATGGGCTTCGCTTTTTTCAGCGAGCCCGACCCATCCGTCATGAGACGGATGGGAAGTGGAATGAAGAGTGCATCGACCAGTACCTGATCCGGCTGGTTGTCATCAATAAAGAAAGGAAAGCACTATGCGTCACGGACACGGCCTTCGTAAACTCAACCGCACCAGCTCGCACCGCCTGGCGATGCTGCAGAACATGATGAACTCGCTCATCGAGCATGAAGTCATCAAGACCACGGTCCCCAAGGCCAAGGAACTGCGCCGCGTGATCGAACCGATGATCACCCTGTCCAAGGTGGACACCGTGGCCAACCGCCGTCTGGCTTTCGACCGTCTGCGCGACCGCGACAGCGTCACCAAGCTGTTCAACGACCTGGGCAAGCGTTTCAACGCCCGTCCGGGCGGCTATACCCGCATCCTGAAGATGGGTTACCGCGTGGGCGACAACGCGCCCATGGCCCTGGTCGAGCTGGTGGACCGCGCTGCTGAAAATAATTCGGCTGATTCGGCCCAGACTGCTGCTGAATAAGCTATAATTTAAATCTACCGCGCGATGGAGCAGTCTGGTAGCTCGTTGGGCTCATAACCCAAAGGTCGGAGGTTCAAATCCTTCTCGCGCAACCAACATAGAGGCGGTCTCCGCCAAAAGCAAACGCCCACTAACCAGTGGGCGTTTTGCTTTGTGCCGAGGTTTGTGACAAGGCCTGTGTCGTCACAGACTTTTGATTGTTGGCCTGTGGTCATTGGGGTTGTGACGGGCAGACTCTCGAAGGTCCTTGATCAATTGACGCGAAACTGGATCAAGGCGGCAAGGCCGGACTGCTTCTATCTGGCGGCGGTGGCGGCGGATTGGGTCACCTCGCTCATCGCCCTCGGCGATGAGCGACTGGCGCAGCAAGTCAATCTGGGGTCTGTCAACCGCCTCGGGCTTCCTTTTCCTTCTTCAGTTTGGCGCGGGCGGCCGCGTCCTCGGCCCGGATCGGGTCGAACGGGCCATATTTGTGTTGGGCTTCGCTGAAGGCGTCGACGTAGGGCCCCCAGGGGAAGTCCTCGGGCTTGTCGTAGGGGTTGGAGAAATCCTTGCCCACATCGCCTTCACGCGGCTGACGCGGATGCGAGACAACAAAACCCGCCACGTCGTAGGCGTCGTCCTTGGACAGTGCCGGCCGATCCCAACTGGCCTGGCCGAAGGGCATGTTCACGTACACATACTGGAAGGTCGACAGGATGCGAAACATCGAGGCCGACTCGCTGGTGGCATCCGGCCCCCAAAGCGGCGGGAAGGTATAGCCCTTGGTGTCGCCGGCAGTGCCGACCCGCAGCCCGCGCCCGTCGGCCCCATGGCAGGCGAGGCATTGGTTTTTGTAGACCTCTTCGCCACGCACCAGATTGGCTGCCCGCTTCGGCTCTTCGACCACCATTTCCTTCTCGCCGATGATCTTCGCCCCTTTGGGCACACCGCGCGAGAGGTACTCGACATAGGCCACCAACGCCTTCATCTCCTTGGAATCGTCGGGGATCTCACGTCCGGCCAGGCTGTGCGTGAAACAAAGATTGATCCGGTTTTCCAACGAGACCATCCGACCGAAGCGCGGCTGGAACTGTGGATACACGCTGTAGGTGCCGATCAGGGGCGCCGCGAACGGCAGGGTTGCAGCCACGCGATGGCAACTGGCACAGGCCATGTTCGTTCCAGCGAAACGTTTGCTGCGGTCGTTCAACTCGGGCCCGAGGTATTCGGAGGTGTGAGTGAAGATCGCCTGCCCCCATTGGATCATCCGGTTCTGTTCGCTGGCGGGCAGCTTCGACAGATCGATCACGGGCGTCGGCCAGGTGCGCAGGTCGACCACCGGCCGCTCCTGCGTGGACGCGACAGCGCCCTGATTCACTGCCGGAGGAGCTCCGTCCCCCTTGTCGGTCGCCTGGGCCAGACTGGCCACCCCCAACGCAAGCGCCGATGCGCCTGCCCACGCCATCAAAGCACGTTCGAGCTTCATGCCAGTTCCTTTCGGTTTGTTTTATATACTCCTGAGGGTATTTTCACAATCAAAGGTCGCGGGCATTCAGGCGAATCAATGCCCACCGGCTACCGCAATCAGGCTTGGTGTTCAGGGTGCGCACATCTGGCGCTCTACCGCGGCACCCATGCCCGAGTGTTCATCAACTGACCCCAAGGTCCCCAGCAGCGACGAGCGCCTGGTGCAGCAAAGCCCGGCACCTCACATCGCCGCAGGACTGCCCGTGCTGCCATGGCATCTCAGTTCCAGGTGTACCTCGGGCGAACTGGCCGAACTGGGCTGGGCGAATCTTCCGGAAGAAGCGGATGATCTCCTCGAGATCATGCAGGAGGGTCAACACATCCTCAAGACGGGGCCGCCATCGGAAGGGTTTCCAGCCATTCACCCATGTGCACCATGGACAGGCTTTTGAGCCTGCCATCGCTTGGATCCAACATGGCCAGAATGCTCCAGCTTGCCTCTTCGGGGCCGTCGATGGCAAAGCAGGCCAGGTCGGGTGTGATCAAGGCCTGTGTCGGCTGGCTTGCCAGCAGGCCGACGATCTCTTCTGCGGTATGGCAAGAAGGATCCAGGCCTTCGGGCCAGGCACCTCCCCAGTACTTGGCGTTGAGGGTGAAGCTGCGCAGCCCCCACTCATACTGTTCCAGCAACTCGTCCTTGACGCGGCAGCGCAACTCCAGCGAAAGGCCTTGTCCCAGCAGATGGACATGCTGGTGCTGCTGGGTGTTGGGCTTGCGCACCACGGCCAAAAGCGGAGCGGAGACACCGAACAGCCGGCACAAGGTTTCCCTGTCATGGCAGCGGCCCAGGGATTCCAGCAGCATCGGCGAGAAGCCGCTGAGCCGAGGGGGCAGCAGTGAGGTCACACGGCCTCCTCGCCTGCAGTCCATGCCAGGGCGCCTGATCGAGGAGGCGCCCCGGTCTGGGTTGGCCGCAGCATGGCTGCCGCGCTGGGTCGGTGGGGCAAGGGTTGGAATCCGGGAGGGCGCTGCCAGCCATGGCGGCGGGGCCATTGAAGCTCCCTGGCCTGGGCGTGCATCTTGTTCTTTTGCAGTGAAACCGGAGCATCAGTCATGGCGGGTAGCGGTGGAGGCTTTGTAATACGGGCCCTGGACAGGCCGGGTCGTCTGCCAGAGGCAAGACCATCGATCTGGGATCCCGCTGGGTGGGTCCATGCCCGAACGGGTGCAGCGACAGAGCGCTTTGCCTAGCCCTACCTGCAATGCCAGAGACTGTAGCGGTCAAATGTGCTAGTCGGAACATTGATGGTTCAAATAGTTGTGTTTTTTTGTAATGTCTTGCGGTTGCCTGGGCTGGGCCCTGAGGACGGGAAAGGGCAGGGAAACGCGCTGAATTCGGGGTGGGGCGGGGCCTGCTCGGCCGAGACGGCGTCGTTTGCCAGGGGTCTTGTCTGCTGGGGACCGTGATGATGGATTCAAAGAAGAAGACATGACCCGGACCCAGCGGCCACAAAAGCAGGCTTTGTAACTGCTGCTTCACTTGGTTGCATTTGTATCCGTTGGCTGGCGCGCGGGCTGCCTGACAATCGGCGTCGCCCAACATGTGCCTGCCTCTCCGGTCGGCACAGAGGATGGGCGGGCACCGTGACCCTGGTCACGATGCGAAAAGAAAACAGGGATGGAATTTCATGGCAGATGTCGATATCGATAAATTTCTGCGTCAATTGCGAACGATCGCGTTGCCGCCATTCGGCCACGGGAAGTGCGCCACGCATGTCCGGCGCGCCCTGGAGGCGGCAGGGGCGTCCACGAATGGGCACCCCACCTACGCCAAGGACTGGGGGCCGACCTTGGTGCGAATCGGTTTTCGGGCTGTGAGCTCAGCCAACTACCAACCCGCCAAGGGAGATGTGGCCGTGATCCAGGGCACTTCGAGCAGCGTGCCGGGGCACATCGAGGCCTATGACGGACGCAACTGGATATCTGATTTCGTCCAGCCGGTCCGCTCCGGTGACGATCCGCCGGGCGGGTTCTGGCCCGGACCCAGTTACCGCAATGAGACGCCGGACTATGTCATCTATCGCTACTAGCCTGCGCGGTTGGCTGCTCGCCGTCGGGCTGTATGTTGCCTTCTGCGCATCGGGAGGCGGCCTTCCCGCAGGTGGCTTGCGGGATCCGGTGCTGGGATTGCGGTACCTGTCCAAGGCAGTGACTTTCGAGGCCTTGCCGGCCGAGGTGCTGGCACAGTGTCCCGCGCTCAGCGACGAGCATTGGTTGCGTGAGGCATCGACTTACGGCCATGTCGAGGACGACGGCCACAGCTACTACGTGATGGGCGGGCTCTACCTGCGTCGTCCTGGGGCGCCGAGGGAACTGCCTCGCAGCCAGGTCGACACCCAAGGGGCGGTGCTGGACATCCACGAGGGCCGTTGTGATCTGTTGGGGCCGGCTCGCGAGGTCTTCGATTCCCGACCCCGGGAGATGCCGCCGGCAGCCCTGGACCGATTGGCCGACGACCTCCTGGCGCGC
>JAFAMV010000001.1 GCA_019233055.1 Curvibacter sp.
CCGCAGCCCCAGATGTCCTTCCAGGCCTTCTTGGCGTCGCCGCCGAAGTTCATCTTGCTCGGATCGCTCTCGGGCAGGTTCTCAGGATCCAGCCCGGCGGCCTTGATCGATGGCTTGAGGTAGTTGCCATGCACGCCGGTGAAGAGATTGCTGTAGACGATATCGTCCGAATTGCCGTCGACGATGGCCTGCTTGTAGGCCTCGGCAGCCCGGGCCTCCTCGGTGGCGATGAAAGCCGAACCGATGTAGGCGAAGTCGGCCCCCATGGCCTGCGCTGCCAGGATGGCCCCGCCCGACGCGATCGAGCCCGACAGCGCCAGCGGGCCGTCGAACCACTGACGGATCTCCTGGATGAGGGCGAACGGGCTCTTGGTGCCTGCGTGGCCGCCGGCGCCGGCCGCCACCGCGATCAGGCCGTCCGCGCCCTTCTCGATCGCCTTGCGGGCGAAGGCATTGTTGATGATGTCGTGCAGCACCACGCCGCCATAGCTGTGGATCGCGTCGTTGACATCGGTGCGGGCCCCCAGCGAGGTGATGATCACCGGCACCTTGTACTTCACCACCATCTCGAGGTCGTGTTCGAGGCGGTCATTGCTCTTGTGCACGATCTGGTTGATCGCAAACGGCGCCGCCGGGCTGTCAGGATGGGCCTTGTCATGGGCCGCCAGCGCTTCGGTGATTTCGGCCAGCCACTCGTCAAGCTGCGCCGCGGGCCGGGCGTTCAGCGCCGGCATGGCACCGATCACGCCCGCCTTGCATTGCTCGATGACGAGCTTGGGGTTGCTGATGATGAACAAGGGCGAACCGATCACCGGAAAGGGGCGATGGGCCAGGGCCGGGGGCAATCTCGACATGGTGTCTCCTGTGGGAATTCAGCTGGAATTTTGAAGGGCTCGCGGCAGAGGATCCTGTCCATTGCGGGACAGGACCCGCCCCTCGGTCAGATTCAGAACGCCTCGACGGCCAGGGCGCAGACGCTCTCGGCCCCTTCGACGATGCTGTCGCGCAGGCCGGGAGCCTTGGTCAGCAGGTGCTCGGCATAGAAGCGCGCGGTGGCGATCTTGTTGCGCATGAAACCTTCATCGCGCCCCTGGGCCAATTGCGCCTGGGCCACCAGCAGCGAGCGCGCCAGCTGCCACCCGGCCACCACATTGCCGGCCAGCATCAGATAGGGCACCGATCCTGCGAAGACCGCATTGGGCGAGGCCTTGGTCTGACCGGCGACGAAATCGATCACGTCCAGCAGGGCCAGTCGGGCGGCCTTCAGGCGGCGCGCCACCGACAGGGCGGCTTCGCTGCCGTCGGCCAGAAGATCGGCCTCGGTGCCCTCGATCTGGGCCACGATGGCCCGGGCCGTCTGGCCGCCGTCGCGGGCCGTCTTGCGGCCCACCAGGTCGTTGGCCTGGATGGCGGTGGTGCCCTCGTAGATGGTCAGGATCTTGGGATCGCGGTAGTACTGTGCCGCACCGGTTTCTTCGATGAAGCCCATGCCGCCGTGCACCTGAACCCCCAGCGAGGTGACCTCGAGGCTCATCTCGGTGCTGTAGCCCTTGACCAGGGGCACCATGAATTCATAGAACGCAGCATTCTGCCGACGCGCCTCGGCGTCAGGGTGGTGGTGGGCGGCATCGTAGGCGGCGGCGGCCACACTGGACATCGCACGGCAGCCCTCGGTGTAGGCACGCATGGTCATCAGCATGCGCCGCACATCCGGGTGGTGGATGATGGCGGCGCTGGCCTGGATGCTGCCATCCACCGGCCGGCTCTGCACCCGGTCCTTGGCGTACTGGACCGCCTTCTGGTAGGCGCGCTCGGCGATCGCAATGCCCTGCATGCCCACAGCGTAGCGGGCCGCATTCATCATGATGAACATGTACTCGAGGCCGCGGTTTTCCTGCCCCACCAGGTAACCCACCGCACCGCCGTGGTCGCCGAACTGCAGCACCGCCGTCGGGCTGGCCTTGATGCCCATCTTGTGTTCGATGCTCACGCAGTGCGCGTCGTTTCGCGCGCCCAGGCTACCATCGGCCTGGACCAGGAACTTGGGCACCACGAAGAGGCTGATGCCCTTCACGCCCTCGGGCGCGCCCTGCACCCGCGCCAGCACCAGGTGCACGATGTTCTCGGCCATGTCGTGCTCACCGTAGGTGATGAAGATCTTGGTGCCGAAGATCTTGTAGCTGCCGTCCGGCTGCGGCTCGGCCCGGGTCCGCACCAGGGCGAGGTCGGAACCGGCCTGGGGTTCGGTCAGGTTCATCGTGCCGGTCCATTGACCCGAGACCAGCTTCTCCAGATAGACCGCCTTGAGCTCATCGCTGCCGGCCGTCAGCAGGGCTTCGATCGCGCCGTCCGTGAGCAGGGGGCACAGGGCGAAGCTCATGTTGGCGGAGTTGAGGATCTCGGTGCAGGCCGACCCGATGGTCTTGGGCAGGCCCTGGCCACCGAAATCCGCCGGATGCTGGAGACCCTGCCAACCGCCTTCGGCATATTGCTGGAAGGCCTGCTTGAAACCCGGCGTGGTCGTGACCACCCCGTCTTTCCAGCTCGACGGGTTCTTGTCGCCCTCGAAATTCAAGGGGGCGATCACGCCTTCGTTGAACTTGGCGCATTCCTCGAGCACCGCCTGGGCCGTTTCCAGACCGGCGTCCTCGAAGCCGGGGATGGCTGACACTTGTTCAATATTGGCCAGGTGTTCGATGTTGAACAGCATGTCCTTCACGGGGGCGGTATAGCTCATGGGGGTCTCCGGATAAGAAAAAGGCATCGCGAACGATGCCCTGTTAGTGGGGTGATACGCTGGGCCGGCTCAGCCGCCTCAGAGGGCCTTGACCAGCTCGGGCACGGCCGCGAACAGGTCCGCCTCCAGCCCATAGTCGGCCACGCTGAAGATCGGCGCCTCGGGGTCCTTGTTGATCGCCACGATCACCTTGGAGTCCTTCATCCCCGCCAGGTGCTGGATCGCCCCCGAGATGCCGCAGGCCACGTACAGGCTCGGCGCCACGATCTTGCCCGTCTGGCCCACCTGCAGGTCGTTGGCCGCGTAGCCCGCGTCCACCGCCGCACGGCTGGCACCGATGGCCGCGCCCAGCTTGTCGGCCAGCGGCGTGAGCACTTCGTTGAATTTCTCGCTGCTGCCCAGCGCCCGCCCGCCCGAGACGATGATCTTGGCCGCCGTCAGCTCCGGGCGGTCGCTCTTGGCGATCTCGCTGCCCACATAGGCGCTCTTGCCGCTGTCGGCCTGCGCACCCACGGTCTCGACCGCTGCGCTGGCGCCGCTGCTGGCCGCCGCGTCAAAGCCCGTCGTGCGCACCGTGATCACCCGGGTGGCGTCGATGCTTTGCACCGTGGCGATCGCGTTGCCCGCGTAGATCGGGCGCTCGAAGGTGTCGGCACTGATGACTTTGGTGATTTCGCTGATCTGCGCCACGTCGAGCTTGGCGGCCACGCGCGGGGCCACGTTCTTGCCCGCCGCGGTGGCCGGGAAGAGGATGTGGCTGTAGTTGGCCGCGATGGCCAATACCTGCGCGGCAACGTTCTCGGCCAGGCCGTGGGCCAGCGCTTCGCTGTCGGCGTGCAGCACCTTGCTGACGCCGGCGATCTGGGCTGCTGCGGCCGCGGCCGCGCCTGCGTTGTGGCCCGCCACCAGCACATGCACCTCGCCACCGGCTTGCTGCGCGGCGGTGACGGTGTTGAGCGTGGCGCCCTTGATGCTTTGGTTGTCGTGTTCGGCAATAACAAGTGCGGTCATGGTCAGATCACCTTGGCTTCGGTCTTGAGTTTGTTCACGAGGGTGGCCACGTCGGGCACTTTGACGCCAGCGCCGCGCTTGGGCGGTTCGCTGACCTTCAAGGTCTTCAGGCGCGGGCTCACGTCCACGCCGAGGTCTTCGGGCTTGACGGTTTCCAGCGGCTTTTTCTTGGCCTTCATGATGTTGGGCAGGGTGACGTAGCGCGGCTCGTTCAGGCGCAGGTCGGTGGTGACCACCGCCGGCAGGCTCAGGGAGAGGGTTTCCAGCCCGCCGTCGATCTCACGCGTGACGCTGACCTTGTCGCCGGCCACTTCGACCTTGCTGGCGAAGGTGGCCTGGGGCAGTCCGGCCAGCGCCGCCAGCATCTGGCCGGTCTGGTTGGCGTCGTCGTCGATCGCCTGCTTGCCCAGGATCACCAGGCCCGGCTGCTCCTTGGCCACCAGGGCGTTCAGGAGCTTGGCCACGGCCAGGGGCTGCAGCTCCAGATCGGCCGGGGTCTCCACCAGGATGGCTCGGTCGGCTCCGATGGCCAGCGCCGTGCGCAGCGTCTCCTGGCATTGCGCCACACCGCAGCTCACCGCGATCACTTCCGTGACCACGCCTTTTTCCTTCAGCCGCACCGCCTCTTCGACCGCGATCTCGTCAAAGGGGTTCATGCTCATCTTCACGTTGGCAATGTCCACACCCGTGTTGTCCGACTTCACTCGGACCTTCACGTTGTAGTCCACCACGCGTTTGACGGGGACCA
>JAFAMV010000095.1 GCA_019233055.1 Curvibacter sp.
GGCCCGGGCCTGGTCGAGGGGGTGGACGAAGTCGCTCATCGGCCGGCCGAGGACGTCGGCGGCCCGGGTGGCTTCGAGCAATTGCTGACAGGCTGGGTTGGCATGGACCACCCGGCCGGCCTGGACCACCATGGCGGCGGTGGGCAGCGCGTCCAGCGTGGGCGCTTGCAGTTCGGTGGTGTGCGGCATGCCTTGGCGCATTTCAGGTCGGGCGTGGCGCGAGTGTGCCTCAGGCCGGTCTGCGGCTCAAGCCGGGGAAGGTGCTTTTTGCGGGTCTGTTCAGCCGACCAGCTCGAGCAGGCGATCGAGTCCGCCCTGGTTGATCGCCACCATGGCCTCGGCGCGCACCCGGGGCTTGGCGTGGTAGGCCACCGACAGGCCGGCCACGCCCATCATGGGCAGGTCGTTGGCACCGTCGCCGACTGCAATCGTCTGGGCCGGTTCGATGCCCATGAGCGTCGCGACCTCGAGCAGCGTGCGGCGTTTTTCGGCGCCGTCGCAGATGTCGCCCCAGGCCTGATCGACCATGCGGCCGGTGAGCAGGCCGTCCTGGATCTCGAGCCGGTTGGAGCGCGCGAAGTCGAGGCCCAGCCGGGCCCGGATGCGGTCGGTGAAGAAGGTGAAGCCCCCGCTGACCAGCAGGGTCTTGAGGCCGGCCCGGCGGCAGGCTTCGACCAGTTCGACCGCGCCGGGGTTGAGCTGAAGGCGTTGCGCATACACCTGTTCGAGGTGCTCGACGCTGACGCCGCGCAACAGCGCCACGCGCTGGCGCAGGCTTTCCTTGTAGTCGCTGATCTCGCCCCGCATGGCGGCTTCGGTGATGGCGGCCACCTCGGCCTTGCGGCCGGCAGCGTCCGCAATCTCGTCGACGCATTCGATGTTGATCAGGGTCGAGTCCATGTCGAAGGCGATCAGCTTGTAGGCATCGAGCTTCAATGGGAGTGAGACGCTCTGGATCACCAGGCCGGGGGCGAAATCTTGAGGGGGCATGGGCAAATGAGGGGCGGCGGAAGATGGAGGGAGTTTTGGCACGGGGCCGCAGCAACCATTCTAGGGCCCGCTTCAGGCCTCGGGCTTGTGAAGGTAGAGTCGGTCCGACCAGGTTGCCAGCCAATGAGGCTTGAAGGCCACGAAGATGGCGGCCAGCATGCCGGTCATGAAGCCGTCGGCCCAGGCCATGAGCCAGTGGGCGATCAGTGACAGTTCGCTGTCCACCCCCGGCAGGCTGTGGCCCAGCCACTGGCCCAGCGCGGTGGCGGCAAAGTTGCAGGCCACCGTGCCGAGAAAGGCCCGGCCGAGCGTGTAGACGAAGAGATGGGGGCCGATCCAGCGCCGGATCGCGGCGCCGAGCCCCAGGGCGAGGGTGGCCGGCAGCAGGCCCTGCCAGAACGCCATGTCGATCACCGTAGGCGGGGGCAGTGCCGCGAACCAGCCGGCGAGGCCCGCCACGGCGATCAGCACCGGCACGGCCAGGGGCCAGCCCAGCATCAGCAGGCACAGGCAGGCGCCGGACCACTGCAACTGCAAAGGCATGGTGTGCAGCGAGGGCAGGGCCCAGAG
Source organism: Curvibacter sp. (assembly GCA_019233055.1). Classification (GTDB taxonomy): domain Bacteria; phylum Pseudomonadota; class Gammaproteobacteria; order Burkholderiales; family Burkholderiaceae_C; genus Curvibacter. Next base: position 1,561 of record JAFAMV010000095.1, read on the forward strand.
CACTGGCAGCAGCACCAGGCAGCCCAGCAGCGGCGACAGCAGATCACCTGAGGCCAGCAGCCGCCAGGGGCGCATCCACAGGGCCAGCAGCAGCGCCGCGGCGAGCAGCGCGGTCTCGAGGTCGATCAACCAGGGCCAGGCCTTGTCCATGGGCGGTCCTGGCCTCAGGCCTTGGTCAGGGGCTGGCCCAGCTGGCGCAGGATGTCGCGCACGGCCTGGGCGCGGTCCTTGGGGTCTTTCACCTCGCGCTCGATGCGCAGCTTCTCGTTGCCGGCCAGCTTGATGTGGCGGTGCTTTTGGATCATCTCGATGATGCGCATCGGGTCGATCGGCGGGTTGGGCTTGAAGGTGATGGTGGTGACGCCGGGCGCGGCATCGACCTTGACCACGCCGTAGGGGGCGCTGAGCACGCGCAGGCGGTGCACGTCGATCAAGGTCTGGGCCTGGGCCGGCAGCTTGCCGAAGCGATCGACGATCTCTTCGAGCAGGGTGTCGATCTGGTCGGCCGTGCGGGCCGTGGCCAGCTTCTTGTAGAAGGACAGGCGCAGGTGCACGTCGCCGCAGAAATCGTCGGGCAGCAGGGCCGGGGCGTGCAGGTTGATGTCGGTGGTGACCGACAGCGGGGCCAGCAGGTCGGGCTCCTGGCCGGCCTTGAGGCTGCGCACCGCCTCGGACAGCATCTCGTTGTAGAGCTGGAAGCCCACCTCGAGCATGTTGCCGCTCTGGTTCTCGCCCAGCACCTCGCCGGCGCCGCGGATCTCCAGGTCGTGCATGGCCAGGTAGAAGCCGCTGCCCAGTTCTTCCATGGCCTGGATGGCGTCCAGGCGTTGGGCGGCCTGCTTGGTCAGGCCCTCGATGTCGGGCACCATCAGGTAGGCATAGGCCTGGTGGTGGCTGCGGCCCACGCGGCCGCGCAACTGGTGCAACTGGGCCAGGCCGAACTTGTCGGCGCGGCTCATGACGATGGTGTTGGCACTGGGCACGTCGATGCCGGTCTCGATGATGGTCGAGCACAGCAGCAGGTTGAAACGCTGGGCCACGAAATCGCGCATCACGCGCTCCAGCTCACGCTCGGGCATCTGGCCGTGGGCGATGGCGATGCGGGCCTCGGGCAGGATCTCTTCGAGCTTCTGGCGCCGGTTCTCGATGGTCTCGACCTCGTTGTGCAGGAAGTAGACCTGGCCGCCGCGCTTGAGCTCGCGCAGCACGGCCTCGCGGATCACGCCGGTGCCCTCGTTGCGCACAAAGGTCTTGATGGCCAGGCGGCGCTGCGGGGCGGTGGCGATCACGCTGAGGTCGCGCAGGCCTTCCAGCGCCATGCCCAGGGTGCGGGGGATGGGGGTGGCGGTGAGGGTCAGCACATCGACCTCGGCGCGCAGGGCCTTCATGGCCTCTTTGTGGCGCACGCCGAAACGGTGTTCCTCGTCGATGATGAGCAGGCCCAGGTCCTTGAACTTGACGCTTTCGCTGAGCAGTTTGTGGGTGCCCACCACAATGTCGACCGTGCCCTCGGCGATGCCCTTGGCGGCGGCGCTGATCTCCTTGGCCGAGCGGAAGCGGCTCATCTCGGCGATCTTCACCGGCCATTTGGCAAAGCGGTCGACCAGGGTCTGGTAGTGCTGCTCGGCCAGCAGGGTGGTGGGGGCCAGGAAGGCCACCTGGCGCCCGCCGGTGACGGCCACGAAGGCGGCGCGCAGGGCGACCTCGGTCTTGCCGAAGCCCACATCGCCGCAGACCAGGCGGTCCATGGGGCGCGGGCTGATCATGTCCTGGACCACGGCGTGGATGGCGGCGCGCTGGTCGGCGGTCTCCTCGAAGCCGAAGTCGTTGGCGAACACCTCATAGTCTTGCGGCGAGTAGCGGAAGGCATGGCCTTCGCGCGCGGCGCGGCGGGCGTAGATGTTGAGCAGCTCGGCGGCGGCGTCGCGCACCTGTTCGGCTGCGCGGCGCTTGGCCTTTTCCCATTGGCCGCTGCCCAGCTTGTGCAGCGGCGCCTCGTCGGCGCTGACGCCGGTGTAGCGGCTGATCTGTTGCAGTTGGCTGACCGGCACGTAGAGCACGGCCTTGTCGGCGTATTCGAGGTGCAGGAACTCCTGCATGGCGGGTGTGCCATCGGCATTGCGGCCCTGGCCCAGGTCCATGTTGACCAGGCCGCGGTAGCGCCCGATGCCATGCTGGGCATGCACCACCGGGTCGCCCACATTGAGCTCGGCCAGGTCTTTGATCAGGGCCTCGACGTCGCTGACCTGCTCTTGCTTCTTGCGTCGGCGGGTGGTGGCGCCGGCGGCGAAGAGTTCGGTCTCGGTGACGAAGTCGATGCCCCGTTCCTGCCAACGGAAGCCCACGGTGAGGGCGGCGGTGGCGATGCCCAGGGCCTCGGTGGTCTCGGCCGCGAACTCGGCCAGCGAGTCGAAGGCCGGCGGGTTCACGCCGCCGGCACGCAGGAAGTCGAGCAGGCTTTCGCGGCGGCCGTCGCTTTCGGCCAGCAGCAGCACGCGTTGCGTGCCCGGGTTGGCCAGGTGGGCCTTGAGGCGGGCCAGCGGGTCTTCGGTGCCGCGCAGCACCGAGAGGTCGGCGAGCTTCTGCACGCTGGCGCTGTCCTCGATGTCGGCGCTGCCGGGGCGGATCGAGAGCTGCGCATGCTGGTTGGCGCGGCCGTAGAACTGCTCGATGCCCAGGAACAGCGACTCGGGCGGCAGGGCGGGCCGCTCGGGGTCGCCCTGGATCAGGCGGAAACGGTCTTTGGTGTCCTGCCAGAAGCGCTGGAAGGCGGGCTCCAGGTCGCCGTGCAGGACCACGGTGGCGTCTTCGCCCAGGTAGTCGAAGACGGTGGAGGTGTCGTCGAAGAACAGCGGCAAGTAGTACTCGATGCCGGCGGTGGCCACCCCGTTGCCCATGTCCTTGTAGATGCGGCTCTTGGTCGGGTCACCCTCCAGCAGTTCGCGCCAGCGGCTGCGGAATTTGGCGCGGGCCGCATCGTCCATCGGGAACTCGCGCCCGGGCAGCAGCCGCACCTCGGGCACCGGGTACAGGCTGCGCTGGCTGTCGGGGTCGAAGGTGCGGATGGAGTCGATCTCGTCGTCGAACAGGTCGACCCGGAAGGGCATGGACGAGCCCATGGGAAAGAGGTCGATCAGGCCGCCGCGCACCGCGTACTCGCCCGGGCTGACCACCTGGGTGACGTGGCTGTAGCCGGCCAGGGTGAGCTGGCCCTTGAGTTTGGCCTCGTCGAGCTTCTGCTTGACCTTGAAATGGAAGGTGTAGCCGGCCAGGAAGGACGGCGGCGCCAGCCGGTACAGCGCGGTGGTGGCCGGCACGATGACCACATCGGCCCCGGTGTCGCGGTCGCGCTGCTGGATACGCCACAGCGTGGCCAGGCGCTCGGAGATCAGGTCCTGGTGCGGCGAGAAGGTGTCGTAGGGCAGGGTTTCCCAGTCGGGGAACAGGGCGCAGCGCAGACCCGGCGCGAAGAAGGCGATCTCGTCGATCAGGCGCTGGGCGTCGGTGGCGTCGGCGCAGACGATGGCGGTCGGCCGGCCGGCGGCCTGCTCGCGCAGGCCGAGGCGGGCCAGCAGCAGGGCGTCGGCCGAGCCGACGGGGCGGGGCAGGGTGAATCGTTTTCCGGGGGAGAGTTTGGGCAGATCCATGGTCAGCAGCAAAGCCAAACACCCCCCGCCGTGCATGGCGGGGGGTGTGGCGTCCGGATTTTAGAATGTCGTCCTTGCTATGACCCAGACCTCTTCCAAAAATACCCCGGCTCCGTCGACGGCTCCCCGTTGCTGGGCCCTGATTCCCTGCGCCGGCAGCGGTTCGCGTGCCGGCACTTCCGTGGCCAAGCAATACCAGACCGTGGCCGGCCGGCCGCTGGTGTCGCACACGCTGGCCGCCTTTGCCGCCAGCCCGGGGCTGTCCGGCATCCTGGTGGTGGTGGCGCCCGGCGACCAGACCCTGGAGGCGGCCGGCCTGGCCGAGCATTGCCACGTCGCCGACTGTGGCGGCGCCTCCCGGGCCGCCAGCGTGGCCAACGGCCTGGCGGTGCTGGCCTCGCTGGGGGCGCAGGCCGATGACTGGGTGCTGGTGCATGATGCGGCCCGCTGCCTGATCACCCCGGCGCAGGTGCAGGCCCTGATGGACGCCTGTGCCGACGACGCCGTGGGCGGCCTGCTGGCCCAGCCCCTGGCCGATACCCTGAAGGTGTCCGAAGAGGGGCGGGTGGCCTCGACGCTCGAGCGCGCCGGCAAATGGCTGGCCCAGACCCCGCAGATGTTCCGTCTTGGCGTGTTGCAACAGGCGCTTGAGGCCAGTGGCCTGGAGGTGACCGATGAGGCCGCCGCCATCGAAGGCCTGGGCCTGCAGCCCAGGCTGGTGCCGGCCGGTGGGCCGAACTTCAAGGTCACCTATCCCGAGGACTTCGAGCTGGCGCAAGTCCTGCTGCAAGCCCGCGAGCGGAGTCCGGCAT
>JAFAMV010000028.1 GCA_019233055.1 Curvibacter sp.
CACCGCAAGGCCGGCCGCACGCCCGAGCAGGCCGGCATGCCGCTGCTCTACACGCCATATGCACCCAGCCTGTGGGAAGACTTCATCCTGCGCAACCGCCGCATCCTGGCCGATCAGATGGAATTCCTGATGGCCCATGTGCCCAAGTCGTCGCGGCTGGCGCTTTGATCGCCGGCTCGGCGGATCAGGCCTGCAGCGGCAGGGGAGCGGCGGCGATTGACGGGCCGGAGCCCTCCGGCACGGCCGGGTGAGGCGGCAGTTCGATGCCGAAGCAGCAGCCCTGACCAGGTTCCGAATGCACCTGGACTTCGCCGCCATGGAGGCGGGCGACGCGGCGCGTGATCCAGAGACCCAGGCCGAAGCCCCGTGTGGTGTCGTTGTACAGGCCACGCTCGAATTTGTCGAAGACGCGCATGCGGGCTGCGGCATCCAGGCCCGGCCCCTGGTCGCTGACCGACAGCTCCAGCCAGCCGCGAGCGTCCTGCCGGGTGGCGACGCGCACCCGTCCCTGGCGCGCGTACTTGACCGCGTTGTCGATGAGGTTCGACAGGGCGATGCGCAGCAGGGTCGGGTCGGCGGTCCATTCACGCACATCGGGCGCCAGTTCGAGTTCCAGCCAATGCCGTGGCGACCAGTGCACCAGCTGCGACGCCTCCTGGACCAGTTCGGCCAGGTCCACAGGGGACGGCACCAGCTCGAAACTGGCCGTGTTGAAGCGTTCACCGCACAGGCTGTTGTCGATGAGCGCGCTCAGGCGCCTGCAGGCCCGCCGGATCTGGGCGGCCCGTTCGACCTGGTCGTCGGGCCTCTCCGAGGGAAAGCTCATCTGCTCGGTGGCCGCGCTGTCGATGATCGTCAACGGGGTGCGGAATTCATGGCTGATCATGCTGAAGAACTGGCGCTGCTCCAGCCGCATGCGCCGCTCCTGGTCCAGGGCCTGCTGCAGCGCCTGCCTGGCGAGATCCAGTTCGGTCGTGCGCTCCTCGACCCGGGTCTCGAGCAGCCGTTCGGAGGCCGCCAGTTCCTGCAGCGCCCGCGTCCTGGATTCGTGTGCCTGCCTGAACCGCTGATGCAGCCCCGCACCGACGCCGGCCGCCGCCAGGGCCAGCAGCAGCAGCAACTGGAACTGCCAGAACAGTGCGGTGTCGTGCTGGACCACACGGGTGCCGGTGAACTCGGCCAGGGTCAGCACGCTGTTGCCTGAGTGCAGGGCATAGGCCAGGAACAGCAGGCCGTGTTCGGCGCTGAAGCCGCGGCGTTTCAGCTCCTGGCCGCACACCCAGGTGGCCAGGAAGACGACCAGCATCGGGCTGACGATGGCAATCAGTGCGAACTCGCCATAGCAGTCCAGCGGCACACTGGCCATGGCCGCCAGATTGAGCGCCAACAGCCCCTGGAGGACGCGGTGAATCCACCGCCAGTCGGGCCGTCCCCGCGTCAATTGCGCTTGTGTCTGCCAGGCCAGCGCGGCGGCCACCGCAAAGGCGCCCAGCCCCACCAGATCGCTGGCCAGCCGGGGCTGGTGTGCGAACAGCCAGATGTTGCCGTAGCCGTGCAGATTGAAGGCATGGAAAAGGGTGACGGTCCCCAGTATCCCGATCGCCGCCAGCCGTCTTTCCCGGAACACCAGGGCACAGATCCAGACCAGCAGCAGCAAGGCGCCGGTCAGGCCGAAATACACGCCCAGGGTCCAGCCGTCGCGCTCGGTCTGGGCCAGCAGATCGGCCGAACGCGACACGCTTGCATAGACCCGCATCACGCTGCTGCTTTCGACGCGCAACAGGATGGGCAGATCGTTGTGCAGCCTGAACAGGAATTTCCGCGTCGCCAGCCGATCCGCTCCAGGCATCAGATCACCGGCCTTCTGGGCCACCCATTGGCCCTGCTGGAGTTGGTAGAGCGTCACGCTGTCCAGGTAAGGTGGGCTGACCTGGAGCCACAGCGGAGGCTCTTTCTGGAACTCGGGCGGCAGCACCGCCCGCAGCCACACCACATGGCGGGTGTAGCCTTCGCTGACCGGTCCGTCCAGGGTCTGGAAATCGCTGTCGGGCCTGGCGGCCACGGCTTCCACGCCGGCATGGCCGTCCTGATCGATCCATTGACGCCAGGGCAGTTGGCTGCCCAGTTGGATCGAGGATCCGGTGCTCAACAGCTCATGCCACCCCGCAGCATGCAGCGGGCCGCAGCATAAGCACAACAACAGACACATCAGGCTCCGGATGCTGAGAAGTTGTGAGTATTTGTGCATGGCGGGAGCGGCCTGGGCCGTGGAAAATCCAGATACAAATTTTTTCATCATGCCTCAAGCCCATCGCCATCCTGCCCCGCAGACCATTGCCGTCGTCGAAGACGATGAAGACATCCGCGGCAATGTCTGCCGTTTCCTGGACCGTTCAGGTTTCCGGACCTGGGGCGTCGAGTCTGCCGAAGCGTTCTATGTGGGGCTGTTGCGGGAGCGGGCCGATCTGGTCCTGGTGGACCTGGGGCTGCCGGGTGAGGATGGGCTGACCCTGGTCCGGCGCCTGGCGGCACAGGGTGTGGCCGTGGTGGTCATGACCGCCCGTGGCGATCTGTCGAGCCGCATCGCGGGTCTGGAAGCCGGAGCGCTGCAGTATTTCGTCAAGCCGACGGACCTGAATGAGCTGGTGGCCGGCCTGCGCTCCCTGCTGCGCCGCAAGGGGCAGGCACCGGCCAATGATGCTGCCTTGGCATCCTGGCGTTTGATGCCGGCACAGGCCTTGTTGGTGTCGCCCAACGACAAGCAGGTGGCGCTGACCACGCGGGAGCTCGAGTTGCTGGGCTGTCTGGCCGCCACACCGGGGTCCCTGGTCAGCAAGGCCGCCCTGATCGAGGCCGTGGGCGGCGGGGACTCCGACGAGGCGTTCCATCGCATCGAATCGCAACTGAATCGCCTGCGCCGCAAGACGCTGGAAGAGACCGGCCTGCCGCTGCCCGTGAGGGCGGTCTTCGGCCGTGGACTGGTGTTCGTGCCATGAGCGAAGAGATTCCGTAGCCAAGGGCGCCGCCGGCCTTTTGGGGCGCTCCCGCCTGATCCCATTCCCCGATTGACCGGGGAGATGTCTTTCAGGAACGCGGGCGTTGGGATCGATGAATCCTGACGGCCGGGCACTTGGCTGTCCGGTGATTCTGCCCATTTGATTTCGTGCTGATTTTTTTGCCGCTTCAAAAATGCGGCAGGGGTCTTCTTTGCCTGCATGTCGGAGATCGATTGCCGGCGATTTTTTCAGGTTTCATTTTGTTTATGCCGCAGCAGGCGCCTTGGCGCTGATGCGAGGTGGGTTGAGGGGTTTTCAGATGTCATTGCCTCGAAGGTTCTGGATTTTTATCGGGATCGGTGGTCTGGCCTGTTCATTCAGCGCCCAGGCATTGGCTGCCGGTGGTTTTTATCGTTCCTCTGGTTATTGGGAGGTGACGGTCAGAAAAGCCGGACAGCCTGAGGTCAAGGTCTTCCAGTGCACCGATCAAAAGGTGGAGCCTTTGGTCTTGATGTCGGTCGCTGCGGGGCAAAGCCATTGTGATCCAGCGGAAATTTCGCTGCAAAAGGATGTGTTGCGGATCCGCACGCTCTGCCAGGTGCATGGACGAAGTGTGAAAACCGATCTCAGGCTGAATGGAAATCGGGTTCGGGAATATCAGGGCACGCTGCGCCAGTCATGGTTCGACCCTGCCGGGCAGCCACTGCCGCAAGAGGGAACTACCACGGTCACGGGCCGGCTGGTCGGCCCCTGTCCGAGTGAGGCGGCCTTGGGGGATATGACTCTTTCCAACGGAGTGATCGTCAATGTGATTCAAGACGCCCAGCGGCATGAGGAGGAGGTCAATGCCCACGCGAAGGACTAGTTGTTTTCTTTTGAGATTCCACCTTTCAACAACATAGCGTATGTTTGTAAAAAATATTTCACGAATAGCCTGCCGGGCCATTGCGTCCGTCGGCCTGCTTCTGCTGGGGGGGCCGGCCATTGCCGGATTCAGCAATGGCGGTTTTGAGACCGGTGATTACACGGGCTGGACCGTCAATCACCTGAAAAATCCAGGGACCATTCCGAGCTTTCCGCCGACCGCCTATGGGAATCTGGGTTTAACTTCGGATTCCAGCAATGGATACCAGAGCCTTCCCGTGAAGACGGATGTGGTGGGTACTGGCGTGGATGCCAATTCGGGCAACCACATCGGTTATCCGGCCTATGGCAGCTATGCGGCCCGGGTCAATTATGGTGGGCACAATAATTTTGCCTCGTCCATCAGCCAGACGGCCGTGATGCAGCAATCGGATGTGAATCCGGCCGATGGCAAGGTGCATATCAAGTTTTCATTTGCCCCCCTGTTGGAGAATCCCGGCCACTCGCAGAATCAGCAGCCGTATTTCTTCATCGAGATCCGAAATCTCACCAAGAACAACGCCCAGTTGTTCTATACCTTCAATTTTTCGAATCAGTCGGGTGTCCCGTGGGGCACCGGTGTGGGCGACTACCTCTACACCAACTGGCAATCGATCGACGTGGCCCCTGGCGCCGGCGTGCTGGATGTCGGGGACCAGGTCAGCCTGGTCATCGTGGCTTCGGGCTGTGGGCCTGGCGGACACACGGGGCAGGTGTATGTCGATTCAGGGCCGCAGGGCACCAGCCTGCCCGGCCCGACCATTGCGGCCACCGGTCCGACCAGCGCGGCCTCGGTCGCGGCCACACAGATCACCTACACCTACACCTATGGCAACACCGGCACTGCGCCGCTGACCGATGCGGTGGGGGTGATCGTGCCGCCGCAGGACAATTCGTCGCCGTTCAAGAACCTGAGCTATGTGTCCAACACCGCTCCGAGCACGGGCTCGTGCAGCGTCAGCTCCGGGACCCTGCATTGCAATTTCGGAACCCTGAACCCGGGACAGACCGGTTCGCTGCAGGTGACCTACAGCATCCCATCGGGCGCCACCGCGCCGATCAACAATGCCAACTATTCGCTGGCAGGCGACAACGTGTCCCCGGTGCTGGGGCCCTTGGTACAGACGACCCTGACTTCGACGCCGCTGGCCGATCTGGCAGCGACGGTGAGCGACGGCCTCAGTTCCACCACCTGGGGCTCGACACTCACCTACACCGCGGTGATCTCCAACAACGGACCGGCAGCGGTGTCGGGGGCCAGCATCACCGAGACGCCCCCGTCCAGTCTTGCAGGTGAAACCTGGACTTGCGCGGCCTCGGGTGGTGCCACCTGTCCGGTCGCCTCGGGCAGCGGGGCCATCAACCAGACGGGGGTGGCGCTGCCTGCCGGCGCCGCCTTGACCTACACGATCACCGGAACGGCCAGCGGCACGGGCACTGGCACGATCAACGAGGTGGTCAATGTCACGGCGCCCGGCTCGGTGGTGGACCCCAATCTGACCAACAACACTGCGGCCGATGTCAACAATGTGGGGGCCACCTTGAATGTCCTGACGGTCGGCACCACGGGCAACGGTCAAGTGACCTCGGTCCCCTCGGGCGTGAGCTGCAGCAGTTGCACGGGTGCGACCCAATCCTTCCCGACCGGTTCGACGGTGATCCTCTATGCGGTGGCGCCGACCGGTTCGATCTTCTCGGGCTGGTCTGGATCCGGGGCGGCCAACTGCACCACGCTGGCGACCAGTTGCAGCGTCACGCTGTCCGCCGACGCGTCGGTGGTGGCCAACTTCGTCACCCCCGATCTGGTGACGGCGGCGGTCAGTGGTTCGAATGGCACGGTGTCGCCGGTCAATGTCGCCGTTCCGGTGACCCCTGGCGGCAGCGTCAGCTTCACGGTGAACCCTGGTGCCGGCTACGCCGTCGTGGAGACGGACAACTGCGGCGCCTCGGGCGGGGTGGCCGGCGGATCCCTGATCGGCAATACCTGGACCAGCAATGCGATCGGCCAGTCGGCCTGCACGGTCACCTTCAGCTTCACCAACAGCGGCGTGGTGACGATCACCCCATCGGCAGGCGCCAATGGCTCGATTTCGCCCACGGCGGCCGAAACCGTGAACTCGGGGGCTTCCGGGTCCTTCACGGTGTTGCCGAATTCCGGCTACACGAGCGCCACGCCGGCCGGAAGTTGCCCGGCAGGAACCTGGTCCGGCAACGTGTACACCACGGGCGCCGCGACGGCAGACTGCACGGTCAGTTTCAGTTTCGTGTCCAGCACGGCATCCTATGCCATCACAGGCATTGCCAGTCCTGCGGCCGGAGGATCGATCAGCTGCGCACCGGCATCGGTCGCAGCCGGTGGCAGCAGCAGTTGCACGGCGACAGCCAATCCCTACTATGCCTTCTCCGGTTTCAGCGGCGCATGCACGGGAACGGTCTGCAGTCTGAGCAATATCCAGTCTGCCAAGGCGGTCACGGCGGTCTTCCTGCCGATCGTCACGAGCCAGAACACCAGCATCCATGCTTCGGGGAGCACCTCGACCAACGGGAGCCTGACCTCGCTGGTGTCGGCGCCGCCGGGATCCACCTACTCGCTGAGCACCGGGGCCAGCCACGGGACGGTGGTGGTCAATCCGAATGGCAGCTATGTCTACACCCCCAGCACCGGCTACTTCGGCAACGATACCTTCAGCTACCAGGTGTGCAGCGGCTCCACCTGTTCCGTGTCGACGGTGACCATCGCGATCGATCCCAGCGGGGTTGTCTATGACAGCCAGAGCCGGCAGGCCATCGCCGGTGCCACGGTCACCCTGATGTACAACGGCAGTCCGGTGCCGGCTGCGTGGGTGACTTCGGGTTCGGCGACCCAGACGACCAATGCCAGTGGCTACTATGGCTACTTCTTCACCGGACAGGCCCAACAAGGGACCTACAGCCTGAGTGTGAGTGCGGCAGGCTATGGGCCTTCGCCCAGTACCTCCATTCCGCCCACGGCGGCGCCTGCCAACTACCAGGGTGGTTCGGTCGGCTATGCAGGCGTGCCGCCGTTGGGACAGACCACCACCTACTACCTCAGCTTCCCGCTGCCCACGGTCGGCATCACCAATGACAACATCCCTCTGGATTCCCTGGCCTATCTGGGAAGTATTTCCGGGGTGCCTGCGTTGTCGGATGCGGCACTTGCGGCCCTGGCCCTGCTGATGTTGATGGGCGGTGCGCTGTCTGTGAGGCGCAAGGCCTGAGAACGATCGCCATGGCGATCTGAGCCCCTGAAATGAAAAGCCCCCGCAGCGCTGGACGCTGCGGGGGCTTTTCTGTTTCAGGCCGACAGGGCTTTGCCTGTCTCGGGCCCTTCAGCCGTGCTTCAGGCGAACACGCCGGCGGTGTCCTGCATGCGGCGCGACACCTCGCCGAGCTGGAACAGGCTGTCGCCGAAGGTCATCTCCAGTTGGGTGAGCTTCTTGAAGTAGTGGCTCACGATGTACTCATCGGTGACGCCGATGCCGCCGTGAAGTTGCACCGCCTGCTGGCCGACGAAGCGCATCGACTGGCCCAGCTGGTACTTGGCCCGGGCCATGGCGGCACGGCGCTCGCCCTCGGGGGCGTTGAGCTTGAGCGAGGCGTAGTAGCTCATCGAACGGGCCAGCTCGAGCTGCATCTTCATGTCGGCCACGCGGTGGCGCAGGGCCTGGAAGCTGGAGATCACCACGTTGAACTGCTTGCGCGTGTTCAGGTACTCGACCGTGACGGCCAGGGTCTTGTCCATCACGCCCACGGCTTCGGCGCAGGCGGCGGCGATGCCGATGTCCACCGCCTGTTCCAGGGCGGCCTGGCCATCGGCGGCCACCAGGGTGGCGGGGGCGCTGGCGAAGTCGACCTCGGCGGCGCGGCCGCCGTCCTGGGTGCTGTAGCCACGGGTGGCGACGCCTGCGGCCTGGCGCTCGACCAGGAACAGCGCAGTCTTGCCATCGAGCCGGGCCGGCACCAGGAAGGCGTCGGCCTGGTCGCCTGCGGGCACCAGGCTCTTGTGCCCGGTGAGGGTGTGGCCGGCACCGGCCGCAGCCGCAGTGGCTTCGGTGGCGTCCAGGCGGTAGCGGGCCTTGCGCTCCTGATGGGCCAGCACCACCAGGGCTTCGCCCGAGGCGATGCGCGGCAGCCAGGCGGCCTTCAGGTCGGCGCCGGCGTGACCGGCCAGCACGGCACCCGAGATCAGGGCGTGGGCGAAGGGCTCGGCCACCAGACCGCGACCCAGTTCTTCCAGCACCACCATGCCTTCGACAGGGCCCATGCCCAGGCCGCCGTCGGCTTCGGGGATGTAGAGGCCGGTCAGCCCCAGTTCGGCCAGTTCGCCATAGGCCTCGCGTGAGAAACCGCCGCTGTGGGCGATGCCGCGGCGGCGCTCGAAGTCATAGCCCTTGTCAACCCATTTGCGCACGGCGTCGCGCAGTTGTTCCTGGTCGTCGGTGAAATCGAAATCCATGTCTGTCTCCTCTCAGCCCAGCACCGTCTGGGCGACGATGTTGCGTTGCACTTCGTTCGAGCCGCCGTAGATGGTGGTCTTGCGCATGTTGAAGTAGGTGGATGCGAGCGGCGCGCAGTAGGCGGCGCCCACGTGGTCGCCCTGCCAGCCGGCATCCATGGCCTCATGGATGTAGGGCAGGCTGTAGGGGCCGGCGGCCAGCATCATGAGTTCGGAGTAGCGTTGCTGGATCTCGCTGCCGCGGATCTTCAGCAGGCCGGCGATGTCGAGAGAGTTCTTGCCCGACTTCTCGGCCGACAGCACGCGCAGCACCAGCATTTCGAGGGCCACGACATCGACTTCGAGCTTGGCGATCTCGTCGCGGAAGCGGCTGTCGTCGTAGACGCCTTCGGCCTTGGCGATGCGCTTAAGGCGCTCGAGTTCGCGCTTGGCCCGGTTCACGTCGGCGATGTTGGTGCGCTCGTGGCTGAGCAGGTGCTTGGCGTAGGTCCAGCCCTTGTTCTCTTCGCCGATCAGGTTCTCGGCCGGCACCTCGACGTTGTCGAACCAGACCTCGTTGACCTCATGGTCGCCGTCGAGCAGCTTGATGGGGCGCACGGTCACGCCGGGCGACTTCATGTCGATCAGCAGGAAGCTGATGCCGGTCTGCGGCTTGCCTTCGTTGCTGGTGCGCACCAGGCAGAAGATCCACTCGCCGTACTGGCCCAGGGTGGTCCAGGTCTTTTGGCCGTTGACGATGTACTTGTCGCCGCGGCGCTCGGCGCGGGTCTTGACCGAGGCCAGGTCGGAGCCCGAGCCCGGCTCGCTGTAGCCCTGGCTCCACCACACCTCGCCGCTGGCGATGCCGGGCAGGAAGCGGCGGTGCTGTTCGGCATTGCCGAAGGCCATGATGACCGGGGCCACCATCACGGGGCCGAAGGGCACCACGCGGGGGGCGCCGGCCAGGGCGCATTCTTCTTCGAACAGGTGCTTTTGCACCGCGGTCCAGCCGGGGCCGCCGAACTCCTTGGGCCAGCCGTGGCCCAGCCAGCCTTTCTGGCCGAGGATCCTGGCCCAGCGTTGCATGTCGTCACGGGTCAGGCGCAGCGCGTTGTGCACCTTGTGTGACAGTTCGGCGGGCAGGTTGTCCTTGACCCAGGCGCGAATCTCTTCGCGGAACTTCTGTTCTTCAGGGGTGAATGCCAAATCCATGGGGTTGTCTCCGAATGAAGCGGTTGGACGCTGGGCCGCGGGTGTGCCGGCCTCAACCCATGATTTTTAGCACGCTCGTTCGTTTAACCCTGTCCGGGGTGCGACAAACCGAGCTGTTCGCAGACCGTGCGGAGCTGGTCGCGCAAGGTCCGGACCTCGGTTTCGAGTGCCTCGACGCGGGCGGCCAGTCCGGAAGGGGCCGACTCGGCTGCGAACGCCTGCGGCGCCGGGTTCAGCGCCGCTTCGTCCAGCGGGCCACACAGCAGGTGGGCCCAGCGGGATTCACGGGAACCCGGGGCGCGCGGCAGTCTGAGCACCAGGGGGCCGCCCTTGTCTTCGGCCCGTTCCTGCAGCTCGTCGAGGAAGGCCTCGACCGAGGAGATGTCGGCAAAACGGTGCCAGCGCTCGCTGTTGATGCGCAGCTCTCCGGCGGTCTGGGGCCCGCGCAGCATCAGCAGGCCCAGCAGCGCGGCGGCCTGGTCGGGGACGCCCAGCACGCGGTTGAAGTTGTGCTCGTAGCGGGCGGCGCGGCCGCCGCTGCTCTCGAACACCAGGGACAGGTGCTTGAGTTCGTCCAGCGCCTCCTGGGCCTGGGCGTCCGCGAGCTGCATCAAGGGTTCGCGGCTGGTCTTCTGGTTGGCGCCCGAGACGACCGCGTTCAAGGTCAGCGGATAGCTGTCGGGCACGGTGCGGGCTTTTTCCATCAGCGTGCCGAGCACGCGGGCTTCAATGGGGGTGAGAGGGCGCAGGGGCATGGGAGTCTGGATCGGTATGGCAGGTCCCGATCTTACTGAGGCATCCCTCGTCCACTGGGCGGGCAGGCCGTCGGGCCGGGGATAATCGCTGCCGGCTCGCAGGTCCGCTGTCGGGCGCGCTGAACAACCCCATGAAAAACATCGTCATCCTGGTCTCCGGCGGAGGCTCCAACATGCAGGCCATCGTCCGGGCCTCACTCCATGAAAACTGGGCACAGAAACTGGATGCCCGGGTCTGTGCCGTGATCAGCAATCGGGCCGACTCCGCCGGCCTGGCCTGGGCCCGCGAGCAGGGTCTGGCGACGGAACTGGTGAGCCACCGCGACCATGCGACGCGGGAGGCCTTCGATGAGCAACTGGCCCTGCAGATCGACGCCCAGACCCCGAGCCTGGTCGTGCTGGCCGGATTCATGCGCATCCTGACGCCGGGTTTCGTGGCCCGCTACGCCGGCCGGCTGGTCAACATCCATCCTTCGCTGTTGCCGGCCTTCCCCGGTCTGGACACCCACCGGCGCGCCATCGAGGCCGGTTGCCGCTTTGCCGGGGCCACAGTGCACCAGGTCACCGCCGAGCTGGACCATGGCGAGATCCTGGGGCAGGCGGTGGTGCCGGTGCTGGCGGGGGATCGGCCCGAGCAGTTGGCGGCCCGGGTGCTCAGCCAGGAGCACCGCCTCTATCCCCGGGCGATCGCCGCGCTGTTGCCCAGTCTCTGAATCGCAGCGCTTGCTGTAGCGCCAATGGGCGCCCGCAGGCCTTGGGATATGCATGGGAATTCAAGCCCAGTTGGCCGAATTGAAAAGAGGGAGCCTGCCTAAACTGGCTTCGAAATTTTCGATTGGATGCCCATGCAACACATCCTGGTGGTCGACGACGATGAAGACCTCACCGCGCTATTGACACAGTACCTGGACCGCTTCGGATTCGCCGCCCATGCCGCCCACGATGCCGCGACCATGTGGGCGCAGCTGGCCGCGCATCCGGTGGGGCTGGTCGTGCTGGATCTGATGCTGCCGGGGGCCGACGGCCTGGCCCTGATCCGCGAATTGAGCGTGCGCCGCCCGACACCTCTCATCATGCTGTCCACCCGTGGAGCCAGCTACGACAGGATGCGCGGGCTGGAGCTGGGGGCGGACGACTACATGCTCAAACCCTTCGAGCCGCGGGAGCTGGTGGCGCGCATCCAGACGGTCCTGAGCCGTGCTGGCGGCGGTGAGCGAGCCCCCCTGGTGGCCGACGCCGAGGTCATCCATTTCGACGGCTGGACCCTTCATCGACCTCAGCGGCAACTGCTGACCCCCCTGGGGGTGGTGGTGCCGCTGTCGGATGCCGAGTTCCTGCTGCTCTGCACCTTCCTGGCCATGCCGCGCCGGATCTTCAGCCGCGACCAATTGATGGAGGAAGCCTTCGGCCGGGCCATGGATGCCTTCGAACGCGGCATCGACCCGCTGGTCTCACGCCTGCGGCAGAAGCTGTCGGCGGATCCGCGCAAGCCCGCCTTCATCAAGACGGTGCGTGGCGTCGGCTACCTGTTCAATGCGCGCTCGGTCCACGGGCCGCTTGAATGGGCGCCCTGAGTCTGATCTGCGATTCAATCGGCCTGCGCTGACTCGCAGGCCTCGAAGCGGGGCCGGAGCTGCCCGTCGACCAGGACCTTCTCCAGGAACATGGGCGCAGGGCGGACCCACAGGCCGCGCTCGCCATAGAGCGCCCGGTACAGGGTCATGGGCTCCAGGGTCTCGCTGTGGCGCACGGTGTCGAGCACTTCATAGAGCCCGCCTTTGTAATGGCGGTAGAGGCCGGGGCGGACGAAGTGTTCGAGCGGCGGCAGATCGCTGTCGTCGGGGAGCGGCATGGTCGGGGACAGGGTGAGTCGGGGGGCGCCAGTTTAAGGGCCGGCGCCTGGGGCGGCTGGCGCCCATGGGGAAGCATGGGAAAATTCGGCCCATGCATCCAAAAGCCCTGCTCGATGCCTGTGCCGAACTGGTCAGGCTCACCCTGGTGTTCGACCACCCCGCCGATGCGGTGGTCTCCCGTTTTTTCCGTGACCATCGCCAACTGGGTCCGCGCGAGCGCGCCACCCTGGCCGAAACCGCCTACGCC
>JAFAMV010000097.1 GCA_019233055.1 Curvibacter sp.
ACATAATTCTCAACTAAGATATAATTTCGGTCTTTCATCGACGCGGGAATAGCTCAGTTGGTAGAGCGCAACCTTGCCAAGGTTGAGGTCGAGAGTTCGAGACTCTTTTCCCGCTCCACAAAACTTCGGTGAAATAGAAATGCGGGAATAGCTCAGTTGGTAGAGCGCAACCTTGCCAAGGTTGAGGTCGAGAGTTCGAGACTCTTTTCCCGCTCCAGTTCACAAAGGGAAGCGAAAGCTTCCCTTTGTTTTTGGGGCCGTCGCCAGCGGATATCATCCAGGGCCCAGGCCTGCTGGCGGGTAGGCCTGATGGCCGGGGCTGGCGCTGCATGTACCGCTGGATGGCAGGCGGCTGTTGGTTTTTCGGCGCCTTGCGCGCATTGCCCGAGTGGTGAAATCGGTAGACACAAGGGACTTAGACAATTTGAGCCTCCGGGGGGAAACGCCCGGAGTGGAACCCGTCAAATTCGGCGAACGCCCTGGTTGCCAACGCAACCGAGCCAACGCCGAGCCAAGCCCGAGTCCTGGTGACCGGGAAGGTGTAGAGAGCAGACGGCGGGCACCTACAGCCGCAAGGCCACGGTGAAGGCGTGCTCCAGACCACGAACGGCGCTGCGGCGCCGGCGGCGAAAGCCGAAGTGGGAAGAAAATCCCTGGCCGAAAGGCGTGCCGGTTCGAGTCCGGCCTCGGGCACCATTTCTGAGCCGCCCCTGCTTGTACGGCAGGGGCGGCTTTTTCATTTCTTCGTCGGGGCAGGGCCACGGGCATGGCTGTCTGGCAGGTCGGATGGGCCTATGGCAGGGCTAAGTCGGCGGGGTCAGACTGAGGGCAATCCGTTTCACTTCCGTTGGAGAACAAGATGAATGTGAATGCATTGCCCGCAGACAGCCCGACCGGCTGGCACAACAAGGTCCCCGAGGTGCTGCTGTCGTTCTGGGTCATCAAGATCATGTCCACCACGGTGGGCGAGACCGGGGCAGATTTCCTGGCCGTCGAGGCCGGCCTGGGCCAGGGGGTGACCCGCACGCTCATGGCTGTGCTGCTGGCAGTCGCCCTGATCGCGCAACTGCGCACCCGGCGCTACACCCCCTGGATCTACTGGCTGACGGTGGTGCTGGTCAGCGTGGTCGGCACCCAGATCACCGACCTGCTGACCGATGGCCTGGGCGTCAGCCTGCACATCAGCACCTCGGCCTTCGCCGTGGCGCTCGCCGCGATCTTCTTCGTCTGGGGGCGGGTCGAGCACAGCCTGTCCATCCATGGCATCGTGACGCGCCGGCGCGAACTGTTCTATTGGTCGGCGATCCTCTGCACCTTTGCCCTCGGCACCGCTGCGGGTGATTTGGCCACCGAGGCCCTGGGGCTCGGCTTTGCCTGGGGGGCCGTGGTGTTCGGCCTGCTGATCGGTGCCAGCTGGGTGGCCTGGCGCCTGGGCGCGCAGGCCGTGCCGACCTTCTGGATCGCCTACATCCTGACCCGCCCCTTCGGCGCTGCGCTCGGCGACCTGCTGACCCAGTCCAGGACCTATGGCGGCCTCGGCATGGGGGCCCTGTGGACCAGTGCCCTGTTCCTCTCGGTGATCGTCCTGCTGGTGGCCGTCGCGCAGATCAGTGCGGATGGACGCCGCTCAGCCCCATCCGCCGGATGACCCTGTTTCCACCTCACTTGGAGAAAACCATGTTCCTGCAGAACCCTCTCACCCGTCCCCTGGCCGCTGTGTCGGCCGCCGTGCTCCTGGCCCTTGCGGCCGCCTGCTCCAAACCTGCTGATCAGGGCCACGCGAGCGCCGCGTCCACGCTGCTCGCCCAGTCCGCCGCGCCCGCGCAGGGCCACGCCGTCTCCAGGCTGGGCGATCTGTCGGCCTTCCGCCGCATCGCAGCCGATGTGGCAACCCTCGTGGACAAGGGTGACCTGCCCGCTGCCAAGGTCCGCATCAAGGATCTGGAAGTCGCCTGGGATGGGGCTGAAGCCGGACTGAAACCACGTGCCGCAGACGACTGGCATGTGCTCGACAAAGCCCTCGACAAGGCCTTGGCTGCGTTGCGCGCCGATGCGCCTGAAACGGCCGGCTGCAAGGCCGCGATGGCGGCCCTGCTGAAGGTCTTCGACACCCTCGAAGGCAAAGCCTGACGCGAGGCCTGCACCATGAAACCATACACTGAACAGGCACTGGCCAAGGTGCCCGAGGTCACGCTGGGCTTCTGGCTCGTCAAGATTGCCGCCACGACGCTGGGCGAAACCGGCGGTGACGCCGTCTCGATGTCCATGGACCTCGGCTATCTGCTCAGCACCGGCATCTTCGCGGCGATCTTCCTGGCGGCTGTGGTCGTGCAGGTCAGGGCCAAGGGCTTTCATCCTTTCCTTTACTGGACCACCATCATCGCCACCACTACGGTCGGCACGACGCTGGCCGATTTTGCCGATCGTTCGCTCGGAATCGGCTACGCTGGCGGTTCGTGCCTGCTGCTGGTCCTGCTGCTCGGTTCGCTCTTCGTCTGGCATCGCAGCCTGGGTTCCGTGTCGGTCGGCGCGGTCAGTTCGCCCAAGGCCGAAGCCTTCTACTGGCTGACGATCATGTTCTCCCAGACGCTGGGCACCGCACTGGGCGACTGGACGGCCGATACGGCGGGGCTGGGCTATACCGGTGCGGCCCTCGTGTTCGGCGGCCTGCTGGCGCTGATCGTGGCGGCCTACCGCTGGTCGCGCCTGTCCCGCACGCTGCTGTTCTGGGCGGCATTCATCCTGACCCGTCCACTGGGGGCCGTGGTGGGCGACTGGCTGGACAAGCCGCTCAGTGCCGGGGGCCTGGCACTGAGCCGCTATTCGGCGTCGGCCGCACTGCTGGCCTTCATGCTGGCTGCGATCCTGCTGTTCAGGCCGAGGGCGGCCAGGGTGGCACACTGAAGCGCGATGGAACGGAGAGGCGATGCGGGTATTGCTGGTCGAGGATGATCCCATGATCGGTGACGCGATCCAGGGCGCGTTGAAGGATGCGTCCCATGCCACCGACTGGGTGAGGGACGGGTCGACCGCCCTCGCGACGCTGGCTTGCCAGCGCTACGACCTGGTGCTGCTCGACCTGGGTCTGCCCGGCCGGGACGGGCAGGAGGTGCTGGCCAGCATCCGGGCCCAGGGCAATCCGGTTCCTCTGCTCATCATCACCGCCCGCGACGGGTTGGAAGACCGCCTGCGCGGCCTGGACGGCGGGGCGGACGACTATGTGCTCAAGCCCTTCCAGATGGCCGAGTTGCTGGCCCGGATGCGCGCCGTCCTGCGGCGCAAGGGGGGCTCGGGCGCCCCGGTGCTCGGCAACGGTGTGGTGTCGCTCGACCCTGCCACCAAGGACGCCTGCGTCCGAGGCGGCCTGCCGCAGCGGCTGTCCAACCGCGAGTTCTCGCTGCTGCAGGCCCTGCTGGTCCGGCCGGGCGCGATTCTCTCGCGCGGCGATCTCGAAGATCGCATCTATGGCTGGGGTGAAGAGGTCGAAAGCAATGCGGTCGAATACCTGATCCATGCCTTGCGGCGCAAGCTCGGCAGCGGGATCGTCAAGAATGTCCGGGGGGTGGGATGGATGGTTTCAAAAGACGCCTGAACGAATCGGTTCAGCTCAAGCTGTCGCTCATGCTGTCGTTGGCCATCCTGGGGGTGGCGCTCGTGGCCGGCGCCTTCTCGTTCCTGTCGGCCCTCGACGAGGCCCACGAGTTGCAGGACGATGTGCTGCGTCAGGTGGCCTACCTCATGGGGACCCAACGCCTGTCGCCCGCTTCGCCTGCCGCCCGCGCCGATCTCAAGGAGGTCGATGAGGAGGCCCGCGTGATCGTCCAGCGTCTGGGCGAGGCCGCGCCCTCTGCGGCGCCCGGGGAGTCCACGGGCATGCCGTCGCTGCCGGCCACCTTGGCCGACGGGCTGCAGACGCTGGAGCTTGGGGGGGAGACCTTCCGTGTGCTGGTCAGGCCGACAGCCGACGGCGGGCGCATCGCCGTCGCACAGGAGACCAGCTTCCGCAATGAGATCGCCCGCGACGGGGCGCTCCGTACGGTCATGCCTTTTCTGATCCTGATGCCGGTGCTCCTGCTGATCGTCGCCGATCTGGTGCGCAAGATGTTCCGTCCGATCGCCGCTCTGTCCAGCGAGATCGACCAGCGTGCGGGGCAGGCGCTGCATCCCGTCGACGCCGGCCACCTGCCGGTCGAGGTGCGTCCGTTCGCCGTGGCCATCAATCGGCTGCTGGCCCGCGTCGACCAGTCGATGGCGTCTCAACGCCGCTTCGTGGCCGATGCCGCCCATGAGCTGCGTTCGCCGCTGACGGCCTTGTCCTTGCAGGCCGAGCGGCTGGCGGAAGCGGACATGCCGGCCCTGGCGCGTGGACGGCTGGCCGTGCTGCGCCAGGGCATCGAGCGTGGCCGGCACCTGCTGGAGCAACTCCTGGGCCTGGCCCGGGCCCAGTCGGCGGTGGAAGCACCGAAGTCGCCGGTGTCGATCCAGGCCGTCTACCGGCGTGTGCTGGAAGACCTCATGCCCCTGGCCGAGGCACGTTGCATCGACCTCGGCATCGAGGGCGCTCAGGACGCGCAGGTGTGGGCCAGCGAGCTGGATCTGGTGGCCATGGTCAGGAATCTGGTGGACAACGCCATCCGCTACACGCCACAGGGGGGGCGTGTCGATCTCAGTGTGGCGGTGTCCGCTGGCGCGACCGTGCTGCGG
>JAFAMV010000170.1 GCA_019233055.1 Curvibacter sp.
GCATATTGTCCAGCAGCTTGAGCAGATAGTGCAGCGAATGGGTCAGGTCCCCCATCGAGAAGTCCTGCAGCACCCGGGCGTAATAGTCCCGGATCTTGGGCTGCGCCCGCTGCGTCCACACCTCGCGCCCTTCGGGCGTCATGCTCACCAGTCTGGAGCGCCGATCGCGGCCGTCGGGCGCCGATTGCAGATGCCCGTCGCGCTCCATACGGCTGACCAGCCCCGACAGATTCTGCCGGCTCACCATCAGGTAGCGCGCCAGATCGCCCACGCTGATGCCGGGCCCCGCCTCCGGGCGCGAGAGTGCGCCCAGCACCGCCCATTGCTGGGTGGTCAAACCCTCTTCCTCCACGGCTCGACTGCCTGTTTTATGCAACATATTTGCACATTGATAGAGTTTAAAAAAAAGCCGATTGGCCAATTCCATTCGGGCTGTTTCGGTATTTTTATCAGGGTTTTCCATCACTTAAGAACCAATTTAACATCTTGCAGGCAAGACAGGCGATCACAATAATACGTCCATATATTGACATATTTAAGAAAATAAATCATCACAAGCATAGGGCCGGAGCCCTCAGGAGAAGCAGATGCATGGATTGACCGACAAGACCGTGATCGTGACCGGGGGCGCTGGCGGCATCGGCAGCGCCACCTGCCGCCGCTTTGCCGAGGCAGGCGCCCGCGTGGCCGTCTTCGACCTCGACCTGGCCGCCGCGCTACGCGTGGTCACAGAGATCGAGGCCGCCGGTGGTCAGGCCCTGGCCCAGCGCTGCGACATCACCCAGCGCCCGGAGGTCGATGCAGCGGTGGCGGCCACCGAGGCCGGGCTCGGCCCCATCGACGTGCTGGTCAACAACGCCGGCTGGGATGTGTTCAAGCCCTTCACCAAGACCAGCCCCGCCGAATGGGAGCGGCTGATCGCCGTCAACCTGGTCGGCGCCCTGCACCTGCATCACGCGGTGCTGCCGGGCATGGCGGCGCGCAAGGGCGGCCGCATCGTCAACATCGCGTCCGACGCCGCGCGCGTCGGCTCCTCGGGCGAGGCGGTGTATGCCGCCTGCAAGGGCGGTCTGGTGGCCTTCTCCAAGACCATCGCCCGCGAACACGCCCGCCATGGCATCACCGTCAACGTGGTCTGCCCCGGCCCGACCGACACCGCGCTTTTCGCCGACTACAAGGAGGGCGCCGGCAACCCCGACAAGCTCGAAGAGGCCTTCCGGCGGGCCATCCCGCTGGGCCGCATCGGCCAGCCTTCAGACCTGCCGGGCGCCATCCTGTTCTTCGCCAGCGATGCGGCGGCCTTCATCACCGGCCAGGTGCTCAGCGTCTCGGGCGGCCTGACCATGAACGGCTGACGCCTGTTTTTCCGTCATTCCAGAACAGCAAGGAGACCCCATGACTTTCGAAGACATCCTGTACGAAGTACGCAACGGCGTGGCCTGGATCACCATCAACCGGCCCGAGAAGATGAACGCCTTCAGAGGCACCACCTGCGATGAACTCATCAAGGCGCTCCACAAGGCCGGCTACGACCGCGAGATCGGCTGCATCGTGCTGGCCGGTGCCGGCGACCGGGCCTTCTGCACCGGCGGCGACCAATCGGCCCACGACGGCCACTACGACGGCCGCGGCACCATCGGCCTGCCCATGGAAGAGCTGCACACCGCCATCCGCGACGTGCCCAAGCCCGTGATCGCCCGGGTACAGGGCTTTGCCATCGGCGGCGGCAATGTGCTGTGCACGATCTGCGACCTGACCATCTGCTCCGAGAAAGCCATCTTCGGCCAGGTCGGCCCCAAGATGGGCTCGGTCGACCCTGGCTACGGCACCGCCTTCCTGGCCCGGGTGGTGGGCGAGAAGAAGGCCCGCGAGATCTGGTACCTGAACAAGCGCTACTCTGGCCCCGAGGCCGTCGCCATGGGCCTGGCCAACGTTTGTGTGCCGCCCGAGCAGCTCGACGCCACCGTGCAGGAATGGGCCGAGACCATCTGCGAGCGCAGCCCCACGGCCATCGCCATCGCCAAGCGCAGCTTCAACATGGACACCGCCCACCAGGCCGGCATCGCCGGCATGGGCATGTACGCGCTCAAGCTCTATTACGACACCGAAGAATCGCGCGAAGGCGTGAAGGCCCTGCAGGAAAAGCGCCCGCCCGACTTCCGCAAGTACGCCAAATAAGCCCCGGAGCGCCGCGATGCACAACCCCTACCTCGACGAAGAACTGCAGGCGCTGGCCGGGCAGGCGCGCCGCTTTGCCAACGGCCGCGTGGCGCCCGGCTTCCTGGAACGTGACCAGACCCGCGTGCTCGACCGCGGCCTGATGCGCGAGATGGGCGCGATGGGCTTCATCGCGCCCGAGCTGCCCGAGCGCTTCGGCGGCCAGGGCCTGGGCTGCCTGGCCGCCGGCGTGATCCACGAGGAGATC
The DNA here is from genome assembly GCA_019233055.1 of Curvibacter sp. Taxonomy (GTDB): domain Bacteria; phylum Pseudomonadota; class Gammaproteobacteria; order Burkholderiales; family Burkholderiaceae_C; genus Curvibacter. The sequence goes on from JAFAMV010000170.1 coordinate 2,426, forward strand.
GCCCGCGCCGACCTCAGCCTGTCCTACATCAATCTGCTGGCCTCGCTGAATGGCCAGATCCTGGCGGAACACGGCCGCCCCGAGGTGGTCCGGCCCTGGCTGGAGAAGCTCACCCAGGGCCGGGTCCTGTTCGCCATCGCGCTGACCGAACCCCGCGGCGGCTCAGACGCCGCCAACCTGCGCCTGCGCATCGAACGCGTGGGCGGCGAATACATCATCAACGGCGAGAAGACTTCCATCTCGGCCGCCGACCAGGCCGACGCCTGCGTGGTCTTCGGCCGCACCGGCCCGGTGGACAGCGCGGCCCACGGCGTCACCGCCCTGCTGGTGCCCACCGATGTGCCCGGCCTCACGCGCAACCGCTTCGACTGCCATGGCCAGCGTGCCATCGGGCGCGGCTCGCTGTTCTTCGAGAACGTGCGCGTGCCTGTCAGCCACCGCCTGGGCGACGAGAACAAGGGCTTTGTGCAGGTCATGCAGGGCTTCGACTTCTCGCGCGCCCTGATCGGCCTGCAGGTGCTGGCCGTGGCCCGCGTCGCCCTCGAAGAAACCTGGGCCTACGTGGCCCAGCGCGAGGCCTTCGGCAAGCCGCTGTCGGCCTTCCAGGGGGTGTCGCATCCGCTGGCCGACTTCGACACCCAGGTCACCGCGGCCCGCCTGCTGTGCCTGCAGACCCTGTGGCTCAAGGACCAGCGCCAACCCCACAGCGCCGAAGCGGCCATGTGCAAGTGGTGGGCGCCCAAGCTGGCCTACGAGGCCATCCACCAGTGCCTGCTGATGCACGGCCACGGCGGCTACGACCGCGGCCCCATGGAGCAGCGCCTGCGCGATGTGCTGGGCTTCCAGATCGGCGACGGCACGGCCCAGATCATGAAGACCATCGTGGCCCGCACCCGCGCCGGCCGCCAGGCCGTGCCGGCCTGAAGCGCAGCGCTGCCCCACCGACCCTGAGGAGACCCGCATGGAATTCGACGCCGTCCTGTTGCCCCCGAGGCGCGCCACCATGGTCGCGCAAGGCCTGTGGCACGAGCGCACCATCAACGACGCGCTGGCCGACTGCCTGGCCCGCAGCCCTGACAAGACCGCGCTCACGGCGGTCCAGGTCGAAGGGGGCGCGCCGCAACCCCGCACCACCCGTTTCAGCTATCGCGAACTGGCCCGCATGGCCGACCGCATCGCGGTGGGCCTGGCCCGTCTGGGCGTGGGCCGCAACGACGTGGTGGCCTGCCAGTTGCCGAACTGGTGGCAGTTCACGCTCACCTACCTGGCCTGCTCGCGCCTCGGTGCGGTGATGAACCCGCTGATGCACATCTTCCGCGAACGCGAACTCGGCTTCATGCTGCGGCATGGCGAGGCCAAGGTGCTGATCGCGCCACGCCAGTTCCGGGGCTTCGATTTCGAGGCCCTGCACCGCGCCCTGCAGCCGGGCCTGCCGCAGCTGCGGCATCTGGTGATCGTCGACGGCGACGGTGCCGACAGTTTCGAGGCCCTGCTCAGCGGCCCGGCCTGGGAAGACAGCCCCGAGGCCGCCGAGGTGCTGGGCCGCCAGCGCCCCGGCCCGGACGACATCACCCAGCTGATCTACACCTCGGGCACCACCGGCGAGCCCAAGGGCGTGATGCACAGTGCCAACACCACCTTCGCCAACATCCTCCCCTACGCCCGGCGCCTGCAACTGGGCGCCGACGACGTGGTGCTGATGGCCTCACCCATGGCCCACCAGACCGGCTTCATGTACGGCCTCATGATGCCCATCGTGCTGCAGGCCTCGGTGGTGCTGCAAGACCTCTGGGAGCCCCGGACCGCGTTGGCACTGATCCGGCGTGAAGGCTGCACCTTCACCATGGCCTCGACCCCCTTTCTCGGCGACCTGGCCCGTGCGGTCGAGGCCGATGGTCAGCCCCTGCCCAGCCTGCGCACCTTTCTGTGCGCTGGGGCCCCGATCCCGGGCCCCCTGGTCGAGCAGGCCCGCCAGGCCCTGGGCGCCAAGATCGTCTCGGCCTGGGGCATGACCGAGAACGGTGCGGTCACCCTGACCCGCCTCGACGACGAGGACGAGCGTTCGGTGCACACCGACGGCTGCCCGCTGCCGGGGGTGGAACTGCGCATCGCCGATTTCGACGGCCAGGCCCTGGCCACCGGGCAGGAGGGCCGCCTGCTGCTGCGTGCCTGCTCCAACTTCGGTGGCTACCTCCACCGCCCCCAGTTCAACGCCACCGACGCCGAAGGCTGGTTCGACACCGGCGACCTGGCCCGGCTCGACGAACGCGGCTATGTGCGCATCACCGGCCGCAGCAAGGACGTGATCATCCGTGGCGGCGAGAACATCCCGGTGGTCGAGATCGAAGCCCTGCTGTTCAAGCACCCCGCGATCGCCATGGCCTGCATCGTGGCCTACCCGGACGAGCGCCTGGGCGAACGCGCCTGCGCCGTGGTCGTGCCGCGCCCCGGCCAGAGCCTCGATCTGACGGGCTTGGTCGACTTCCTCCAATCGCAGCAGGTGGCGCGGCAGTACATCCCCGAGCGGCTGGTGCTGCGCTCCGAGATCCCGGCCACGCCGTCGGGCAAGATCCAGAAGTTCCGCCTGCGCCAGATGCTGCGTGAAGGCACGCTCTGAGAAGCAACCAGTCGCTGCGGCGGGAACATGGGTTCAGCCTTCCCCGGGCTCTGAGGCTGCGGCCCCGGCGGGCAGACCGACCTCCGCGCCCATCCAGGCCCGCAGCGCCTGCAGCGCCGGGCTTGCCTCACGCAAGGCATCCCAGACCAGGTAGTAGGAACGATCCGAAGTCAGGCACTGCGGCGCCATGGGCACCAGCCGCCCGGCGGCCACATGGGCGGCCGCCAGCTCCGGCGGCAGCAGGGCCAGCCCCTGCCCGGCCAACGCAGCCTCGCAATTGAGCAGGAACATCGCATTGCAAGGCCCCCGCGCTGCCTTCAGGTCCGGGCGCCCCATGGCGGCGAGATAGTGGTCCCAGGCCTCCGGGCTCTCCTGCAGGTGCAGCAAGGGCAGGCTGGCCAGTCGCTCCGCATCGGGGGCTGCTCGGGTGCCATCGCACCATCGAGGGGAGCCGAAGGCCTGCACGCGGATCGGAAACAGGCGGCAGGACTGCAGCCCGGTCGGCGGCATGCTGGCATTGATCACCGCCGCATCGAAACGCCCGGCCATCTGCAAGGGACCGACCCAGGAGCGCACATTGACGATCACGCCTGGATGCAGAGCCAGAAAGGCGGACAGCCGTGGCATGAGCCACAGATTGCAGAAGCTCGCCGCCACCGTGAGGTTGAGCGCCTGCTGCAGGTGTTTGCGCTGGCGCATCTGGTCGGTGGCGACCTCGATCTGCTGCAGCAGAGGCCGGATCGTGGCCAGGTAGTCGGCCCCTGCGGCCGTCAGTTCGAGTTGGCGCCCGGTGCGCACGAACATCGGCTCGTCGAGAAAACGCTCCAGCTCGATCACCTGCCGGCTGACCGCGCTCTGGGTCAGATGCAAGGCTTCGCCCGCGCGCGTGAAACTGCAAAGGCGTGCGGCGGCCTCGAAGATCACGAGGCTGTCGGTGGACGGGATCCGTCTTCTGGGGCTGGGTTTCATGGCCGCCGATTTTCAACGCCGCCCGCCGCCGCTGGCAAGACATTCGCCGCCTCATCGGCACCCATGCGCACCCCGCATGGGTGCATGAGTTCTTACCGGTTGAGGTCGGCACACCACCCGTCGTCTACTCGGACTCCATGACCTCCACACTCCGCACCTCGACCGCCTTCCCAGGCCTTCCACAAGCCGCCCGCTCGGGCCTCTCCCCGGCCAGGCGCCCCCGGTCACCACGACCGCGCGGCGCCGCCGTGACCGCTGCCCTGCTGCCCCTGCTGTTGTTGGCCGCCTGTGCAACGCCATCGTCGGCCCCCACGGTGCCGCGCTATGACCTGGTGGTCCTCGGCGGGCGGGTGATCGATCCGGAGACCGGGCTGGACCGCATCACCAACCTCGGCGTGCAGGACGGGCGCATCGCGGCCATCACCGATGCCCCCCTGGAGGGGCAGCGCCGCATCGACGCCAAAGGCCTGGTGGTCGCGCCGGGCTTCATCGATCTGCACTCCCACGCCCAGGTGACACCCTCGATGTACATGCAGGCCTTCGACGGCGTGACCACCGCACTCGAACTCGAACTGGGCAACCTGCCGATCGCTGCCAGCTACGAGGTGGCGGCGCGCGAGGGGCGCCCCATCCACTACGGCTTCTCGGTGTCCTGGGCTCTGGCACGGATGAAGGTGCTCGACGGCGAGACCCCCGACGGCCGGACCGACAGCTATGTGCGCCATTTCGCCCGGCCGGGATGGCGCTCGCTGACCACCCGGGAGCGCAGCGCCGCAGTCCTGGCCGAGGTCGAACAGGGGCTGCGCGAAGGCGGCCTGGGCATTGGCCTCATGCTGGGCTACGGGCCCGACAGCAACCGCGAGGAATACCTGGGCGCCGCCCGACTGGCTGCGCGCTACGACGTCCCCACCTTCACCCATATCCGGGCCACCAACAACATCGAGCCCCGAGGGTCCTATGAAGGCTTCGCCGAAGTGATCGCCGCGGCGGCCGGCACCGGGGCGCACATGCATCTGTGCCACATCAACAGCTCCTCGTGGCGGCAGATCGGCCTGACCACCGAATTCATCGCCCAGGCGCAATCGAGGGGCCTGCACATCACCACCGAGGCCTACCCCTATGGCGCATCGTCGACCCAGATCGGCGCGGCCGCCGCCTCCCCCGACAACCTGCCGCTGCGCGACATGCCGGCCACCAACATCTACATGGTGGACACCGGCCGCTGGATCGGCTCGTCAGCGGAGCTGGCGCAGGTCCGCCGCGAGCGCCCGAATGCCACGGCCGTGTTCCACGCCCTCAACGAGGCCAAGCCGGAGGAACTGGCCCTGCTGGACCAGGCGCTGCTGTTCCACGACACTGCCCTGGCCTCGGACGCCATTCCCTACACCCTGCAGGGCAAGCCCATCGAAGGCCGCGTCTGGCCCTTGCCCGAGGGCGCCAATGCCCACCCCCGGATCGCCGGCACCCATGCCAAGGTGTTCGCCCATTGGGTACGGGAGCGCCATCTGCTGAGTCTGCAGGAGGCCATCCGCCGCAGCACCCTGCTGCCGGCGCAGATCATGGAGACCGCCGCCCCGGCCATGAAGCACAAAGGCCGCCTGCAGGTCGGTGCGGACGCAGACATCGTTGCCTTCGACGCCGATCGCTTCAGCGACCGGGCCAGCTACGAGCACCCGGCCCTCCCCTCCGAAGGGATGCAATACGTGCTGGTGGGTGGTGTGCCGCTGATCCACGAGGGGCAACTCGACACCACGGTCATGCCGGGTGCACCGGTGCGCGGCCCGATGCGGACCACGCCGCCCTGAGCCCCTGTGACTCAGGGCAGCCCGTCCTGCGCCAGGCACCAGCCGACCACCGACAGCAGGCCGCCACAAAAGCAAAGCCCCCGCACCAGCCAACCCGGGTCGCCGAGGTTCTGCCCTCCCCGCCAGAGAAAGGGCAGCCCGCCGCGCAGGACGTTCAACGGGTCCAGGATGCCTGCGCCCCACAGCAGGGTCAGGCCGCCGAACTGCAGCGCCGCGCACCAGTCATGATCGACCAGCAGCTTGACGGTGTAGATCGCCAGGGAGATCGCTGCCGCGATGCACCCGCCGCTGAGGCACATCTCGAGGATCGAGAAAGAAGGACGCTCTTGCATGCTTGGATCGGACCGGACAAAGCGCCATTGTGCCGCTGCGGGCGGGGCAGGCCGCACTCGCTGTTTCCGGGATGTGGCGGTACCATGGCGTCGACCGCAGCACGGCCTGCCCAGACCCTCCAGCAACCGACCGACTCCATGACGGCACAGATCCAGTTCAGACTCCGTATCAAGCGCCATGAGGACATTGCCCTGGGGCCGGGCAAGATCAGCCTGCTCGAGGCCATCGCGCGCACCGGCTCGATCTCGGCGGCCGGGCGCGAACTGCAGATGTCCTACCGGCGCGCCTGGAACCTGCTCGATGAGATCAACCGTTCGCTGGCCGAGCCGGCGGTGATCACCGCCGCTGGGGGCGCGCACGGCGGCGGCTCCAGGCTGACGGCGGTCGGCCTGGAGATCATCGAACGCTACCGCCGCATCGAGGCGACCGCAGCCCAGGCCGCCGACGCCGATCTGCAACGCCTGCTCCAGTTGCTGGCCCCATGAGCACCGACGACCCGGCCCTGATCACCTGCCGCCCCATCGGGCGGGTGATCAGCCGCTTCACCGAGGCCCAGGGCATGCCGATCCAGACGGCGGGTGCCCTGGACGAGCCCCTGCAGCTCGAGGTCTATGCCGAATTCGAGGCCGGCCTGCGCGACATCGAAGGCTTCGACCATCTGTGGCTGCTGACCCACTTGCACCAGGTGCCCCAGGAGCGGCTCGAGGTGGTGCCCTTCCTGGACCAGCACAGCCATGGCGTCTTCGCCACCCGGGCCCCGGCACGCCCGAACCGGCTGGGACTGAGCCTGGTGCGCCTGATCGGCCGCGAAGGCCGGTGGCTGCAACTGGCCGGCAACGACCTGCTGGACGGGACGCCGGTGCTCGACATCAAGCCCTATGTGCCCCGCTTCGATGTGCGCGAAACCCAGCGCATCGGCTGGTTCGAAGGGCATCTGGACCGGCTCGCCAGCACCTGTTCCGATGGCCGCATGACTGGCGACGGATCGCCCGGCCCCACGACCTCAAGCCGCTGAATCCCCTTGCAGGTGCGCGATGGCGGCAGCGATGTCCTGCGCATCCTCAGGGCTCAGCAGAAAGCACTGGGCGGTGCGGCCATCGTCCAGGGCCAGGGTCAGGCTCAAGCCACCGCCGCACAGCACGGGCTCCAGCGTCCATTCGGCCACCGCCGTCACCTCGCGCCTTTGCGGCTGGCGCGTCACCGCAGCGCCGACCCAGACCTCCTGGGTGTGCTGCGACGCAGGTCCGGGGGACCGCGGGGCGGCGCGGTCAAACAGCCGCATCACGGTGTCGGGCTGGGCAGCGGAGGTTGGCGCGACTTGGACCACAGGGGCACTCTCCAAGCAGATATGAACAGGCGGCGCGGCAGCGGCCGCGCCCATCGTTGTGCATTTCAGTATATAGCCAGACGGGCGCCCGAGCACAGCGCCGCCCTGCAGACAACCCCGACATCCACCGGGCCGTCCTGCGGGGCCTGGGAAAACGCTGCATCATGGCTGGGCATCGCGACCCGGTCCGTGATGCGCTTGCCGAAACCGCTTTCCATGTCCACGTCGCCCTCTTGGCTCCACCCCCTTCTCCGGCTCGTCTCGCGCCTTGGATTGCCCTTGTTCTGCACCGCCCTGGCCCATGGCCAGGCCGCGCCGGCCGCCGCAGAGCACGGCGGCATCAGCCTGCAGGCCGCCGCCGACAACCATGCGACCCGCTGGGGCCTGAATTGGGAAAGCCCCACGCTCTGGACCACCCGCAGCCCGGACGGTGACGGCCGATGGGAACTCCAGGCCGAACTGGGGGGCGCCTGGTGGCTGGCGCACAGCGGCCGGACACCCGCGCACGACTGGCAACTCAGTGCCATCCCCCTGCTGCGCTACTGGCCCGGCGCCGGGTCCCGGCTGTTCTATGAAGGAGGCATCGGCGCCACCCTGTTCGATCACACCCGCTTTGCCGGCAAGGACCTCAGCACCGCGTTCCAGTTCGGCGACCACCTCGGCGTGGGCTACCAGCTCGACCGCCACCAACGCATCAGCCTGCGGCTGTCGCATTACTCGAATGCGGACATCAAGCGCCCCAATCCCGGACTGTCCACCTTGCAGCTGACCTACACCTGGCTGCCCTGATGCGAGGGCGGCCCGCCGACGTTCCGGGTCAATGGGCGCCGGGGTCGTCCACCTGGGCCACCATGCGGGCCGAGGCATTCAGGCCCCCATGGCCGTCGTAGCCGCCGATGCGCTGCACGAACTCGAAGAAGAAACGTCCCTCGAAGCTCTCGGTGTAGATGTGCAGATAGGCACCGTCGGCGCTGGCGTCGTACAGGATGCCGGCTTCCCGCAGACTTTGCAGCAGCCCGGGGTCCAGGTCCAGCCGCGTGGGCAGATCGTCGTAGTAGTTGTCCGACACCGGCACGAAGGCCACGCCGCGCGCGCGCAGCGCGTGCACCGCAGCCACCAGATCGGTGCAATGGAAGGCGATGTGCTGCACCGCCGCCCCGCCCTGCTGGCGTGCGTCCTGGGCGGTGCGGGTGCGCTGGCTGTCCGACGCATTGAGCACCAGGCGCACGCTGCGCGTGGGGTTGAAGACCGCCTGGTTGCGCACCAGACCGAAGGGGTCGGCAATGTGGATGCTGTCGCCCGCCTGCAGGCCCAGCACCGCCCGCGAGAACAGCATCCAGGTGTCGCGCTGGTCCAGTGCCAGGCCCAGCCCCAGGTGATCGATGCCGGTCAGCGCCGCCGGCGCCACACCGGCCGGACCGGGCTGCAACTCGAAGTCGACTTCGTAGAGGCCGGTCTCGCCGAGCGCGTCAGGCACGAAATAGGCCAGGTTGCCGCCGGGCACCACCACCGCCGGGACATGCATCTCGCTCGGGCCGATGGGGCCGTCGTAGCGTTGCGAACGCATGGCGGTGGCCCGCTGCACCGCCGCTTCAGGATCGGGCGTGCGCAAGCCCCAGGCGCAGACCGACGGCCCGTGCGCCGCAAAACGCTGGCTGGCCACCGAACCCGGCTGGGCATTCACGATCAGGTGCACACCGCCCTGGCGGTACAGCAGCACCGACTTGGATCGGTGCCTGCCGCAGCGCTCGAAACCGAGGCGCTCCAGCCAGACCCCCAGCGCGGCGGCCGACTCCCCCATGGCAGCGAACTCGAGGAAGGAGAAGCCGCTCAGCTCGGGCTCGGGCGGCGGATCGAACAGTTCGATCGTCGGCCGCTGCGCAGGCAAGGCGGTGCCGGGCGATGCCTGCGTCCGCAACTTGCGCACCTCGCTTTCGAGGTAGAGCAGCGAACGCATCGCGTCCACCGCGATGCGGCGGTTGGGCGTGCCTCGGAACACGTCGTTGAAGATCTCCAGCGACAGCGGTCCCTGGTAGCCGGATTCCAGCACACGCTGGAAGAATTCGACCACCGGCAACTGACCCTGCCCCGGAAAATTGCGGTGATGCCGCGCCCAATGCAGCACATCGAGCTGCATCCAGGGCGCATCGGCCATCTGCAAGAAGAAGATCCGGTCGCCCGGGATGCGCGCGATCGCCGACGGATCGTCGCGCAGCGACAGCGTGTGAAAGCTGTCCAGGATCAGGCCCAGATGCGGGTGATCGGCCCGTTGCACGATGTCCCAGGCCTGCCCATACAGGTGGGTCGCACGGCCCCAGGCCAGGGCCTCGAAGCCCACCCGCAGGCCGCGCCGGGCGGCACGCTCGGCCAGCTCGTGCAGTTGGGCCGCGGCCAGCGCCGGATCATCGATCAGCTGCGGCGACGTGTTGGAGCAGCACAGCATCAGCTCGGCGCCCAGGGCCTGCATCAGGTCGAACTTGCGCTCGGCCCGCTCGAGGTTCTTGCGGAACAGGGCCTCGGGCATGCCCTCGAAATCGCGGAAGGGCTGGAACAGGTCGATGCGCAGGCCCAGATCCGCGCACATCTGCCGCAGCTCGGGGGCCGAGCCCTTGAAATGGATGAAGTCGTTCTCGAACAGCTCGATCCCCTCGAAACCGGCGGCGGAGATGGCTTCAAGCTTTTCCCTCAGCGTGCCGCTGAGGGAGACGGTGGCGATCGAACGATGCATCGGGAGAATTCAGGGGGTGGAAATGAAAATGCGGGCCCCGGATGACTCCGAAGCCCGCACCGGGTGCATCAGAAGCGATGCAGGATGCCGAGCTGGAAGCCGCTGATGGTGCGGCCGTTGACATCGGCGGCGACGAAGTTGGGCGACAGCCCGGCCGAGCCCGAGGGGCGGAAGCCGGCATTGGTGTCGTTGCGC
>JAFAMV010000264.1 GCA_019233055.1 Curvibacter sp.
GTGGCGGCGATGTGCTGGTGGCCGAGGATGGCTCGCTGATCCGGGTCATCGCCGCAGCCCAGTCTGTCCTGCGCATCAGCGCCTGCGCCCAGCACGGCAGCGCCTTCGACATGATGCGCGCCGCCTACCACCTGGGCAACCGCCACGTGCCCATCGAACTGCGCCCCGACCACCTGAAGATCGAGCCCGACCATGTGCTGGCCGACCTGCTGCGCAGCATGCACCTGATCGTGCAAGCGGCCAGCGAGGCCTTCGAGCCCGAAGGCGGCGCCTACGGCCAGGGCGCCCTGGCCGGCCATGCCCATGGACACCCCCACGGGCATGACCACGATCCGCACCACGGACACGATCACGCACACGACCACGGACACGATCATGGGCATGAGCACGGCCACCGCCACGACCGAGCAGCCGAGGCCGCACCGCATGTGCACGGCCCGGGCTGCCAACATGACCATGACCATGACCATGACCACGACCATGGGCACGGTCACGACCACGGTCCGCACTCGCACTGAGCCGTGCCCACGGCCCCGCCCTCGCGCCTGAGACCATGACGACCTCCCCCGCCCTGCCCAGCCCCGGCCTGCTGCAGCTGATCTGGCTGGCTTCGCCTGCCCTGCCCGTGGGGGGCTTCTCGTACTCGGAAGGCCTCGAGGCCGCCATCGAATGGGCGGGTGTCCGCGACGAGGCGAGCGTCGGCGACTGGATCGCCGACCAGTTGCACCTGGGCCTGGCGCGCGGCGAACTGGCGGCCCTGGCGGCGGCGGTGCGGGCCTTGCGCGAGCAGGCCCCGGACCGCCTGCGTCCCCTGAACGACTGGCTGCTGCAGACCCGCGAAACCGCCGAGCTGCGACTGCAATGCGAACAGATGGGCCATTCGCTGGCCGAATGGCTGCGCAAGCTGCGCCCGGCCGATGCGGTCTGCCTCGATGGGCTGAGCCCCTGCGCCTACCCGGTGGCCTTTGCGGCCGCCGCGCATGGCAGCCAGGCCAGCGAGGCCGACATCTGCGGCGCCTACGCCTTCGGCTGGGCCGAGAACATGACCCAGGCCGCCATCAAGGCGGTGCCGCTGGGCCAGAGCGCGGGCCAGCGCATCCTGGCACGCCTGATGCAAGACATCGTGCAGGCCGTGGCCACCGCCCTGGCCCTGGACGAATCCGAACGCCAGGCCTTCACCCCCGGGCTGGCGGTGCTGTCGGCCCGCCACGAGACCCAATATTCACGCCTTTTCAGAAGCTGATCCTTTTCCGGAAACCCGCCATGAGCCCCACCACCGCCCCGCACCACATCCCCGGCCGCCACAAGAAGCTGCCCCCGCTGCGCGTGGGCATCGGCGGCCCGGTCGGATCGGGCAAGACCACCCTGCTCGAGATGCTGTGCAAGGCCATGAGCCCGCGCTACGACCTGGTCGCCATCACCAACGACATCTACACCAAGGAAGACCAGCGCCTGCTGACCCTCAGCGGCGCCCTGCCCGCCGAGCGCATCCTGGGCGTCGAGACCGGCGGCTGCCCGCACACCGCGATCCGCGAAGACGCCTCGATCAACCTTGAGGCGATCGACCGCATGTTGGCCCAGTTTCCCGAAGCCGACGTGGTGTTCATCGAATCGGGCGGCGACAACCTGGCGGCCACCTTCAGCCCCGAACTCTCCGACCTGACGATCTACGTCATCGACGTGGCCGCCGGCGAGAAGATCCCGCGCAAGGGCGGCCCCGGCATCACCAAGAGCGACCTGTTCGTGATCAACAAGACCGACCTCGCCCCCCATGTCGGCGCCGACCTGTCGGTGATGGAAGCCGACACCCGTCGCATGCGCCCGACCCGCCCCTTCGTGATGACCAATCTGAAGACCTTGGCCGGGCTCGACGAGGTGGTCCGCTTCATCGAGACCAAGGGCCTGCTGCTGCAGAGCGCCTGAATGGCCGGCAAGGGGTTGCGGCCCGGGTACAATCGCCGCCACCAGGAAGTGTGGCAGAGTGGTCGATTGCACCGGTCTTGAAAACCGGCGGCCCGAAAGGGTCCGTGAGTTCGAATCTCACCGCTTCCGCCAGGAATCCAACCCCAAGCCGCGTCCGCAGACTTGGGGTTTTTTCTCGCCTGTCAAAGATTTGAGAAGGCCTTTCCTTCAGACCAGGCCGGCAGAGCCTCCCTCCTCACACCGGGGCGACCGTAGGTCCCTCCCCCGCCAACAACACCTGCATCAACTCCCGCACCGAACGGATCTGGTTGCCAAAGGGCAGGCGACCCGCTCCACGGAAGAACAGGCCCTTGCGGGTCTCGCCCGAGAGCGCATGGCCCAGTGCCTTGTCGATGCAGAACTGGCCCATGTTCGCGTCGCCGTCGCGCAGCCCGCAGCGCGCCAGGCAGTCGAACGACAGCGTGCATTGGCTCTTGGGGTGGGCCACGGCCTTGAGTCTGGGCTCCAGGCGCAGGTATTTCTCGAGCCAGGGCGTGCGCACCGCGCGCGCCGGCAGGCCGGCCACGCTGACGAACTCCACCATGTCCTCAGGCTTGGCCTCGGCCAGGATCTGCTTGAACTGCAGCTCGGCGTCGCACTCTTCGGTGACGGCGAAGGCCGTGCCCAGCTGCACCGCCGCCGCGCCCAGACCCTGCCATTTCAGGATGTCGGCGTGGCTGCTGATGCCGCCCGCCACGATCAGGGGAATCTCGCGCTCCAGCCCCGCGCTCTGGAAGAAGGCCTGCACCTGGGGCAGGACCACCTCGAAATCGAAGCGGCTGTCCTGCAGGTCATCGACCCGCGCGGCCCCCAGGTGGCCGCCGGCCAGACGCGGGTGCTCGATCACGATGGCATCGGGCAGGCGCCCCTTCTTCTCCCATTTGCGCACCAGCAGCTGCACGCCACGCGCATCCGACAGGATCGGGATGAGGGCGGTGTCGGGGTGCTCGCGGGCCAGTTCTGGCAGGTCCAGCGGCAGGCCCGCGCCCACCACCAGGGCATCGACGCCGCTTTGCAGCGACTGCCGCACATAGGCCTCGTATTCGCTGAGCGCCTTCATCACATTGACCGCCACGGCGCCGCGGCCTTGCGAGATCGCCCGGGCCCGCGCGATCTCGCGGCGCAGGGCCTCCAGGTTGGCCTCGTTGATGCGGGCCTTGGCTTCGGGGCCGTGCGGCAGATGGGCCGTGGCGTCCATGAGGTCGGGGTGCTTGCGGCGCAGGTCCACCGACGAGATGGTGCCCAGCGCGCCCAGGCCGGCCACCGTGCCGGCCAGACCGCCCGCCGACACCCCGACGCCCATGCCCCCCTGCACCACCGGCAGCAACACACGTCCGCGCAAGCGCCAGGGCCGCAGCCCTCCGGACTCGGACAGGACCGACAGGGCCTCATGGGGCGGCATGGAAAGAGAAGGGACGGGCGTATCGATGGTCATCGCGGGCTTTCAGAAAACGCTGGGGCCCGCGCACACCGACACCGGCGCGGCAGCCTCGTCAGCTCGTCCGCACCCAGCAGGGAGCGGATGCCGGCGACGCCGTCAGCGCGAAACCACAGACGCCCTGAAGCCTAGCCATGTCGGCCGGCGGGCCCTTGATGCGCATCAGACAGGATGCAAGCAGCCCGCCGCCGGCGAATACACACGTTGCTCAGAAGGTTTCCCAGTCACCTTCATCGTGGGCGGCCGCCTGATTCGCCTTGGGTGCAGCCGGCTTGGGGGCTGGCTGCTGGCCGGCTGCGGCCTTGGCAGGCGGCAGGGCCGCCGTCTTCGCAGGGGCGGCTGGCTTGGCTTTGCCCTTGATCAGGGGCGCCGCCGATGTCCGGGCAAGGGCTGGTGCGGGACGCGGGGCTGCGGCGGGTCTGGCGTGAGGTGCGGCGGCAGGCGCGGTACGCGACGAGGCCCCGCCCACGATGCGGAAGGCGGCCACCACCTGGACCAGTTCCTGGGCCTGGTGCTGGAGGCTGGAGGCGGCAGCGGCCATCTCTTCGACCAGCGCGGCATTGCGCTGGGTGCCCTGATCCATCTGCGACACCGCCTCGCCCACCTGCTGCACGCCCTGGCTCTGTTCGGTGCTGGCGGCGCTGATCTCGCCCATGATGTCGGTCACGCGCTGGATGCTGGCCACCACCTCGCCCATCGTGGTGCCGGCCTGGTCGACCAGGGAACTGCCCAGTTCGACCTTCTCGACGCTGGCATTGATGAGCTGCTTGATCTCCTTGGCCGCCTCGGCGCTGCGCCCAGCCAGGGACCGCACTTCGCTGGCCACCACCGCAAAGCCGCGGCCCTGTTCACCGGCGCGCGCAGCTTCCACCGCGGCGTTCAGCGCCAGGATATTGGTCTGGAAGGCAATGCCGTCGATGACGCTGATGATGTCGGCGATCTTGCGCGAGGCCTCGTTGATGCCCCTCATGGTCTCGACGACCTGGCCGACCACCTCGCCGCCTTGCACGGCAA
>JAFAMV010000012.1 GCA_019233055.1 Curvibacter sp.
CTCGCAGATGTCTGAGCGCAGCGAGTTTCTGCGAGACCCCGCTCAAGGTGAGCAGCGCAGCGCACCCTGCGCAGCAGGGCGAGACAGTCGGGTCGCCTTTCTTTTGGGTACTTTTCTTTGGCGAAGCAAAGAAAAGTACCTCGGCCGGCGGGCCGAGACCCGGCTCCCGCCCTCGGACCAGGGCACCACCCCCAGCTTCCCTAAAATACCCCCCATGACCACCTTCCTAGACCAGCTCCGCACCGCCGAGCAGCAAAACAACTCCATGCTCTGCGTCGGCCTGGACCCCGAACCCGCGCGCTTCCCCGCCGCGTTCCGGGGCGACGCCCAGAAGATCCATGAGTTCTGCGCCCGCATCGTCGATGCCACGGCCGATCTGGTGATCGCCTACAAACCCCAGATCGCCTACTTCGCCGCCCACCGCGCCGAAGACCAGCTGGAGCGCCTGATCGCGCACATCCGCCGCGTGGCCCCGCAGGTGCCGGTGATCCTCGACGCCAAGCGCGGCGACATCGGCTCCACCGCCGAGCAGTACGCCAAGGAAGCCTTCGAGCGCTATGGCGCCGACGCGGTCACCCTGTCGCCCTTCATGGGGTTCGATTCGGTCCAGCCCTACCTCCGCTACCCGGGCAAGGGCGCCATCCTGCTGTGCCGCACCTCCAACCCGGGTGGCGACGACCTGCAGAACCAGCGCCTGGCCTCCGAAGAAGGCCAGCCCCGCCTGTACGAGCACATCGCCCGGCTGGCCCAGGGGCCCTGGAACCAGAACGGCCAGCTGGGCCTGGTGGTGGGTGCCACCTACCCGGCCGAGATCGAACGGGTGCGCGCGCTGGCGCCCACGGTGCCGCTGCTGATCCCCGGCGTCGGTGCCCAGGGCGGCGACGCCGAGGCCACGGTGCGGGCGGGCTGGCGCCCGGGCTCACCGATCATCGTGAGTTCGTCGCGGGCCATCCTCTACGCCTCCTCGGGCGAGGACTTCGCCGACGCCGCCCGCCGCGAGGCGCTGCGCACCCGCGACCTGCTGCAGGCCGCCCGGCCCTGAGCCCCCCTCGCCAGCCATGCAGATCAAGTGGCTGGAAGACTTCGTGCTGCTGGCCCAGACCGGCAGCTTCACCCGTGCGGCCGAGCTGCGCCATGTCACCCATCCGGCCTTCGGGCGGCGCATCCGCGCGCTGGAGGAATGGGCCGGCACCGCGCTGATCGGGCGCGGCCCCGGCCCGCTGGTCCTGACCCCGGCCGGCCAGAGCCTGCTGGAAGACGCCCGCAGCACCCTGCAGGGCCTGGCACGGGCCCATGAGGCGCTGCAGGGTGCGGCCGGCCGCCAGCAGCGCCGCATCACCCTCGCCACCGGCCGGACGCTCGCTCGCACCCTGGTGGCCGACTGGTTGCTGCAGCACCAGGGCCTGCTCGCCGAGGCCGAGGTCTGCGTGCGCACCCGGGCCCTGGCCGACACCGCCCGCATGCTCGAACGCGGCGAGGCCGATTTCATGCTCACCTACCACCACCCGGTGCTGGCGCTGAACATCCATGCCCGCCAGTACAGCCACCTCACCCTGATGCGCGACCGGCTGGTGCCGGTATGCCGCAGCGACGCCCTGGGTCGCCCCGCACCGGCCCTCGCCCCGGGGCAGGCCTGGCCCTTCCTGGCCTACGCCGACACCCTGGCCCTGGGCCGCCTGGTGCAGGACCACCTGAGCCACCACCCGCAGGCGCCGGAACTGGTCCGCCGCATCGAATGCGACTCGGCCGACGCCCTGCTCGAATACGCGCTCAAGGGCCTGGGCGTGGCCTGGCTGCCCTGGTCGCTGGCGGCCGGCAGCTGCCGCAGCGGACAGCTCTGCACCGTGGGAGACCCGCGCCTGGCCGTGCAGTTCGAAGTGCGGCTGTACCGCCCCAAGCGCCGCCTGCCCCCCTTGGCCGAGCAGCTCTGGCAGGCCACCGCCGACGCGCTGTGATGCATCGAATCGGCACCATCTGGTGCTGATTCGGCACGGATCCGACGACCACAGGGCGGACAATCCGCTGCATCGCCGCCTCCATCCCCTTCCCTTCGAGCAAGGACTGTCCATGAATTCCAAGCATCTCCCGGGCCGCCGCTGCCTGGCCGCCCTGTTGGCCGGCCTGGCATTTGGCCTGCAGGCACCGGCCCAGGCCGAATCCGAGTCCTACCCCAACCGGCCCATCACCCTGGTGGTGGGCTACCCGCCCGGCGGCAGCACCGACCTGATCGCCCGCACCCTGGGCCAGGAACTGTCGCGCCGGCTCAGCACCCCGGTGGTGATCGACAACGTCGGCGGCGCCGGCGGGGCCATCGGGGCACAGCGTGTGGCCAATGCCAGCCCTGACGGCTACACCCTGCTCGTGGGCGCCAACAACGAACTGGCGATCAAACGCCTGGTGGCCCCGGCCACGGTCAAGTACGAAACGCGCGACTTCAGCCCGATCGGCCTGATCGCCTCGCAGCCCATGGTCCTGGTGACCGCTCCGCGCAGCGGCGTCAAGACCATGGCCGACTTCATGAAACAGGTGAAGGCCAACCCCGGCAAGTTCACCTATGGCAGCTCCGGCGTGGGCACCGCCCTGCACCTGTCGGGCGAGATGATCAAGGACCAGGGCGGGCTGTTCATGGTCCACATCCCCTACAAGGGCGTGGCGCCGCTGACCACCGACCTGCTCGGCGGCAATGTGGATTACGGCATCTTCGTGCTGTCCAGCGGGCTGCCGCTGATCCGCAGCGGCCGGGTGGTGGCCCTGGGCACCACCGAGCGCAAGCGCTCGGGCGCCACCCCCGACATCCCGGCCCTGGCCGAGACGCCGGCCCTGAAGAATCTCGACATGGCCAGCTGGTTCGCCCTGATGGGACCGGCCCACCTGCCCGAGGCGGTGAGCGCCCGCCTGAAGAAGGCGCTGGCAGAGTCCCTGCAATCGCCCGAGCTGCGCAGGAAGCTCGAAGAGACCGGCTCGGCCGTGCCGGCGGCCCCGGTCGACCTGCCGCGCTTCCTGGCCGATGAGACGGCCAAGTACAAGAAGATCGTCGACTTCGCCAAGATCGAGGAGTGAGCCCCGTGACGACCCCATCCACCGCCCCGGCTGGCCCAGCGGCCTTCGAACTTCCCTGCCCCGAACTCGGCCCCTGGCGCGCCGGCAACACCGGCGTCGAAGGGGTCTGGCAATTCAGCGCGGCCGAGCCCGGCCGCCATCTGATGATCAGCGCACTGGTCCATGGCAACGAGCTGTGCGGCGCCTGGGCCCTCCAAGGCCTGCTCGAGGCCGGCCTGCGGCCGCAGCGCGGCCAGCTGACCCTGGCCTTGTGCAATCTGGCCGCCTTCGACCGCTTCGACCCGGCGCAACACGACGCCTCGCGCTTCGTCGACGAGGACCTGAACCGCCAATGGCTGCCCGAACGCCTGGCCGCCGGCGGCTCGCAGGAGCGGCGCCGTGCGGCCGTGCTGCGGCCTTTCGTCGAGCAGGCCGACTGGCTGCTCGACCTGCACTCGATGCACGAGGCCAGCCCGCCGCTGCTGCTCAGCGGCATGCAGCCGCGCAACCTCGAACTGGCCCGCGCCCTGCGCAACCCGGCACACATCGTCATCGATGCCGGTCACCAGGATGGGGTGCGCATGCGCGACTTCGGCCGTTTCGGCCAGATGGACGACGAGGGCAGCCGCTCGCTGCTGGTCGAATGCGGCTTCCATGGCGCCCTGTCGAGCCGGGCCGTGGCCCAGGATCTGTGCCTGCGCATGCTGCAGGAGGCCGGCCTGCTCGATGCCGCCCGGCTCGAGCAGACCCTGCCCGGCTGGCGCCTGCCCGACGCACCCCAGCAATGGGCGCTCGAAGTCACCGGTCCGGTGGTGGCGCGCAGCACCGACTTCCGCTTCACCGAAGCCTTCCAGGGCCTGGAGTTGATTCCCAAGGCCGGCACGGTGATCGGCTGGAACGCAGGCGAGGCCGTGACCACGCCCTACGACGACTGCGTGCTGGTCATGCCCTCGGTGCGCCAGGCCCGCGCCGGCGTGACCGTGGTGCGCTGGGCACGTCGACGCCCGCTCTGAGCCGGTCCGGGGCGCTCAGCCGATGAAGCGTCCCGAGGCGCCGAGGATGCCCAAGTCGACGAAGCGCGAGCCCACATAGGGCGTGGTCGGCGGGTAGTCGACCGTGAAGCCGCCGAGATCGAAGCCCCGCAAGGTCGCCATGGCCTGGCGCAGCTTGGCCCGGCTCGGGTCCTTGCCGGCGCGCTCCAGCCCCTCGGCCAGCACCCGGGTGTTGATGTAGCCCTCGAAGCTGCCCGCCGAGAACTCCGTCAGGCCGATGCCCCGCATGGCTGTCTGGTAGTCGCGCACCAGCGGTGTCTTGGCATGGTTGGGGTCGGGGAACACCATGGTCAGGGCGACCCCGTTGCCCACCGCGCCGAGCGACTTGAGCGCATCGCTGCCCAGCGCCACGCTCAGGGCTGCGATCGGCAAGGACGGCGAGGGCTTGCGCAGGGCCTGCACAGCCGCCGCGCTGACCGAGCCGGCCGTCGCCAGGAACACCGCCGAGGGCCGCGAGGCCAGCACCTGGGAAACCACCTGGGCCAGGTTCTTGCCCTCGGTGTCCAGTGCCACCTCGGCACCGGGCTGCATGCCCAGTCCTTGCATGGTCTTCTTCGCATCGGCCAGCACCTCGCGGCCGAAGGCGTTGTCCATGTAGACCACCGTCAGGCCGCCGATGCCCATGCCGTTGAGCCGCTGGATCAGGCGCTGGGTCTCGTCGGTGTAACTGGCGCGCACATGGAACACATTGCGGCTGTTGGCGCGGCGCAGCGAGGTCGCGCCGGTCAGGGGCGCGATGTAGGGCAGGTTGGCCTCTTCGATCAGGGGCAGGATGGCGGTGTTGTTGGGGGTGCCGACGCACGACAGCAGCGCGAAGACACTGCCGTCGCCCACCATCTTGCGCACGTTCTCGACCGAACGGGCCGGCACATACCCGTCATCGACCATCTGCAATTGCAGCGTGCGCCCCTGCACCCCGCCCCGGGCATTGAGCTGGGCGATGGCGGCATCCACCCCCTGCTTCAGATCCAGCCCCAGCGAAGCCAGCGGGCCGCTGAGCGCCGCCGAGGAGCCGATGGTGAGGCTGCGCGCGGTCAAGCCCTCGTCGGCCCGGGCCAGACCGACCAGGGCCGGTGCCCCCGCCAGAGCGGCCAAGCCTGGGGCCAGGGACATGAAATCACGACGTTGCATTGAATGGCTCCCGTTCGACTTGCAAAACTTTCAGTTTCTCAGGAGAGACATCGATTTGTCACGGTGGTGGCATCAAAACCTCGGGAAATTCCTGAGACCCGGAAACCCAGAAGGTCACGAAAGAGACAAACATCACAGCACCGACCGGTGCATGGTCTGGGTCTGTCTCCATTCCTGCGCGCCCTGCGCCCTGCATCCATGACCTCCAACCTCCTTTGGCAAACCCCGATCTCCGTCCAGACCCTCACCGACATCCACCACGGCACGGCGGTCGAACGCCTGGGCATCGAATTCCTTGAAGTGGGTCCTGACTTCATCCGCGCCCGTGTGCCGGTGGACGAGCGCACCCGCCAGCCCTATGGCCTGCTGCATGGCGGCGTGTCGGTGGTGCTGGCCGAGACCCTGGGCTCCTGCGGCGCCGCCTATGCCGCCACCCCGGGCTGCCGCACCGTGGGCCTGGACATCAATGCCAACCACCTGCGCGGCGCCACCAGCGGCTGGGTCTACGGGGTGACGCGGCCGGTGCACGTGGGCCGCAGCACCCAGGTCTGGCAGATCGACCTGAGCAACGAGGCCGGCGAGCTGACCTGCGTCTCGCGCATCACCATGGCCGTGCTGCAACCCCGTTGATCGGCGGGTCTTCGATCGAATAGACACATAAGTAATTTTGAATTGACTATTTATTTGTTTTAAAAATAAACAAGTTTGTCAAAAATCGGCTCCCTTGCCAGTCAACCCCCGAGCCGATCGACCATGAACTTCCAGCAATTGCGCTCCGTGCGCGAAACCGTGCGTTGCGGCTTCAACCTCACCGAGGTGGCCCATGCGCTGCACACCTCGCAACCCGGCGTGAGCCGGCAGATCCGGGAGCTGGAGGATGAGCTCGGCATCGAGCTGTTCGTGCGCGTGGGCAAGCGCCTGACGGGCCTGACCGAGCCCGGCGGGCATGTGCTGCCCATCATCGAGCGCATGCTGCTCGACAGCAGCAACCTGCGCCGGGCCGGCCAGGAATTCGTGGCCCAGCAGATCGGCACGCTGTCGATCGCCGCCACCCATTCGCAGGCGCGGTATGCGCTGCCGGCTGCGGTGCAGGAGTTCCGCGAGCATTTCCCCAACGTCAAGCTCAATCTGCACCAGGGCTCGCCGCGTCAGGTGGCCGAGATGCTGCTGTCGGGCGAGGCCGATGTGGGCATCGCCACCGAGGCGCTGGCCCAGTACGAGGCCCTGGTGGCCCTGCCCTGCTACCGCTGGACCCATTCGGTGGTGGTCCGCCCCGACCACCCGCTGCTGGACGGGCCGCTGACCCTTGAGCGCCTGGCCGAATGGCCTCTGGTCACCTACGACAACGGCTTCACCGGCCGCACCCACATCGACGAGGCCTTCGAACAGCGCCAGTTGACACCCAACATCGTGCTCAGCGCGATGGACGCCGACGTCATCAAGACCTATGTCGAGCTGGGCATGGGCGTGGGCATCGTGGCGTCGATCGCCTACGAGGCCGAGCGCGACACCAACCTGCGCGCCATCGACGCCGGCCACCTGTTCGGCATCAACCTGACCCGGCTCGCGGTGCGGCGCGGCAGCTATCTGCGTGGCTATGTCTATGCCTTCATCGAGTCGTTCGCGCCGACGCTGAACCGCGCCGTGGTCGACAAGGCCCTGGCCGAGGACAAGCCACTGCCCGCCGACGAACTCTGATCCCGTCGCCCGGTCCGCCGTCAGCCCCGGCCTCAGACCTGCCGATAGGCCTGGCGCGCCAGGGCCTGGGCCAGCACCCGGGCCGGATCGATCAGCGTCTGCCCCTGCACCTCGCGCGCGCCGGGCAGCGCCAGCGGGATCTCGGTGCAGGCCATGACCAGGGGCAGCGGTCCGTGGCGGGCCTGCATGCGGGCCGAGACCTCGCCGAAACAGCGCTGCGCCAGCGCCAGGTCGCCGCGCTTGACCCCCTGGTAGATGCCCTCCATGAGGCGCTCGCGCCCCCAGGCGTCGGGCGTCTGCACCGCGATGCCGGCCTGTGCCAGCGTGGCGTCGTACAGGCCGCTGCGGTAGGTGCCCTCGGTGGCCAGCAGGATCACCTCGCGGCACTGGTCGGCCTGCAGCTGCAGCGCCAGCTCGCGCGCCACATGCAGGACCTGCACATGGGGAAAGCGCTCCTGCAGCCGCCCATGCCAGGCATGCGCGGTGTTGCAGGCGATGGCCACGCTGCGCGCGCCCAGCGCGGCCAGCCGCCCCAGGGCCTGCAGCATGGGCTCGAGCGGCTGGTGGGCACCGCTTTCCTCGGACAACAGGGCCCCGGTGCGATCGGGCACCGGCACCTGGGCCAGCCAATGCTCGGGAAAGGCCTGATCGCGCACCGCCAGTCCGAGCTGGTGCATCTGCCGGGCGCAGGCCTCGACGAAGAGGCGCACGAAATCCGCCCCCGCCGCCGGCCCCATGCCGCCGAGGATGCCGACCACCTGGGCCGGTGCCGCGTCCATGGCCTGTCCCATGCTCAGGTCGCCGGCTTGTCGCTCAAGGCCTTGAGGTTGTCCTTGAGCTGCGGGCTCATGGGCAGGCCCAGGGGCAGGTTCTTGGGCGGGATCGGCTGCACGAACCACTTGGTGTAGAGCTTCTCGAACTCGCCGCTCTTCATGAGGCCGGCGATCACGCCGTCGACCAGTTGCTTGAAGCCGGGGTCGTCCTTGCGCAGCATGCAGGCATAGGGCTCGACCTGCAGCGACTCGCCCACCACCTCGTAGTCGGCGGGGTTCTTGGCGTTGGCCTTGAGGCCATAGAGCAGGATGTCGTCCATGCCGAAGGCCAGGGCCCGGTCGGACTCCACCAGCAGGAAGGAGTCGGCATGGTCCTTGCCGTACTGCAGGTTGAAGTTGAGGTTCTTCTCGCTGCTGTACTTGCGCAGCACCTGCAGGTTGGTGGTGCCCGAGGTGGTGGCGACGTTCTTGCCGGCCAGGTCGGCGTAGTCGTGGATGCCCGAGGATTTCTTCACCAGCAAGCGGGTGCCGGTGTAGAAGTGGTTGATCGCAAAGGCCACCTCCTTGCCGCGTGCGCTGTTGTTGGTGGTGGATCCGCATTCGAGGTCCACCGTGCCGTTCATCACCAGGGGCATGCGGTTCTGCGAGGTGACCGGCTGCCAGTCGACCTGCAGATCCGGCTTCTTGAGCTGCTTGCGCACCGCATCGGCCACCGCATTGGAAATGTCGACCGCGAAGCCGATGGGCTTGGAAGGACCGTCCAGGTAGCTGAAGGGCACCGAGGACTCCCGGTAGGCCAGCGTGATCTTGCCGGTGGCCGCGATCTTGTCGAGCGTGGTCTCGGCGTGGGCGATGCCGGCGCCGGTGGCGGCCAGCGCCGCAGTCGTCAGCAGGGTGCGAATTCTCATGGACGGGGTCCTTTCGGTGGGGTGAGGGTCGGTGGTGCCGCCAGGGCATCGCCTGGTGACCCAGTGTAGGAAACACCGCGCCTGCCGGGGGATTCCTTTTCTGGACATTCCATGTCTTTTGGTTATGGGGCATGGCGCCTCCTGACTCGCCATGACGCCATGGCGCGCGCAAGGCCCCCATGGCAGGCAGACGACGACTGTCAGAGCAGGTAATCAGGGTTGAAAATGCGTCGAATGAGTGTATAAAAGACGCATCCAACATGCCTTTGAAGGGGTAGATCATGAGCATCCGTTTCAATGTCGTCCTGTCGGATGACCTCAATCGCGAGATCGACCGCGCCGCCGAAGAGACCGAAACGAACAAGAGCGAGATTCTTCGCAAAGCGCTGCAACTGTTCCTGGCGGCTCGCGAAGGCAAGCAACGCGGATTGAAACTCGGACTGGTCGAACCCAAGAGTGGGAAACTGCAAACCGAGATCATCGGTTTATGAGCACCATCGACCTCAACGCCCCGCCGCCGAACCACCAATACAGTGTCTCTGTCGAACGCGAGGAGACCATCGGCGAGCGCCGCGTCCGCCTCTTCAAGGACGTTGCGCTGTTCCTGGTCGCGATCGGCTTCGTCGTGCTGATCGTCGGCCTGTGCTACAGCACCTTGTCCTCCGCCACGGCGACCGCCGAGGAAAAGAAGTGGGCCATGTCGGTGCTCTCCGCGGCGGCCGGCGGCATCATTGGTTACCTGGTCCGGAAATGATGGGCGTGGACGCCCCTGGACATAACCCCTCGGCATAGGCTTCGGGCCGATTGGCATGGTCCAGGCCAGGGAAGCGGCCCTACATTCAGGGCTTTCCCAGGAGTCCGCCATGCACATCTGCGTGCTCGGGGCCGGCATTGCAGGGCTGGCCGCCGCCTACACCCTGCAGGCGCAAGGCCACCAGATCACCGTCATCGACCAGGCCGAGGTCCCCGCCGACGGGGCCAGCGGCGGCAATGGCGCCCAGCTCAGCTATTCCTACGTCCAGCCGCTGGCCGACCCGGCGATCTGGGGGCAACTGCCCAAGCTGCTGCTGGCTGCGGATTCCCCGTTGAAGTTCCGCCTGCGCGCCGATCCGCGCCAGTGGGCCTGGGGCCTGGCCTTCCTCGCGGCCTGCCGGCGCCCGGTCTCCGAACGCAGCACCGCGCGGCTGCTGGCACTGGCCGAGCGCAGCCGGCAGGGTTTCGAGGCCATGCGCGCCGACCTGCGCCCCGACTGCGACTTCAGCAGCACCGGCAAGCTGGTGCTCTACCCCGATCAACAGGGGCTGGACGGGGCCGAGCGCCAGATCCGGCTGCAGGCGCGCCTGGGCGGCCAGCCGCAGCGCCTGGTCAGCCCGGCCGAATGCGTGGCGCTGGAACCCGCGCTGGCGCACTACCAGTCGCAGGTGGCGGGCGCGGTCCACACCCCGAGCGAAAACGCCGCCGACTGCCAGCAGGTCTGCGCCGCGCTGGCCCATGCACTGGTCTTGCGCGGCGCCGAGCTGCGCCTGGGCACCCGGGTGCTGGCCCTGCAGGCCGAAGGCGGCCGCGTGAGCGCGGTGCAGACCTCGGCCGGCCCGGTGCGGGCCGACCAGGTGGTGCTGTCCCTGGGGGCCGACAGCGTGCGCCTGGCCGCGCCGCTGGGTCTGCGCCTGCCGGTCTACCCGCTCAAGGGCTACAGCCTGACGCTGGACGCCCGCAGCGGGCCCGGGCTGGCGCCGAAGGTCAGCGTCACCGACAGCGCCCGCAAGGTGGTGTTCGCGCGCCTGGGCTCGCGCCTGCGCGTGGCCGGCATGGTCGAACTGCTGGGCTACGACCGGGGGATCCCGGCCGACCGCATCGCCAGCCTGCGGCGCTCGGCGGCCGAGGTGTTTCCGCAGTGCAGCGATTTCGCCGAACTGCGCCCCTGGAGCGGGCTGCGCCCGGCGACGCCGACCGGCCTGCCGATCACCGGCCGCCTGCGCGGCGGGCCGCAGAACCTGTGGTTCAACACCGGCCACGGCGCCCTGGGCTTCACCCTGGCCTTCGGCAGCGCGGCCGAGCTGGCCTCAGCCCTGGGCGCCTGAGCGGGCCAGGTCGATCTCGGCGATCGCCGACTGGATCTCGCGCGTGATGGCGCGCACCAGCACCGAGCCGGGCCGGTCGGCCAGGCGCAGCGCGGTCACCGGCACCGTGATCTGCGGCTGCAGCGCCAGCACCTCGACCTTGCTGCGGTCGGCCGAGACCGCGGTGCAGCCATCCACCAGGGCCACACCCAGACCATGGTGCGCCATGGCCAGGGCCGCATGGTAGGTCTGCACCGTGACATAGGAACTCAGCCCCACCCCGGCCTCGCGGCAGGCCTGGTTCAGGCGCGTGCCCACCGGGTCGCGGGCGTCGAGGTTGATCACCGGCACCTCGGTCAGGTCGGCCAGCGTCAGCCAGCCCTGGCGCAGGCGCCGCACCGGCAGCAGCCCCTTGGGCACCACGCAGACCATGGCGCTGTCGGCCAGAGGCTCCTGGGCCAGCGCCGGGTGGGCCAGCGAGCTGAACACGAAGCCCACATCGGCCTCCTGCAGCATCAGGGCCGAGACGATCTGCGGCGAATGCAACGATTCGACGCTGATCACGATGTCCGGGTGCTTCTTCTTGAAGCGCGCCAGGGCGCGCGGCAGCACCTCGTAGCTCAGCGCCAGCACGCTGAGGATGCGCAGCTCGCCGCCGACATGGCCGCCGCGCAGGCTGGTGGCCAGGCGCTGCACCTCGTCGAGCTGGGCGAACAGGCGCTCGATGTGCGGGAACAGGGTCAGGGCCTCGGTGGTCGGCGTGAGCCGGCCCTTGGCGCGCTGGAACAGGGCGAAGCCGAGCTGGATCTCGGCATGCTGCAGGGTCCGGCTCACCGCCGGCTGGGTGATGTTGATCAGCCGCGCCGCCGCGCTCACGCTGCCGGTGAGCATGATGGCGTTGAAGACCTCGATGTGGCGCAGTCGCATGGCCGCCGCGCCGCGCTCAGTCGGCGGCCTGGCGGGCCAGGCGTTCGCTCTTCCAGTAGACGTCGTCGCCGCCGTCGACGCGGTTGAGCACCCGGGCCAGCACGAAGAGCAGGTCGGAGAGCCGGTTCAGGTACTGGCGCGGCGCGTCCTGGATCGCCTCGGCCAGGCCCAGCGCCACCACCGCGCGTTCGGCGCGGCGCGCCACGGTGCGGCAGACATGGGCCTGGGCCGCTGCGCGCCGGCCGGCCGGCAGGATGAACTCCTGCAGCCTCGGCAGCTGCGCGTTGTGCCCGGCCAGCGCCTGGTCGAGCTGCAGCAGGGCCGTCGGCTTGAGCAGCTCGTAGCCCGGGATCGACAGCTCGCCGCCGAGGTTGAAGAGCTGGTGCTGCACATCGGTCAGCAGCTCGCGCACCGGTGCGGGCAGGTCCTCGCACAGCAGCAGGCCGATGTGCGAGTTGAGTTCGTCCACATCGCCCATGGCCTGCACGCGCAGGCTGTTCTTGGGCACCCGGGTGTTGTCGCCCAGGCCGGTGCTGCCGTCGTCGCCGGTGCGGGTCACGATCTCGCTGAGCCGGTTGGCCATGCGTACTCCTCATGTAAGTCGATGAGCGGCCATTGTCGGGCACCTGCAGAAATCCGGCCCCG
This sequence comes from Curvibacter sp., assembly GCA_019233055.1. GTDB lineage: Bacteria > Pseudomonadota > Gammaproteobacteria > Burkholderiales > Burkholderiaceae_C > Curvibacter. The sequence goes on from JAFAMV010000012.1 coordinate 12,234, forward strand.
CTCCTAGAATGCGGAGTTCAGAGCCTGTTCATTCAGGCGCTCAGGCCCGAACCGGAGACAGACCCCATGAACGCACCCGCCACCCCGCTGCACCTGCTGCCCGAAGTCAAACCCCGCGAAGTCCCCCAGGCCTTGCTGGACGCGCTGCAGAACCGGTTCGAGAGCCGCTATTCGGCCGCCCAGGCGGTGCGCGAGCAGCATGGTCGCGATGAGTCCTCCTTCCAGGTCCCGCCGCCCTCGGCCGTGGTGTTTGCCGAGAGCACGGCCGACGTGGCCGATGTGGTCAAGCTGGCCGCGCTCTACGAAGTGCCGGTGATCCCCTTCGGCGCCGGCTCCTCTCTGGAGGGCCATCTGCTGGCCGTGCAGGGCGGCATCAGCCTCGACGTCAGCCGCATGAACCAGGTGCTGAGCATCAACGCCGAAGACCTGACGGTGACCGTGCAGCCCGGCATCACCCGCAAGCAGCTCAACGAACAGATCAAGGCCACCGGCCTGTTCTTCCCCATCGACCCGGGCGCCGACGCCTCCATCGGCGGCATGACCGCCACCCGCGCCAGCGGCACCAATGCGGTCCGCTACGGCACCATGCGCGAGAACGTGCTGGCGCTCGAAGTGGTGACCGCCGCCGGCGAGGTGATCCGCACCGGCACCCGGGCCAAGAAGAGCAGCGCCGGCTACGACCTGACCCGGCTGCTGGTGGGCAGCGAGGGCACGCTGGGCGTGATCACCGAGATCACCCTGCGCCTGTACCCGCTGCCCGAGGCGGTGTCGGCGGCGATCTGCTCCTTCCCGAGCATCGAGGCGGCGGTGCGCACCACCATCCAGACCATCCAGCTCGGGGTGCCGATCGCCCGCGTCGAACTGATCGACCACCACACCGTGCGCATGGTGAACCAGTACTCCAAGCTGGGCCTGCGCGAAGAGCCCCTGCTGCTGATGGAATTCCATGGCTCACCCGGCAGCGTCAAGGAACAGGCCGAGACGGTCCAGGAGATCGCCAGCGAGTACGGCGGTCAGGCCTTCGAATGGGCCAGCACCCCCGAAGAGCGCACCCGGCTCTGGACCGCCCGCCACAACGCCTACTTCGCCGCAGTGCAGTCGCGCCCGGGCTGCAAGGCCATTTCCACCGACACCTGCGTGCCCATCAGCCGCCTGGCCGACTGCCTGCTCGACTCGGTCACCGAGACCGACGCCAGCGGCCTGCCCTACTTCCTGGTCGGCCATGTGGGCGACGGCAACTTCCACTTCGGCTACCTGATCGATCCCGACAGTGCCGAGGAGCGCGCCAAGGCCGAGGAACTCAACCACAAGCTCGTGACCCGCGCCCTGCAGCTCGGCGGCACCTGCACCGGCGAACACGGCGTGGGCCTGCACAAGATGGGCTTCCTGCTCGACGAGACCGGGGCTGGCGCGGTCGAAATGATGCGCACCCTGAAGCGTGCACTGGACCCGAAGAACATCCTCAACCCGGGCAAGATCTTCAGCCTCTGAACCTTGGGCACCACCTGTGAAAAAGCCCCGCCGGGCCATGCCGGGCGGGGCTTTTTCATGTCACGGCCGCGAGGGGCCGTGCGCTCACGGGGGCTCAGAACTGCACGTCGCCGTGCGGGATCAGGCCGGCGCGGTTGGCGCTGGCGGCGGCCTGGCGGACCTCGGCGCGGGTCAGCACCGACTTCACCTGCGGCTGCACCTGGGACTTGATGTCCACATCGGCGACATGGCGCGATGCCTCGGAGGCCTCGTTGATGACTTCGGCGCGGCTGCGTTGCGAGACCACCGAAGGGAACTGGTTGTAGTAGGTGTCGGCTTCACCGGCAGCGAAGCTCGGGGCGCTCATCAGGGTGGTGGCGGCCAGCACGGTGGCGGCAAGAAGGGTGCGGTTCATGAGGATTTCCTTTCGACCTGGATTCACGGGCCGGCGGGGCACGGCAGGTGCCTGCCACCAGTTCGGTGAGTCGACTCCAGTGTTGGCGGCTCATCGATGGGATGGACTTTATTCCTCCATTCGGAACAATAAAACCGCCATTTCGACAAATAACCATTCCTGAAAATGAAACAAAAATCTTCAGGGAAGGGGTTGAAATCGGCGCTCCCGCGCGGGCCGTCGCCCCGGCAGACAGGCGCCCCATGGGTTCAGAGGCCGCCGCTGAGCAGACGGCGCAGGCTCGCCCCACCCGGCATGCGGGCCTCGATGCGCGGCGCCAGCGCCGGCTCCCAGGCCAGGGCCAGATCCAGCGTCGGCTGCACGAGGCGACGCCGCGTCGAGCCCCCCCATCCGGGCTGCGCCATCAGCCAGGCCACGCTGCCCGCCATCGAGGCCCCGGTGGGCGTCACCCAGTGGTAGAGATCGACGGCCTCTTCGCGCAGGGCCAGGGACAGCGTCAGCAGCGCACGCAGGTCGTCGGCCTGGTCCTCCAGCGCCAGGCCCTGCCGATGGCCCAGGGTCTGGCCGTCCGACTGCAGGTCGTCCATCAGCTGCTGCTGCAGGCCGCTGCGGGCCCCGCCCGCCAGGGTCGCGTCCCCCAGCGCATAGCCGATCAGGCCGACGGTCTTCAGCCGATGGCTGTTCACCCGGTTCCAGGCCGTGGCCTGGCTCAGATCACGCGAATCGAGCTGGGCCCGGGCCACGGCGCGCAGCCAGCCGTCCACCGCACGCTGGTCGGCCGCCGGGCATTGAGGCCGCAGCAGCCGGTAGGCGTAGATCGCCGGCTCCAGGCAGGTCTCGTCCAACGGCCGGCCCGAAGGGCGGTTCACCGAGGCCCAGGCCCGCAGGATCACCAGCGCCTTGTCCCGATAGGGTGCCTGGCCCGACAGATGATGCAGCACCGCCAGGGACTGGAGGCGGTCCAGATCGCGCAGCCCGGGCGCAAAGTAGGCTGGCGGATCGTCGCCCTGCCAGCGCAGGCCCATGTCCAGGCTGGCCACGGGCTGGGGGGCGCGCTCCCAGTCCTGCGCCACCTGGTCGTACAAGGTCTTCACCACCGCTTCGACCGCCGGCTCATGGGCCACCCGCTCGCGCAGGCGCTGCCACTGGGTCGGGCTGGGCCACAGGCAAGGGGGTGCCGACGCAGCCGGCTGGGGCCAGGCCGGGACCGCCGCGCCGGCGCCCAGAAGGCACAGGCAGGCCCGGCGGCTCAGGGCACCGGAAACGTTGGGGCGCATCGAACGTGTGGGCATGGCAGCAGTCTGCTCCATATCGGCAGGACCAAGGGCTTCATGAGCGCCGGACCTGCCCCGCAAAAAACCGCCTCCGCTGGGCCGTACCGACGCACAAATCCGCGAGAATTCCGGACTTTGCTGCCCGAATCCCTGTGGAGCCCCCATGACCGACGCCACCGCCCGCCCGCCCCTGCCCGATCACCTGAGCATCGACCCCCGCAGCCCCCACCATGTGGCCGCCGTCTTCGAACACGACATCGGCATCCGCTTCAAGGGCCAGGAACGATTCGACGTCGAGGAATACTGCGTCAGCGGTGGCTGG
>JAFAMV010000089.1 GCA_019233055.1 Curvibacter sp.
GCGCCGACCCAGGCGATGGCGACATTGCTGTACAGCGCCAGCACCTTCTCGAGGGCGCCGAACACGCCCAGCGTCATCAGCAAGGTGGCGATGAGCACATTGAAGACCAGCCAGACCACGCGACCCGGGTGGCTGCGCGTGACGCGAGCGAAGAAGTTGGACCAGGCCAGCGAGCCCGCATAGGCATTCGTGAGGTTGATCTTCACCTGCGACACCACCACGAAGACCACCGTGAACAGGGCGGCCAGCCCAGGCCGCCCCAGCACCTGGGTGAAGCCGGCCAGGAACATCTGCGTCGGTTCGGTGGCGCGCTGCGCACCCACTTCGAACTGCAAGGCGGCAAAGGCCAGAAAGGCGCCGCCGGCCATCTTCAGCATGCCCATCAAGACCCAGCCCGGGCCGGCGATCAGTACCGCGCCCCACCAGCGCACCCGGTTGTGGGCGGTGCGTTCGGGCAGGAAGCGCAGAAAGTCGACCTGCTCGCCTATCTGCACCACCAGCGAGAAGATCACCGCCGAGGCGGCACCGAACATCAGGGGATCGAACTGGCTGCTGCCGCTGCGCAGGCCCGACAGTCCGCTGAACTCCCGGTACAGCGCGGGTTTGCTCAGGGCGATCCAGACAAAGGGCAGCAGCAGCAGGAACAGCCAGACCGGCTGGGTCCAGGCCTGCAACCTGGAGATCAGAGTGATCCCCCGCATCGCCAGCGGCAGCACCACCAGCGATGACAGCAAATAGCACCAGTTCAGTGGCCAGTCCACCACCATCTGCAGGGCCAGCGCCATGATCGCGGCTTCCAGCGCGAAGAAGACGAAGGTGAAGACCGCGTAGATCAACGACGTGAGGGTCGAGCCCAGGTAGCCGAAGCCCGCGCCCCGCGTGAGCAGATCCATGTCCAGCCCGTAGCGCGCCGCGTAGTAGGCGATCGGCAGGCCGGTCAGGAAGATCAGCAGGCCCACCCAGAGGATGGCCCACAGCGCGTTGGAGAAGCCGTAGTTCAGCGCGACCGCGCCGCCGATGGCCTCCAGCGCCAGGAACGACAGCGAGCCGAAGGCGGTGTTCGCCACCCGCAGCTCGCTCCAGCGGCGAAAGCTCTTGGGGGTGTAGCGCAGCGCGTAGTCCTCCATGGTCTCGTCGGCCACCCAGGAGTTGTAGTCGCGCCGGAAACGGAAGATCGTCTGCGGCGCCAGGGTCGGGGTGGGGCGAGGGGCGGAGGCCATGGCCCTGAACCAAGCAAGAACTGTTCTCGCCCCGTCGTGGTGCAGGTCCAGGCCCTGCTGGAGCCGGCGCCCCCGAAGGCGCTGCCGCTGGACAACTACGTTAATTGACGTATGGGCCGATTTGCGGGTTCTCCCTAACCTACATCCAACGCGGCGATATCCGCCCGTCATGTTCCAACCGATGTTGCAAGGAGTCCCCCATGAAGCATGTATTCGACGCCGGAGATCCGCAATCCACCAAGGCCGATCTGGGCCGTCGCCGGCTGTTGCAGGCCCTGGCCACCGCCTCGGCGGCCAGCCTGCCGATGTGGTCGCGGGCGCAACCGAGTTCGCAGGTCAACACCACCGGGCTGGCGGTCACCGACACCGAGGTCACGGTGGGCCAACTGCACTCGTCCACCGGCACGATGGCGATTTCCGAGACCGGTGCGATCCAGGCTGAACAGCTCGCCATCGACCAGATCAACGCCATGGGCGGCATCCTGGGCCGCAAGATCAAGGTGATCAAGGAAGACGGTGCCTCGGACTGGCCGACCTTTGCCGAGAAGGCCAAGAAGCTGCTCATCAACGACCATTGCGCCGCCGTCTTCGGCTGCTGGACTTCGGCTTCGCGCAAGGCAGTGCTGCCGGTGTTCGAGAAGGAGAACGGCCTGCTCTACTACCCCACCTTCTACGAGGGGCTGGAGCAGTCCAAGAATGTGTTCTACACCGGGCAGGAGGCGACCCAGCAGATCCTCTACAGCCTCGATTGGGCCAAGAAGGAAAAGGGCGCCAAGACCTTCTTCCTGATCGGCTCGGACTACATCTGGCCGCGCACCTCGATGAAGATCGCGCGCAAGCACATCGAGAACTTCCAGCACGGCAAGGTGGTCGGCGAGGAGTACTACCCGCTGGGCAGCACCAACTTCGGCTCGCTGATGAACAAGATCAAGCTGCAGAAGCCCGACTGCATCTTTGCCGCCGTGGTGGGGGGCTCGAACGTGGCCTTCTACAAGGCCCTCAAGGCCGCAGGCATCACCGGCGACAAGCAGCTGCTGGTGACCCTGGCCGTCACCGAGGACGAGATGACCGGGGTGGGCGGCGAGAACTTCGCCGGCTTCTATTCGTCGATGAAGTATTTCCAGACCCTGGACAACGACAACAACAAGAAGTTCGTCGCGGCCTTCAAGGCCAAGTACGGTGCCAGCGCGGTGATCGGCGATGTGACCCAGGCGGGCTACCTCGGCCCCTGGCTGTGGAAGGAGGCGGTCGAGAAGGCCAAGAGCTTCGATGTCGACAAGGTGGTGGCCGCCTCGCCGGGGCTGGAGCTCAAGACCGCCCCGGAAGGCTACGTCAAGCTCGATGCCAACCACCATCTGTGGAGCCGTTCCCGCATCGCCCAGGGGCAGCCCGACGGCAGCTTCAAGGTGGTCTCGGAATCGCCCGACCTGATCAAGCCCGACCCCTTCCCCAAAGGGTATCAATGACCCCCCTGTTGCCGGCTCACTGCGTGTAGCCGGCCTGCACCCCGGAGGGCGATGCGTGTCGACCGGCAAAGCCGGTCCGCCGCATCCCACAACGGGCTTCGCGTGGCTCACTGGGGCCCCGGCCTCGGGGGGTGAGCGCTGCGCCCCATGCGTGATTTTTCAAAGCCCCAACCTCTCCTTCGGAGTTCATGCCATGAGTTTTTCTGACCTGTTGAACATCGGCCTGATGCAGGGCTTTGCGGGCCTGAGCCTGTTTGCGGTGTTGTTGCTGATGGGCCTGGGGCTGGCGATCATCTTCGGCCAGATGGGCGTGATCAACATGGCCCACGGCGAGTTCATGACGATCGGCGCCTACACCATCTACCTGGGCTCGACGCTGGCGGCCAACCATGCACCGCAATGGCTGCCCTGCTACTTTCCGCTGGCCATCGCAGCGGCCTTCGGCTTCGCCTTTGCGGCGGGCTGGCTGGTCGAGTGGGCGCTGATCCGTCACCTGTACCGCCGCCCGCTGGACACCCTGCTCGCCACCTGGGGCATCAGCCTGGCCATGCAGCAGTGTTTTCGCAGCTTCATCGGCCCCAAGGAGGTCAGCCCGACCCTGCCCGAGTGGCTGATGGGTTCCTGGTCTCCGGCACCGGGGCTGGACATCCCGATCAATGGCCTGTTCGTGCTCGGCCTGACCCTGGCGGTCACCTGCGCGGTGCTGCTGGCCCTGCAGAAGAGCCGCTGGGGACTCCGGGTGCGCGCCACCGTGAGCAACCGGGTGATGGCGAACGCCGTGGGCATCGACACCCGGAAGACCGACCGCCTGACCTTTGCCATCGGCTGCGGCATCGCCGGCGTGGCCGGCGCCGCCTTCACCACCATCGGCTCGACTGGTCCGACCTCGGGCTCGCTGTACATCGTGGATTCCTTCCTGGTGGTGACCTTCGGCGGCGCGGCCAGCCTGCTGGGCACCGTGGTCTCGGCCTTCGGCATCGCCCAGACCCAGTCGATCACCGAGTTCTTCCTGGCCGGCTCGATGGCCAAGGTGATCACGCTGTCCCTGATCGTGCTGATCCTCATGGTCCGGCCCCAGGGGCTTTTCGCCAGCAAGGTACGACGTTGAGTGCGCAACAACTGTTTCATCGAACCCCGGAGTCATCTGCCATGAACGCCCTCAAAGCCTGGATCGCACGCTACCAACTCGCCAGTCTGCTGCTGCTCGCCGTGTTGCTGGCGGTGGTGCTGCCCCTGTGCCTGGACATCTTCCGTCTCAACCTCATCGGCAAGTACCTGAGCTATGCCTTTGTCGCCATCGGCCTGGTCATGGTCTGGGGCTATGGCGGCGTGCTGAGCCTGGGCCAGGGGGTGTTCTTCGGACTCGGTGGCTATGCGATGGCGATGTTCCTCAAGCTCGAGGCGTCCGACCCGATCAGCACCAAGATCCAGTCCACGCCGGGCATCCCGGACTTCATGGACTGGAATCAGATCACCGAGCTGCCCCCCTTCTGGCTGCCTTTCAAGAGCCTGCCCCTGTCGCTGGCAGCGGTGATCGTGCTGCCCACGCTGCTGGCCTGGGTGATCAGCTTCGCGATGTTCAAGCGCCGGGTCGGCGGGGTCTATTTCGCGATCATCACCCAGGCAGTCGCGCTGATCCTGACGGTGCTCATCATCGGTCAGCAGGGCTATACCGGGGGCGTCAACGGCATGACCGATCTGAAGACGCTGTGGGGCTGGGACACCCGCACCGACAGCGCCAAATACATCCTCTACTACCTCTGCGTGGCCCTGTTGGTGGCCGCCATCGTGCTGTGCCGCTGGATCCAGGTCGGCAAGGTGGGCACGCTGCTGCTGGCGATGCGTGACAAGGAAGACCGGGTGCGTTTCTCGGGCTACGACGTGGCCAACTTCAAGGTCTTCACCTTCTGCCTGGCCGCTGCGCTGTCGGGCATCGGCGGCGCGATGTTCTCGCTCCAGGTGGGCTTCATGTCGCCCAGCTTCGTGGGCATCGTGCCCTCGATCGAGATGGTGATCTATGCCGCTGTGGGCGGGCGCATGAGCCTGGTCGGTGCGGTGTACGGCACCTTGCTGGTGAACGCCGGCAAGACCTATTTCAGCGAGAGCTTTCCCGACCTCTGGCTGTTCCTGATGGCGGCCCTGTTCATCGGCGTCACCATGGCCTTCCCCATGGGGCTGGCCGGGGTCTGGGAGGAGCACATCCTGCCCTGGTGGAAGAGCCGCCGCCAGGCCCTGCGTGAGGCGGCACTGCCGGCCCCGCCCTCCGCCCCGGCGCGCTCCTTGCGCGAGGCGGAGCCCGGCCTGCCGCCGCAAGCCCATGCGGCCCTGCCCGACGGCGTCAGCAGCCAGAGCGTCTGAGTCTTCAGGAGAACCCCATGAGCAACACCGATTTCGCCCTGGCCGTGGAAGAACTGACCGTCTCCTTTGACGGCTTCAAGGCCATCGACAGCCTGACCCTGTACGTTGATCGCAACGAGCTGCGCGTGATCATCGGTCCGAACGGGGCTGGCAAGACCACCCTGCTCGACCTGATCTGCGGCAAGACGCGGGCCAGCGCCGGCAGCATCAAGTTCAAGAATCAGGAACTGACCCGTCTGGCCGAGCACAAGCGGGTTCGGCTCGGTATCGGCCGCAAATTCCAGACCCCGTCGATCTACGAAAACCTGTCGGTGTTCAAGAACCTCGAGGTCTCCTATCCCGAAGGACGATCGGTCTTCGGCGCCCTGGGCTTCCAGTGCACCGAAGAGGTCCGCTCGCGCGTGCGTGCGGTGGCCGAGGACATCGGCCTGCTCGATCGCCTGGACACCGAGGCCGGCCTGCTTTCGCACGGCCAGAAGCAGTGGCTGGAGATCGGCATGTTGCTGATGCAGGAGCCCGAGCTGCTGATGCTCGACGAGCCGATCGCGGGCATGAGTGCTCGCGAGCGCGAGCTGACCGCCGAACTGCTGCAGCGCATCTGCCGCAACCGGGCGGTGATCGTCATCGAGCACGACATGGAGTTCGTCAAGCGCATCGCCCACAAGGTCACCGTCATGCACCAGGGAAAGATCCTGGCCGAGGGGCCGATGGAGCAGGTGCAGACCGACCCCAAGGTGATTGACGTTTACCTCGGCCACTGAAAACCGTTGTGCAGGCAACCCAAGGAGAACCCATGCTGCAAGTCAAGGACCTGTTTGTGGCCTACGGCCAGAGCGAAGCACTGCACGGCATCTCATTCGAAGGCCGGCAGAACGAAACCGTGGCCATCATGGGGCGCAACGGCATGGGCAAGACCACGCTGTTCAAGAGCCTGATGGGGGTGATGCCGCTGAAGAGCGGCAGCGTCACCGTGGCCGGGCAGGATGTCTCGCACGACGAGAGCTTCCGCCGCGTGGCCAAGGGCATCGCCTATGTGCCCCAGGGCCGCATGATCTTTCCGACCCTGACCGTGGAGGAGAACATCGAGACCGGGCTGGAGAACTCGAAGACCCGGCAGATCCCCGACGACATCTACGCGCTGTTCCCGGTGCTCTGGGACATGCGCCGGCGCAAGGGCGGCAACCTCTCGGGCGGTCAGCAGCAGCAGCTGGCGATCGCCCGCGCCCTGGTCACCGAACCCAAGGTGCTGTTGCTCGACGAACCCACAGAAGGCATCCAGCCGTCCATCATCAAGGACATCGCCCGCGCGCTCAACGAGATCCGCAAGCTGCGCCAGATCACCATCGTGGTCAGCGAGCAGGTGCTGTCCTTTGCGATGGATGTGGCCGACCGGCTGTTCGTGATCGAAGGCGGTCGTCTGGTGCATGAAACCGCCCGTGCCGACACCGACCAGCAGCGCATCAAGTCCTATCTGTCGGTCTGAACCACTGGACGACGATTCTCTTTTTCTTCACTCACAAGCAGGAGCACACCATGGCTGAAACCCTGATCAAGGTCGATCTGAAGCAGTCCCCCTACGACAACCCGCTGGTCCACAACCGCTGGCATCCGGACATCCCGATGGCGGTTTGGGTCGAGCCCGGTGCGGAGTTCAAGCTCGAAACCTACGACTGGACCGGGGGCGCGATCAAGAACGACGACAGTGCTGAAGACGTGCGCGACGTGGACCTGTCCACCGTCCACTTCCTCTCCGGCCCGGTGGGCGTCAAGGGGGCTGAGCCCGGCGATCTGCTGGTGGTCGATCTGCTCGACATCGGTGCACGCGACGACAGCCTCTGGGGCTTCAACGGCTTCTTCTCCAAGCACAACGGCGGCGGCTTTCTGGACGAGCATTTCCCGTTGGCACAGAAGTCGATCTGGGACTTCCACGGCCTCTACACCAAGAGCCGCCACATCCCCGGCGTCAATTTCGCCGGACTCATCCACCCGGGCCTGATCGGCTGCCTGCCCGACCGCAAGATGCTGGACGCATGGAACAGCCGTGAGGCCGACCTGATCGCCACCAACCCCACCCGGGTGCCGGGTCTGGCCAACCCGCCGTTCGCCAGCACCGCCCACATGGGCAAGCTGCAGGGCGACGCGGCGGCCAAGGCCGCCGCCGAAGGCGCCCGCACCGTGCCGCCGCGCGAGCACGGCGGCAACTGCGACATCAAGGATCTGTCGCGTGGTTCGCAAGTCTTCTTTCCGGTGTATGTGGAGGGGGCCGGCCTGTCGGTGGGCGACCTGCATTTCAGCCAGGGCGATGGCGAGATCACCTTCTGCGGCGCGATCGAGATGGCCGGGTGGGTGCACATAAAGGTCAGCCTGATCAAGGGCGGCATGGCCAAGTACGGCATCAAGAACCCGATCTTCAAGCCCAGCCCCATCACCCCCAACTACAAGGACTACCTGATCTTCGAGGGCATCTCGGTCGACGAGGCCGGCAAGCAGCATTACCTCGATGTCACCATCGCCTACCGCCAGGCCTGCCTGAACGCGATCGAGTACCTGAAGAAGTTCGGCTACAGCGGTGCGCAGGCCTATTCCCTGCTCGGCACCGCCCCGGTGCAAGGCCATATCAGCGGCGTGGTCGATGTGCCGAATGCCTGCGCCACCCTGTGGCTGCCGACCGAGATCTTCGACTTCGACATCAACCCGACGGCGGCCGGGCCGCAGAAGATCATCACTGGCGGGATTGACCTGCCGATCGCGCAGGACAAATGAGGCGGCGCCCACGCACGAGCCGGAGGAGACCCCCATGCCCACTTACGACTACGACTGCCCGGCCTGTGGCGGCTTCGATGCGCTGCGCAGCCTGTCGCAACGCAACGAGCCTGCAGCCTGTCCGCACTGCCAAGCGGCCTCGCCCCGGGTGTTTTCCCATGCCCCCCGCCTGGCCTGCGTGAGCCCGGAGCAGCGCCGCGCCCATGAGGGCAACGAGCGCGCGCGGCATGAGCCGCGCAGTTCGCGCGACGGCAGCGAGGGCAGCTACGGGCGGCTGCGCCACCCTTCGGGTTGCGGCTGCTGCAACCCCGGCGCCAAGCGCAGCAGCACCTACACCGCCCCCAGTGGGGCCAAGGCCTTTCCCACGAAACGGCCCTGGATGATCAGTCACTGAGAGCCGCCCAGTTCGGCAAGGAGCAGCAGCCATGATTCACGGCGACATATCCAGCAGCCACGACACTGTCGGCGTGGCGGTGGTCAACTACAAGATGCCGCGTCTGCACAGCACCGCAGAGGTGCTGGCGAATGCGAGGAAGATTGCCGAGATGGTGGTCGGCATGAAGCAGGGCCTGCCGGGCCTGGACCTGGTGGTCTTCCCCGAGTACAGCACCCACGGCATCATGTACGACCGCGACGAGATGCTGGCCACGGCGGCCAGCATCCCCGGAGTCGAGACCGAGGTGTTCGCGCAGGCCTGTCGACAGGCCAAGGTCTGGGGCGTGTTCTCACTCACCGGCGAGCGCCATGAGCAGCATCCGGCCAAGGTGCCCTACAACACCCTGATCCTCATGAACGACCAGGGCGAGATCGTGCAAAAATACCGCAAGATCATGCCCTGGACCCCGATCGAGGGCTGGTACCCCGGCAGCAGCACCTATGTCAGCGAAGGCCCCAAGGGTCTGAAGATCAGCCTGATCATCTGTGACGACGGCAACTACCCTGAAATCTGGCGCGATTGCGCGATGAAGGGGGCCGAGCTGATCATCCGTTGCCAGGGCTATATGTACCCGGCCAAGGAGCAGCAGATCCTGATCAGCAAGGCCATGGCCTTTGCCAACAACTGCTATGTGGCGGTGGCCAATGCCGCGGGCTTCGACGGCGTCTACAGCTACTTCGGCCACAGCGCGCTGATCGGTTTCGACGGCCGCACCCTGGGCGAATGCGGCGAGGAGGAGTACGGCGTGCAGTACGCGGCCCTGTCCAAGAGCCTGATCCGTGATTTTCGCAAGAACGGGCAGTCGGAGAACCACCTCTTCAAGCTGCTGCACCGGGGCTACACCGGCCTGCTGAATTCGGGCGAGGCGCTGCCGGGCGTGGCCATCTGTCCCTACGACTTCTACCGGCATTGGGTGCAGGATCCGGTGGCCACGCAGAAGGCGGTGCAGGCCCTGACCCGGTCGTCGGTCGGGACCGAGGAATGCCCGGTGCCCGGTATTCCCCACGGTGGTGGCGTGGAGGGGCGGGGCCGAGCCTGAGGTCGGACGGGGCTATGCTGGGGGCTGAACCACCCAGGAACCCTCTCCATGCCCTCTCCCCTCTCGTCACCGGGGCGTCGTCTGCTGTTGCAGATGACCCTGGCCGGCCTGCTGCCGGCGGCGGCCCACGCGCAGGCCGTCTTCGGGCCCTCCGAGGCGCCGGTGGCGCCCGCCCTGTCCCTGGTGGTGCTGGGCTCCGGGGGGCCGGCGGCCAACGGCCGGGCTGGGGCCGGCTATCTGCTGTTGCTGGACGGCGTGCCGCGCATCCTGCTGGACGCGGGGCCCGGCGCCTTCGCGCGCCTGGGCGAGGCGCAGCTCTCCCTGGCCCGGGTGGACACGGTGCTGCTGACCCATCTGCATGCCGACCATGCCGGCGGCCTGCCCGGCCTGGTCAAGGCCCGGGCGGTGAGCGGTGGTGGTCCGGCCGAGTTCCGGGTGTTCGGCCCTGGCGGTCGTCCGGCGCGCAAGGGGCCGGGCGGCGGCGCCTATTTCCCGTCGACGCGGCGTTTCATCGACCTGCTGTTCGGGCCCCAGGGTGCCTTCGCCTACCTCAGCCAGTTTTCGGCGCCGCTGCATTTTTCGGTCCGCGATGTGGCGGCCTCCACCCGCGAACCCCTCACACTGCTGAGCGGGCCGGGCCTGCAGATCCAGGCGGTGGCGGGCCACCACCGCGATGCGCCGTCGGTGATCTTCCGCGTCGACTACCAGGGGCACAGCATCACCTTCTCGGGCGACATCGATCCGGCCGGGCATGAGGCGCTGTGGCGGCTGGCGCAGGGCAGCCAGTGGCTGGTGTTCAACAGCGTGGTGCTCGACCCGCCGGGTTCGCCCGAGATCCTCTACAGCCTCCACACCGCACCGCGTGACATCGGGCGGCTGGCCGATCAGGCCGGGGTCGGGCATCTGCTGCTGAGCCACCTCAACCCCAGCATCGAGCGGCATGAGCCCGAGGTCCGGGCGTCGATTGCCGAGCATTTCAAGGGGCCGGTTCTGATGGCGCGAGACGGGCTGGCGCTGACGCTTTGAGCCCGTCGCGGATCAGCCGGATCAGCCGCTGCGCGCCCAGGCCCAGGGGCCTCTCCTTGGACCAGACCACGTCCACCCACAGCTCCAGCCCATTGGTGAGGTTCTCGAACGGCAGCTCGACCAGGCTGCCGGCGGCCACCAGGGCACGCACCAGGGAGCGCGGCAGCCAGCCCCAACCGAGACCGGCCTCGATCAGGCGCAGGGCCGCCACCTGGTTGTCGGTGCGCCAGCAATGGCGGGCGAAGACGAAGCGCGGATCGCTCTGCGCCGGGTCGCGGCCGGCCAGCACGATCTGGCGCACGCCGCTGAGCAGATCCTCCCGGAAGGCCGCCGGCTGCCCGGCATCGGGGCGGGCCAGGGCCGGGTGGTGGGCGGCCAGCACCGCCACCAGGGTCTCGCTGCCGAGTTCCTGGAAGCCTTCGCGGCCGTCCAGGCTCGGACGTTCGAACACCAGGGCCAGCTGGGCCCGGCCGCTGTGCAGCAGGGCCAGGGCGTCGGCCTGGGGGGCGGCCAGCACCTCCACGGGCAGCAGCGGGTAATGGGCGGCCAGCACGGCCAGGGGGGCGGCCCATTGTGCCGCCAGCAGCTCGGGTGCGATGGCCAGGGTCAGCCGTTCCTCCAGCCCCTGGTGCAGCGACAGGGCGTGCGCATCGAGCTGGCGCAACTGGGCCTGGATCTGCCGCGCCTGCGGCTCCAGCGCCCGTGCCGCCTCGGTGGGACGCGGTTCCCGGCCACGGCGGTCGAACAGCGGCAGGTCGAGTTCGGCCTCGAGCTGGGCCACGGCCATGCTCACCGCCGAGGGCACGCGCCCCAGGCTGCGTGCCGCCGCCGAGAAGGAGCCCTGGTCGAGCACGCTGAGGAAGACGGCCACGTTGTCGGCGCTGAAACCCATTCGATCTGTCAGTATTCTTGAAAGGTCCTGACTTTAATCATCAGAAATCAAGCCGTAAAGTCGGGCCCCATGTCTGCCGACCCGAGCCCCACCTTCGCTTCCCCGCCCCCCCGTGCGCTGTCCGCACCCTGGATCGGCCCCTTGCAGGGCTGGCGCCGCCGCCTGCTCTATGTCTCGGTCTTCGAGGGGCTGGCCATCGTCTGCACCAGCCATGGCCTGGCCCACATGGCCGGCGACGGGCTCGGCCATGCGGCCGTCATGGGGGCGGCCTCCTCGCTGATCGCGGTGCTCTGGAACCTGATCTTCAACGGCCTGTTCGAGCGCTGGGAGCGCCGCCAGAGCGTCAAGGGGCGCAGCGTGGCGCGGCGGATCGCACATGCCTGCGGCTTCGAAGGAGGGCTGCTGCTGATCTTCGTGCCGCTGTTCGCCTGGTGGTTCGGCGTCAGTCTCTGGACGTCCTTCCTCATGGACCTGGGCCTGCTGCTGTTCTTCCTGGTCTACACCTTCGCCTACAACTGGCTGTTCGACCGCCTGTTCGGCCTGCCGGCGTCGGCCTGCTGAGCCAGGGCCTGTGAACAGGCCCTGAGGTTCAGGTCGGCATGAGCCGGTCCAGCTCCTGCTGCATGGTCTTGGTCAGCGCGGCATAGCGCTTGAGCTTGTCGTTGGACTCGCGCATGCGGGCGCTGATGCGGGTGCTGATGGCCATCAGCAGCTTGACGCCCAGGGTCGGGTTCTCGGCGATCAGCTCGGTCAGGGCCTGGCGGCTCAGGCGGGCGGCCAGCACCTCGCTGCAGGTGGTGCAGGAGGCCGAGCGCGGCGAGCCATCGATCAGACCGAGTTCGCCGATCACCGCACCTGGGCCGACGATGGCGGCCGTGATCGGGCTCTGGCGGCTGACGATGATGCTCTCGATCGTGACTTCGCCTTCGAGCAGCAGCAGCATGTAGTCGTTGTCCTCGCGCTGGCCTTCACGCATGAAGCAATGCTCGGCCGGCAGCCGAACCGGCTCCATGAAGCTGATCACGTCCCGGGCGTCGTTGTCCGACAGCTGCATCAGGGCCGTCGGGGCGCGCAGCAGCTGGGCCGCCAGCTCGGCGGCCGGCGAGTCCTTGACCAGGCGGCGCCGGCGCCGGTGGTGGGCGAATGGGTTCAGCAATGAGTCGAGCATGGAAAGGGGGCGGCGGCGGTCGCGGGTACAGAGGCGGTAAAATCCATGGTATCTCAAGGAGCGTTGCAGCAAGCCCCCGAGGGCTTGTCAGGCTTGGGATTTACTGGCAATTGACATCCATCGGCGCCCCCATGGGAGCCGACCGACAACGACGCTCACCTGATTCCGCCATGCCCCACCAGGTGAGCCCCATGCCCGAAAAGTCTGCTGTTTCCGTGCCTCCCATGCTGCTGTCCGGCCTCGAGCCGGTGCGTGTCGGCGAGGGCAGCCTGTTCGTCAACATCGGCGAACGCACCAATGTCACCGGCTCCAAGGCCTTCGCCCGCATGATCCTCAACGGGCAGTTCGAGGAGGCCCTGGCCGTGGCCCGCCAGCAGGTCGAGAACGGCGCGCAGGTGATTGACATCAACATGGACGAGGCCATGCTCGACAGCCAGGCCGCCATGGTGCGCTTTCTCAACCTGATCGCCTCCGAGCCCGACATCGCGCGTGTGCCGATCATGGTCGACTCGTCCAAGTGGAGCGTCATCGAGGCCGGCCTGCGCTGCATCCAGGGCAAGGGCATCGTCAACTCGATCAGCATGAAAGAGGGCGAGGCGCCCTTTCTGAAGCAGGCCAGGCTGCTGCGCCGCTACGGCGCCGCTGCGGTGGTGATGGCCTTCGACGAGAAGGGCCAGGCCGACACCTTCGAGCGCAAGATCGAGATCTGCGAGCGTGCCTACCGCCTGCTGGTCGACCAGGTCGACTTCCCGCCCGAAGACATCATCTTCGACCCCAACATCTTCGCCATCGCCACCGGCATCGAAGAGCACAACAACTACGCGGTCGACTTCATCGAGGCCACGCGCTGGATCAAGCAGCACCTGCCCGGCGCCAAGGTCTCGGGTGGGGTGTCGAATGTGAGCTTCAGCTTCCGTGGCAACGACCCGGTGCGCGAGGCCATCCACACCGTGTTCCTGTACCACGCCATCCAGGCCGGCATGGACATGGGCATCGTCAACGCGGGCATGGTGGGCGTGTACGACCAGCTCGAGCCGGTGCTGCGCGAGCGCGTCGAGGACGTGGTGCTGAACCGCCGCCCCGATGCCGGCGAGCGCCTGGTCGAGATCGCCGAGACCGCCAAGGGCGCGGCCAAGGACGACAGCAAGAAGAACGAATGGCGGGCCGGCACCGTCGAGCAGCGCCTGTCGCACGCGCTGGTGCACGGCATCACCGACTTCATCACCGAAGACACCGAAGAGGCCTACCGCGCCATCCTGGCCAAGGGGGGGCGTCCGCTGCACGTGATCGAAGGCCCGCTCATGGACGGCATGAACGTGGTCGGCGACCTGTTCGGCCAGGGCAAGATGTTCCTGCCCCAGGTGGTCAAGAGCGCCCGCGTCATGAAATCGGCCGTGGCCCACCTGATCCCCTACATCGAAGAAGAGAAGCGCCAGGACGAGGCGGCCGGCCGCGACGTGCGCAGCAAGGGCAAGATCATCATCGCCACCGTCAAGGGCGATGTGCACGACATCGGCAAGAACATCGTCACCGTGGTCCTGCAGTGCAACAACTTCGAGGTGGTCAACATGGGCGTGATGGTGCCCTGCCACGAGATCCTGGCGCGCGCCAAGGTCGAGGGCGCCGACATCGTCGGCCTGTCGGGCCTGATCACGCCCAGCCTCGAAGAGATGCAGTACGTGGCCGCCGAGATGCAGAAGGACGAGCATTTCCGGGTCAAGAAGATCCCGCTGCTGATCGGTGGCGCCACCACCAGCCGGGTGCACACGGCGGTCAAGATCGCGCCGCACTACGAGGGCCCGGTGGTCTACGTGCCCGACGCCTCGCGCAGCGTCAGCGTGGCGCAGAGCCTGCTGTCCGACAACGCCCAGGCCTATGTCGACGAGCTCCAGGCCGACTACGACAAGGTGCGCGCCCAGCATGCCGGCAAGAAGCAGACGCCGCTGTGGCCGCTGGCCAAGATCCGCGCCAACAAGACCCCGCTCGACTGGTCCGCCTACACCCCGCCGGTGCCCAAGTTCACGGGTCGGCGCGTGTTCAAGAACTTCGACCTGGCCGAGCTGGCCCGCTACATCGACTGGGGCCCCTTCTTCCAGACCTGGGACCTGGCCGGTCCCTACCCCGCCATCCTCGACGACGAGATCGTCGGTGTGGAAGCGCGCAAGGTCTTTGCGGACGGCCAGCGCATGCTGCAGAAGCTCATCGACGGCCGCTGGCTCAGCGCCAGCGCGGTGATGGGCATCTACCCTGCCCACAGCGTCAACGACGACGACATCGAGCTCTACACCGACGACAGCCGCAGCCAGGTGGCCCTCACCTGGTACGGCCTGCGCCAGCAGACCGAGAAGCAGGCCATCGACGGCGTGATGCGCCCCAGCCGCTGCCTGGCCGATTTCATCGCCCCCAAGGGCAGCGCTCAGGCCGACTACATCGGTGTCTTCGCGGTCACCGCCGGCCTGGGCGTCGAGAAGCGTGAGCAGGCCTTCATGGACCAGCACGACGACTATTCGGCCATCATGCTCAAGGCCTTGGCCGACCGCCTGGCCGAGGCCTTTGCCGAATGCCTGCACCACCGGGTGCGCAGCGACCTGTGGGGCTATGCCCCGCACGAGGCCCTGAGCAACCAGGACCTGATCGCCGAGAAGTACCAGGGCATCCGCCCCGCGCCCGGCTACCCGGCCTGCCCCGACCACAGCGTCAAGCGCGGGCTGTTCGAGCTGCTGCAGTGCGAGGAGATCGGCATGGGCCTGACCGAAAGCCTGGCCATGACCCCGGCGGCCAGCGTCAGCGGCTTCTATTTCAGCCACCCCGACAGCACCTATTTCAACGTCGGCAAGATCGCCGAAGACCAGTTGCAGGACATGGCGCGGCGCCGCGGCCTGCCCGAGGAGGAGCTGCGCAGACTGCTGGCGCCCCAGCTCTGAAACCTCGCAGCAAGCAATGCCTTTACGGTCGGTTACTGTTCAGTCAGCAAACTTTGACCGCAATGGCCTAAATTTGCAGATTCGGTACCACACCTGATCCAAAGGGGCTTGCCATGACGATTGCTGCCAGACCTCCAGTCTCCCTGGGCGCTGAAGAGCCCTCCGTCCAGGCCCTGCTGCGCTCGGCGCTGGCCTTGCTGTTGGTGTTCGTGCTGGCGCTCGGGGCGGCCCTGATCCACATCCAGACCCGGCCGGTGGAGCCGGTGGTGCGCCCGGGCGATGCGCTGCCGGCGCCCACGCCCTCGGCGCCCTTCGAAGCGGCCGAGCCAGAGCCCGCGCCTGCGGCGGTGCCGGCGATCCAGGCGCCGCCCCAGCTGCGCAGCCCGTCAGCGGACCACCACCTGGAACCCGCCTGGACGCCGAAGCGCTGGTCCAGCGCCGCCGCGCCCGAGATGACGCCCGCACCCGGCGCTTCCGGGGCCGGGAACCTCCAGGGGGTGTACGGCACCCAGCCGGCCTGTGCCCAATGCGGCTGGGTGGAATCGGTAACCCAGGTCCAGGGGAGTGGCTTGCCGGCGGGTGCGGCCATGGCCGCCGGAGCCGCCCTGGGCGCCCGCGCCGGCAGCGGGCGTGTGGGAACAGGCAGCAGTGGCACCACCGCAGGCAGCACCGGTTCCAGCGGTGCCCAGGCGGCCGGCGCGGCCGCCGGCGCCGTGATCGGGGCGTCTGCGGCCCAGTCGCAGGAGCCTGCCGGGCAGGGGGCGGGCATCTTGCATGAAATCCGCATCCGCATGCAGGACGGCAGTCTGCGCGTGGTGCGTCAGACCGAGGCCCTGCCCCTGGGGGCAGCGATCGTCATGGACAACGGCGTGCCCCGGCTCGCAGCCGCCGGCACGCAGGCCAACACCGTGCCGGCGGGTGGCAAGGTGTACGGCACCCATTGAGCGACCCCCATTGAGCGGCCCCGCAACCCCATGTGCTGCGGGTAACTCCCGAGGCCGTGCGGCGTTGTTGAAAGCGTTCTGAAAGTCACGCCCGAACAGACTGGCGCCCTCCATGGCCTCGGCGCCGATTCAGCGGGAGTGGAAGCTTGTCCTTCAAATTCAATCTCAGCAGGCGCCTGCTGGCCTGTGGGCTGTCGATCGGCCTGATGCTCTTCCTGCCCGGCCTGCCGGCCCGGGCCGACCGGCTGGTGCTGGCCCAGGTGGCCGAACTGTCGGGCCAGGATGTGGTGGCCGAGAACACGGCGGGTGCCCGCCTGTGGTTCGACCACCTGAACGCCGACCCGGGGCAACCCCACCATTGGGAGCTGCGCCCGTATGACGACCGCCGCGACCCGGCCCGGACCCTGGCCCTGGTGCGTCAGGCGGTGCAGGACGATGGTGCGCTGGCGCTGTTCGGCCTGCGCAGCACCCCGTCGCTGAATGCGCTCGCACCCGTGCTGGATGCGATGGGCATCCCGCTGGTGGCGCCTTTCAACGGCTCTGGCGCCATCCGGGGTCAGGCCCGCAATGCCTTCTTCCTGCGGGGCACCTATGCCGACGAGGCGCACCGACTGATCGCCCAGTTCGACACCATGGGCCTGCGCAGGCTGGCCCTGGTCTGCCAGAGCGACGCCTTTGGGCAGGAGGGCTGCGCCGGCTTCCAGGCCGCCCTGCATGGACATGGGCTGGCGCCGGCCCTCACCCTGTCCTACGACCGCAATGTCCAGGCGCTGGAGCCGGTGCTCGCCGGGCTCGAAAAAGCCAAGGATCTCCAGGCCGTGATGATGGCCTGCACCCCGGCGGTCTGCGCGCGCCTGGTGCGCCAGCTGCGCGAAGCCGGCCTGCACCAGCCGGTGGCCCTGCTGTCGAACGCCAATTCGCAGGATTTCGTGTCGGCCGTCGGGCCCCTGGGCCAGGGGGTGCTGGTCAGCCAGGTCATGCCCTATCCCTTCAACCAGGCCCTGCCGCTGGTGCGCGAGTTCATGCGCCTCAACAGCCAGCGCCGGGAGCCGGTAGCGCAGTCCTATGCCAGTCTGGAGGGCTTTGCGGCGGCCCGCCTGCTCAGCGAGGCGGTGCGCCGGGCCGGCCCCCATCCGGGCCGCGAGAGCCTGATCGCCACCCTGCGCAACAGTCGCGACCTGGACCTGGGGGGCTGGGTGTACCAACCCAGCCAGGGCGGCTATTTCACCGACATCACCGTGCTCGATGCCCGCGGCCGACTGCTGCATTGAGCCGGCAGCGGCGCCTCGATTCAGAGCGCGGCGTACACCAGGGCCGGGAACAGCTCGATGAGGTGGATCAGTTGACCCGGCGCCTGGGTCAGCAGGATGGCGAACAGGTCCTCGGCCGGATCGACGAAGAACACCGTGCCGGCCATGCCGCTCCAGCTGTACTGGCCGGCCGAACCGGGCCGGGTGCCCAGGCCGGCCTCGCGCCGCACCGCCACCCCCAGGCCGAAGCCATAGCCCGGGGCCATGATGGCGTCGGCCAGGGGGATGCTGCCCAGGTGGTCGGCGGTCATGAATTCGACCGCGGTGCGGCTCACCAGGCGCTGGCCGTCCAGACTGCCTCCGCCGAGCATCATCTGCAGGAAGCGCGCGTAGTCGGCGGCCGTGGAGACCAGGCCGCCGCCGCCCGATTCGAAGACGGGGGGCTGGCGCACATCGTTGAGCAGCACCGCCGCGCCGGTCTCGGGGTCCTTGGCAAAGGCCTCGGCGATCCGGTGGTGCCGGGGGCCCGGCACCCAGAAGCCGGTCTCGCCCATGCCCAGCGGGCCCAGGATCAGGCGCTCGAGCACGGCGCCCAGCGTGCCCCCCTCGACCACCTCGAGGATGGCGCCCAGCACGTCGGTGGCGCGGCTGTACTCCCAGCCGCTGCCGGGCTGCCGCATCAGCGGCAGCGGGCCCAGGGCCTCGGCCTGCTGGCGGTTGCTGTGTCGGCGCGAACCGATGCGGGCGGCGCGGTACTGCTGCGCCACCGGCCCTTCGTCCCAGGCGTAGCCGAGGCCCGCCGTGTGGCGCAGCAGGTCGTGCACGGTGGCGTCGCGCTGCACCGGCACCAGGCCCTGTGGCGTGAACACCTGCTGTCCGGCAAAGGCCGGCAGGTAGCGCGACACCGGGTGGGCCAGTTGCAGCCGTCCCTGCTCCATCAGCATCAATATCGCCAGCGAGACCACGGGCTTGGTCATCGAGTAGATACGGAACAGGCTGTCGCGGGCCATCGGCGGCGCGTCGGGGGCCGGGCCTTGAGCACCCAGGGCCGCATGCAGCACGCGCTGGCCCCGGTGTTCGATCAAGGCCACCGCCCCGGGCAGGATGCGGCGGTCGATGTGGTCTTGCAGGACGGCTTGCAGGCGTGACAGGGCGGGTGGGTGCATGGCGGCTCGTGACTGGTGACAGACGGCCATTCTAGAAAGGCCGTCGGCCCCCGGCGTCGCGCCCGCGACGGAGGCGGCTCACCTCAATGGCCGCCTTGCAGCACCACCGGCACCTCGGTGGCCGGTGGCGTGTTGCGGCTGCGGCCGCAGCGCACCAGGCCGTCGATCATCACCATGCCGATGCCGGGCAGGTCGCCGAGCTGCACGCTCTCCAGCAGGGTGGCGCCGGCGGTGTGCTGGGCGCGGTCCATGAAGACGAAGTCGGCGGCGCGGCCGACCTCGACCAGGCCGCAGTTCAGGCCCCGGATGCGGGCCGTGTTGCCGGTGGCGAAGCAGAACACCAGTTCGGCCGGGATGTTGGCGAAGCTGGAGAGCAGCGCCACCATGCGCAGCATGCCCAGCGGCTGCACGCCCGAGCCGGCCGGGCCGTCGGTGCCCAGGATCACGCGGTGCGGGCACTTGAGTTCGATCGCGGCGCGCGCCGCCTCGATGGCGATCTTCTCGTTGCCGTTGTGCACCAGCTCGATGGCGCGCGAAGACTTTTCGCACAGCTCGCACACATGCTTCCAGGGCAGCGAGGTGTGGCCGCCGTTGATGTGGCCGATCACGTCGGCGTCGGCCTCCAGCACCACGTCCTTGTCGATCAGGCCGGAGCCCGGGATCGAGGGCCCGCCGGTGTGGATGGTGCTCTGGATGCCGTGCTTGCGCGCCCAGGCCACCATCTCCTTGGCCTCGTAGCCGGCCTTCACCGAGCCCAGGCCCACCTCGCCGAGCAGGGTCACGCCGGCCTCGGCGAGTTCCTTGAAGTCATGCTCGGTCATCCCCTTTTCGATGATGGGTGCACCCGCAACCACCTTGACACCGCCAGGGCGGAAGTTGTCGAAGGCGCGCTGCGCGGTGATGGCCAGGGCCTTCAGGCCCACGATGTCCTTGGGGCGCCCGGGCAGGTGCACCTCGCCGGCCGAGATCATGGTGGTCACGCCGCCGTTGAGGGTCGATTCGATCCAGCCGAGCTGGTTCTGGCGCGGCGTCCAGTCGCCCGCGACCGGATGGACGTGGCTGTCGATCAGGCCAGGGGCGAGCACGCTGCCATTGGCGTCGATCAGCGTCTGGGCACCGTCGGTGTCGAGATCGCGCTCGCGGCCGACGCCGAGGATCCGGCCGCCGACCGCGACGATGGTGTCGGCATCGAGGATCGGGCGCGCAAGATCGCCGCTCAGCATGAGGCCGATGTTGCGAATGACGAGCTTCTCAGGCCCGCCCGACTTCACCGGTTCGTCATGCGCCATCATCGCCTCGCGGGTTTGGATGTTTTCGTTAGTATACAAACGAGAGAAGCGGGGGCAAGCGGCAGAAAAATAATCCCTCGCCCGCGTGAGCGGGAGAGGGAGGGGACCCGGCCCGTCAGGGGCGGGGAGGGTGAGGGTCGTTCGGCGGAGACGCCCTCACCCGCCTCGCATGCGCTCGGCACCCTCTCCCGCCAAGCGGGCGAGGGTACCGGCGGATGCTTCAATGCACCAGCGCGCAGCCGCCGTCGGTGAGCGGGCGGAAGGCCTGGTCGGTCGGGATTGTGTCGACAAGCTCGTAATCGTCCCACTTGCCCTTGGACTGGTCCGGCTTCTTGACGCGGAAGACATACATCGGATGGACGGCGCGGCCGTCGACGCGCACGGTGACCGTGCCGAGCAGCGGATCCTGGATCGGCGCCTTGCGCATTTGCGCCACCACCTTGTCGCCCTCGATCGTGTCCGCCGCCTTGGCGGCCTGCAGATAGGCCAGCACGGAGGAATAGACGCCGGCCTGGTTCGCCGTCGGCATCTTGCCGCCCATCTTGGCGGCGAAGCGCTTGGAGAAGGCGCGGGTCGCGTCGTTCAGGTCCCAGTAGAAGGATTCCGTGACGATCAGGCCCTGCGCCGCCTTGAGCCCCATGGCCTCGACGTCGGTGATCTGGGTGAACAGGCCGGCGAGGGTCTGCTTCGGCGTGACGCCGAATTCATTCGCCTGCTTGACGCCGGTAATGAGGTCGCCGCCGGTGTCGGCGAAGGCCACGACCCTGGCGCCGGAGCTCTGCGCCTGCAGCAAATAGGAGCCGAAGTCGGTCGTGCCGAGCGGATGCTTGACTGAGCCCACGACCGTGCCGCCGAGCTTGGTCAAGGCCTCGGTCGCGTCGCGCTGCAGTGCCTGGCCCAGCGCATAGTCGAACGAGATGAAGTACCAGCTCTTGTCGCCCTGCTTGGCGAGCGCGCGCGCGGTCGCATTGCCCATGGCCCAGGTGTCCATGTTCCATTGCACCGTCGTCGGCTCGCAGAACTTGCCGGTGAGGTCCGAGGTGCCGACGTTGCTCGCGACGAAGGTCCGGTTCTTGTCGTGCAGGATCTGGTTGACGGCCAGGCCGACGCCGGAATTGACCGCGTCGGCCACGGCCGTGACGCCATCCTGGTCGACCCATTGCCTGACGATGTTCGAGCCGATGTCCGGCTTGTTCTGATGGTCGCCGTACAGGATCTCTACCTTGAGCGGGCCCGCGTCCTTGGCGAAATCCTCGACCGCAAGCTCGGCGGCGGCGACCGAGCCCTTGCCCGACTGGTCGGCGAACGGGCCGGACTGGTCATTGAGGATGCCGATCTTGAGCGTGTGGTTCGGAATCTCGGCTTTGGCGGCGAGCGGCACCGCGAGCGCCGGCAGCACTGCCACGGCGAGGCCCGCGCGCCGGAATGGAATGCGCATGTCGTTCTCTCCCCTTTGACGTCGGGCACTCTCCCCGTCCCGGCCGTGATTGTTAGTTCATGTGATTGTTCATATGCAGAATTGTTTGTCTATTCTATTGTTGGCCAGCCCGATCCAGGGCCGGGCGATAACCCGTATCGATCGTAATCTCGCCGGTTGCGCGCGACACGCAGGCACAGAGCCTGGTGCCCGCGTGCTTTTGCTCGGCGGACAGGAACACGTCGCGATGGTCGAGCGCCTCGGCCCCGGCCGTGACCTCGACGGCGCAAAGACCGCATTCGCCGCGCAGGCAATCATAGGCGAGATCGATGCCGGCGTCGGCAAGCGCGTCGAGCAGGCTGCGGTCGACCGGCACCTCGACCGCTGAGCCAAGATCGCGCACATGGACCGTGAACGGCACGGCCGGGCGCTCGCCGCTCGAGCCGAAGGTCTCAAAGCGCAGGCGGATGGGTGCGCGCCCGGCGGCGGTCCAGGCCGCGCGCATCGCCGCCATCATGCCGACCGGCCCGCACATGTAGACTTCGGCCGCGGGATCGAGCCGGGCGATCTCGCCGGCGCAGTCGAGCCGGCCGCCCTCCTCGCCGACCAGGATCGTGAGCCGGTCGCCGAGGAGCGCCTGCAGCCGGTCGAGGAACGCCAGCTGGCTGCGCTTGCGCGCGGCATAGACGAGCCGCGGCCGGTGGCCCAGGCGCTCCAGCCGCTCGGCCATGCCGAGGAGCGGCGTGATGCCGATGCCGCCGGCGACCAGCAGATATTCCGGGCGGCCGAGCGCCAGCTCGAAATGGCTGGTGGGCTCGGTCACGGTCAGCACGGCCCCGGGGGCGAGCGCCCACATGGCGGCCGAGCCGCCGCGGCTCGGGCTGACGCGCTTGACCGCGATGCGCCAGGCGCCGTCCGTGGGCGCCTCGCCGACCAGCGAATAGCAGCGCGTGAGCGTGCGCACACCCTGCGGCAGGGTGACGGTCAGGTTGCTGCCCGCCGGATAGGGCGTCGCGGCACCGGATTCCGGCGCCAGTTCGAACAGCCTGATGTCCTCGGCCGGCTCGCTGATGGCGCGGACCGTGACGCGGATTTGTCTGCCGTCAACCTGCACTCTTGCGTCCTCCCGCTTGCTTGCGTCCTGCTGACTGGGGGCGCCGGATCAGCGCTCCGCCCGGCACATGCGCCAGGATCGCCTGGTCACCCAGCGCCAGTTTCAGGTTCTGCTTGGCGAGCCGGGCGTGCTCGCGCGCCAGCGCCTCGGCGCGCGTACCTTCGCGCGCCTCGATCGCGTCCAGGATCGCCCGGTGCTGGGCCTGCGCCAGGAACAGGATCTCGCGGCTCTCCGGCCGGTCGGCCTGGGCCAGCACGAAGGAGCTGGGCGAGGCGAAGGGCAGGGCCATCACCTGCATCATTGCTCGCCTGAGCATGGGGCTGCGCGCGAGATCGAGGAGCCGCGCGTGGAACGTCTCGTTGGCGGCGACATAGCGCTCGAAATCGGGCAGGCCGGCTGCCGTGGTCCGCACCAGCGGCTCCATCGCCTCGACCGCGGCGCGCAACGGCGCAAGCTCGGCCGGGTCGGACAGTCGTTCGGCCGCGAGCCGCGCCGCCGTGCCTTCGAGCACGCCGCGCAGCTCGATCGCGTCGGCGATGTCGGCCGGGTCGAAGTCGCGCACAACGAAGCCGCCACTGGGCAGGACCTCGAGCAGCCCCTCATGCGCGAGGGTCGAGAGCGCCAGGCGCAGGGGTGTGCGCGAGACGCCGAGGCGGGCGGCGAGCGGGATCTCGGCGACCCGCTCGCCGGGCCTGACCTCGCCCGACAGCAGCAGCTCGCGCAGCCGCAAGACGGCCTTCAGCTGCTGGCCCGGTCTCGTGCTGCCTTCGCCAGTCATTCCGCCGCCCTGGCGGGTGCGCGTTCGGCCGCGATCATCCGGTCGATGAGGCGCCGCG
>JAFAMV010000167.1 GCA_019233055.1 Curvibacter sp.
CGGGGCAAAGTCACTCCTGGCAAGAATGCACCCGATGCTCTCAACGTGGTCATCGAAATGCTGGTGAATGCCGTCCCGATCAGGTACGAAGTGGACAAGGAGTCCGGCGCCATTTTTGTGGACCGTTTCATGGGCACGGCCATGCACTACCCCACCAACTACGGCTATGTGCCCCAGACCATCAGCGGCGACGGCGATCCGGTGGACGTGCTGGTGATCACCCCGTTCCCGCTGATCCCCGGCGTGGTGGTGACCTGCCGCCCGATCGGCATTCTCAAGATGGAAGACGAAGGCGGCGTGGACGGCAAGGTCCTGGCCGTGCCGACCGACAAGATCCTGCCGATCTACACCCATTGGCAGAAGCCTGAAGACATCAACCCGCTGCGGCTGAAGCAGATCGCCCATTTCTTCGAGCACTACAAGGATCTGGAGCCGGGCAAGTGGGTCAAGGTCCTGGGCTGGGAAGGCGTTGACGCCGCCAAGAAGGAGATCCAGGACGGGATGGACAATTTCGCCAAGAAGGCCTGAGGGCCGGCGACAACCGGGCGGCCGGCGCCATTTCTGGCTGCCTGGACGGACAAGGTGATTCCCGCGAGGGGATCACCTTTTTTCTTGCCCGGGTTCCACGAGAGCCCGGTGGATGGCGTGCGGGGGCGCGACATCGGTGAGAATGTCCGGAAGTCGGCCGCAGAGCCGCCTGTGTTTCGAGACGGTGCACGAGACGCCTGAGGGAGGCGGAAAACAGGTTGGGATGGCGGTGTTTCTCCCCTATCTGGAGCATTCATGTCTTTCAACAACTTGCGCATTGCCTACAAGCTGGGGCTGGCCTTTCTGGTGCTGGTGCTGACCACCGTCGTCCTGGGTGGGGTGGCTTTCGGTGAGCTTTCCAAGGTCAACGGGTCCACCCAGGACATGGCCAGCAATTGGCTGCCCGGCGTTGAAGCACTGGGGCAGATGAGGGTTTCGCTGAACCGCATGCGCCTGGCCGAAGGGCGTCTTGCTTCGGCAGGCTCACCACAGGCGGTCGAGAACCTGGTCAAGTTGTTGGAGCAGCGCAAGACCGAATACCTCAAGGAAGAGGCGGTCTATGCGCCGCTCGTGACGCCGGGACGGGAGACTGAGCTGTTCGGGCAATACAAGTCGCTGCGGGATGCGTATTGGGCCTCTCAGGGGCGGCTGCTCAACTTTGCCAATTCGGGCAATATGGCCGCCACGGTCCAGTTCTATGAAGGCGACTCCGAGGGCAGTTTCCAGCCTGTGGGGACCATCCTCGATCAACTGGCCGAACTCAATGGCCAAGGTGCCCGCAAGGCGGGCAACGACGCGCAAGTGGCTTTCGGGGAGTCGAACCTGGTGGTCGGGGTGGTGGTCGCCTTTGCCATCCTCGTGGCCGTGGTGCTGGGTTGGATGATCACCCGACGCATCACCGCGCCCTTGGCCGAGGCGGTGCGGGTGGCCCACGAGATTTCGGCGGGCAATCTGGCCATCGGCATCCAGGCGCGCGGCCGTGATGAGACCGCGCAATTGCTGCAGGCCCTGGAAGGGATGCGGGCCAATCTCGCAGGCGTGGTGTCGGGGGTGCGGCGCAACGCCGATGGCGTCGCGACCGCCAGCGCCGAGATCGCACAGGGCAACAACGACCTGTCGGCACGCACCGAGCACCAGGCGTCGGCGCTGGAACAGACGGCCGCGTCGATGGAGCAACTGGGCTCCACCGTCAAACAGAACGCCGACAATGCCCGCACGGCCAACCAACTGGCCATGAATGCGTCCACCGTGGCTGTCGAAGGGGGTGAAGTGGTGGCCGAGGTGGTGACCACGATGCGGGGGATCAACGACAGCTCGCGCAAGATCGCCGACATCATCGGGGTCATCGACGGCATCGCGTTCCAGACCAACATCCTCGCCTTGAACGCCGCCGTCGAAGCCGCCCGCGCCGGTGAGCAGGGCCGAGGCTTTGCGGTGGTGGCCGGCGAAGTGCGCAGCCTGGCCCAGCGCAGCGCCGAGGCGGCCAAGGAAATCAAGTCGCTGATCAACGCCAGCGTCGAGCGGGTGGAGCAGGGCACCGTCCTGGTGGACCGTGCCGGCAACACCATGACCGAGGTGGTGAACTCGATCCGTCGGGTCACCGACATCATGGGTGAGATCAGCGCGGCCAGCTCCGAGCAGAGTGCCGGGGTCTCGCAGGTCGGCGAGGCGGTCACGCAGATGGACCACGCAACGCAACAGAATGCGGCCCTGGTCGAAGAGTCTGCGGCAGCAGCCGGTGCTTTGACCACCCAGGCGCAGGAGTTGGTCCGCGCGGTGGCGGTCTTCAAATTGGCGGCCCACGAAAGCCATGAGGCCGCTGCCTTCCAAACCCGGCCGCCGGTGGCTGCGCCGGCGCAGGCCCGGATCAAGGCGCCTACAAAGGCCCCGGCGGCCAAGACCGCCATCGCGAAGAGTCCCGCAGCGCCCAAGCCCTCGGCACTGCGAGGCGTGGGTCAGCCCCCCAGCCTCGGCGCGCCCGCTGCAACGCCTGGGGCGACCAAGCCGGCGCCGCAAGCCGCATCGGACGACGATTGGGAAACCTTCTGAGGTCCTGACCGGGTTCAGAGCCTGTTCAATGTCTCCCGCGGCCCGTGCGAGACATTGAACAGGCTCAACGCCCTTCGCCGGGCGGACCGCCACGGCGATAGGGATTGCGGCCCTGCAGGTCTTCCAGGTAGCGGTCCAGGCCCTGGTCTTCGCGCTCCAGGAATTGCTGCACCGCATCGGCAAAGGCCGGATGGGCCAGCCAATGGGCGCTGTGGGTGGCGACGGGCAGCAGGGCCCGGGCCATCTTGTGTTCACCTTGGGCACCTCCTTCGAAACTGTCATAGCCGTTGGAAATGCACCAGGCCAGGGGCTGGTAGTAGCAGGCTTCGAAGTGCAGGCAATCGACCCTCTCCAGGGCGCCCCAGTAGCGGCCGTAGGCCGTGCGCCTTGGCGCTCCGCCGGATGGCTGTTGAGCCACCTGAAGTCCGATCAGACTGCTGGCAATGGGGCGATCCTGGCGCAGGGCCACAAACATCAGCCATGACGCGGGCTGAAGCTGCGCCTGCAGTTGGAAGAACGCCCGCCTCAGATAGGGCTGATGGCCGTGCTCCAGATAGGTCCGCTCGTAGCAGCGGTAGAAGAAGTCCCAGTCCGATTCGGTGATGTCGGGCCCCTGCAAGACCTGGAAGCGGACGCCTGAATCGGCCACCTTGCGCCGCTCCTGGCGGATCTTCTTGCGTTTTTCCTGGTTGAGTCGGCCCAGGAAGTCGTCGAAATCCCTTGCTGGCGTCTGGCCGTCGGCGGATTGGCGTTGCCAATGGAACTGCACCGTCTGGCGCTGCATCATGCCGGCCGACTCAGCCGCCCGGAGGTCGTCCGGGCTGCCGAAGAGCAGATGCAGGGATGACAGGCCGAGTTGCCGGCAGTGGGCCAGCGCCGCCTCGAGCAGGGCCTGCCGGTCCCGGTCATTTCGGGCCAGCAGGCGGCTGCCGGGCACCGGCGTGAAGGGTACCGCGATCACTGCCTTCGGGTAGTAGTCGAGTCCGTGGCGCTGGTAGGCCTCGGCCCAGGACCAGTCGAAGACATACTCGCCATAGGAATGGCTCTTGACGTAGAGCGCGCAAGCCGCACACAGACGCGGGCCCTGGCGCAGGGTGATCACCTGGAGCGCCCAGCCGGTCCGGGCCACGGCGCTTTCGCTGTCCTGCAGCGAGCACAGGTATTCGTGCCGCATGAAGGGGGTCGGCACGTCCTGCAACTGCAGCAATTCGTTCCAAAGGACACCGTCGACCTGCGCCAGCGAGCTGTGGACCTCGATGAGATAATCATCCGCACTCATGGGCGTCACTCTTTCTGCAGGCGGCTGCGGTCAGCGGTGAAACGTATCGCGATCCGGTGTCGGCTGTCGGCCAAACCCTCTTGACCTGTATTCATGTCTCTCCAAATCTGCATTGTCCAGCTCAATTTTGTCGTGGGTGACATGCCCGGCAATGCCCGCAAGATCATCGATGCGGCACGCACCGCCTATGCGCAGGGCGCGCGCCTGGTGCTGACGCCCGAGCTGTCCATCTGCGGCTACGCGGCCGAGGACCTGTATCTGCGGCCCTCTTTCATTGCCGCCTGTGATGATGCCGTGAAACAGGTCGCCGGTGCGCTGGCGGATCTCAAAGGCCTCTGCGTGGTGGTGGGTCATCCTGCGGGCGATCACCAGCGGGCGCGCTCGGTCTCCGTGACCCATCGCTTCAATGCGGCCAGCGTGCTTTGCGAGGGCGCGGTGCGCGCCTGGTATGCCAAACGCGAACTGCCCAATTACCAGGTGTTCGA
>JAFAMV010000200.1 GCA_019233055.1 Curvibacter sp.
GAGGGCGACCGGGCTTTCGAGCTCATGCGCCGCCTCTATGCCCCGATCAACCGCAACCACGATCGGCTGATGCGCCTGTCGGTGCGCAGCTCCGAGCTCACCAAGTACGCCGCCAACGCCATGCTGGCCACCCGCATCAGTTTCATGAACGAACTGGCGAACCTGGCCGACGAGGTCGGGGCGGACATCGAGCAGGTCCGCATCGGGATGGGGTCGGACAGCCGCATCGGCTACAGCTTCCTGTATGCCGGCACCGGGTATGGCGGCTCCTGTTTCCCCAAGGATGTGCAGGCACTGAGGCACACGGCGGCATCGATGGGGCACTCCATGAAGCTCCTCGAGGCCGTCGATGCGGCCAACGACCAGCAGCATCTGGTGCTGGTGCGCAAGCTGCTGGCGCGCCTGGGTGAGCGTCTGGATGGAAAGACCTTTGCCGTCTGGGGGCTCGCCTTCAAGCCCAACACCGACGACATGCGGCAGGCGCCGAGCCGCGTCATCATCCGGGCCTTGCTGGAGCGTGGTGCCGCAGTGAAGGCCTATGACCCGATCGCCCAGGCCGAGGCCCAGCGGGTGCTGGCTCTGGACCTGGCGGACGCGCCCGAGCTGCAGGCGCGGCTGGCCTTTGTCAAGAAATCGGACGAGGCCCTGCGCGATGCGGACGGCCTGTTGCTGGTCACCGAATGGAAGGAGTTCCGGGGCTTCAGTCCGTCGGCCATGCGCAAGCTGCTGCGCGCTCCGCTGGTGTTCGATGGCCGCAACCAGTACGACCCTCAGTCGATGGTGGATGCCGGGCTGGAGTACTTCGGCGTGGGGCGCGGGACGGACAAGGGGCGCACCCATGCCGCAAATTCTGCCGAGGCGGATGAATGAGGCTGCAGCCTCTGATCCTCTGTGGTGGCGCGGGCACACGCCTGTGGCCGCTGTCGCGTGAGCAATATCCCAAGCAGTTACTGAGCCTGGTGGGCTCCCGCACGCTGCTGCAGGAGACCGTGCTGCGCCTCTCGGGGATCCCTGGCGATTTCGAACTGGCCCCACCGGTGTTGGTGGGCAACCATGAGTACCGCTTCCTGCTGGCCGAGCAGTTGCGCGCGGCGGGTGTCTCGTCGGCCCAACTGGTGCTGGAGCCGGCAGGACGCAACACCGCGCCGGCGCTGGCGCTCGGGGCCTTGGCGGCCATGGGCCGTGGCGAGGATCCGGTGCTGGTGGTCATGCCGGCCGACCATGTGATTCTGGATGTGGCGGGATTCCAGGCGGCTGTGGGCAAGGCAGCGGCCTTGGCCGAGCAGGGCCTTCTGGTCACGCTTGGGGTGGAGCCGGTGTCTGCCGAAACCGGCTACGGCTATATCCGGCGTGGCGAAGTGCTGGACGATCAGGCTGGCTACCGGGTCTCGGAATTCGTCGAAAAGCCGGACCTGGCCACGGCGCAGGCCTACCTGGAAGGCGGCGAACACTTCTGGAACAGCGGCATTTTTGTGCTCAAGGCCTCAGTCTGGCTGGACAAGCTGAAACAGTTGCAGCCCGCCATGGCGAAAGCCTGTCTCGAGGCCTATGCCGGGCGCCGCGATGACATGGATTTCGTGCGCCCGGACGAGGCCGCTTTCCGGGCCTGCCCCTCGGACTCCATCGACTACGCGGTCATGGAGCGCCTGGCGAGCCGGCAGGCCAACACCGGCGAGGTCGTGGTCGTGCCCTTGTCGGCGACCTGGTCCGATGTCGGGGCCTGGGGCGCGGTCTGGGAGATCGGCACAAAAGATGACGCCGGCAATGTGCTGCAAGGCGACGTGGTGGCGCTGCACACGCGCAACACCCTGGTGATGGCCCAGTCCCGTCTCGTCGCCTGTGTTGGCCTGGACGACGCGGTGGTGGTCGAGACACCGGACGCCTTGCTGGTGGCCCGTCGCTCGGAGTTGCAGCACCTGAAGGAGGTGGTCGCCCGATTGAAGGCTCAGGGGCGGCCCGAAGTGTTCAGCAGCCGCAAGGTGCACCGGCCTTGGGGCTGGTACGACAGCATCGACGCGGGGCCCCGCTTCCAGGTCAAGCGCATCGTCGTGAATCCGGGGGCCAGCCTGTCCTTGCAGATGCATCACCACCGCGCCGAGCACTGGGTGGTAGTGCAAGGCACTGCGCGTGTGACGCGGGGCCAGGAGGTCTTTTTGATCGGGGAGAACGAGTCGACTTACATTCCGCTGGGCGAGACCCATCGGTTGGAGAACCCAGGCAAGCTGCCGTTGGAGATCATCGAAGTGCAGTCGGGCAGCTACCTGGGAGAGGACGATATCGTCCGGCTGGGCGACGTGTATGGCCGCTGAAGGGCTGCCGTTGGCGGCTTGATCCTGTGCGGATGTCGGACTGGGCCACCTTCTGGAATCGAGGAATTCATTGTCTTCATTCACCATGCGCAGCTCGTCGTCGGTGATGCGCTTCTTTGTCAATGCCTTGGACTGGTGCGCTTTCGTGGGTGCCGGATTCTGGGCATTCGTCTGGCGTTTCGGCGCCTTGCCGCAACCCTTTCCCCAGCTCTATGCCCTGCTGATGCTGCTGGCGGCCACCGTCATGATGATCGTGTCCTCGGCCATCTACCGCTCCTGGCGCGGCGGGCATCTGCGCGCCATGCTGGGGCGCAATGTGATGGGCTGGCTCATCACCTGGGGCGTGCTCATGACCTGGCTGGTGCTGACGCAAAGCGGCAATGAGTTCTCACGCATCTGGCTGGTGAGCTGGGCCGGCCTGTCGCTGCTGCTGCTGTGCACCTTCCGGGTGGTGGTGTTCTGGCTGATGCGCTGGATGCGCGTGCAGGGCGTCTACCAGATGCGGGTCCTGCTGGTGGGCGGCGGCGGATCGGCCTCGGCGATCAAGCGTCGGGTGCAGGGGGCGACCTGGACCGGCTACGAACTGGTCGGCACCGTGGGAGCCAACGACACCGACGCGATCCAGGAGGCCCTGAAGCAGTTCCAGCCTGACGAGATCTGGATCTGCCCCACGGTCAACGACATGCGGGCGATCTATCCCCTGCTGAGCACCTTGAGGCAGACCACCGCCAATATCCGGCTGGTGCCCGACATGGGGCTGTTTAATCTGATGAACAACGGCCTGACGGTGGTGCTGGGCATGCCCATGCTCGACGTGTCGAGCACGCCGATGTCGGGTTTCAATGTGGCGCTGAAATGGCTTGAGGACAAGGTGCTGGGCCTGCTGATCCTGTTGCTCATCAGCCCGGTGATGCTCATGATCGCATTGGCCGTGAAACTGAGTTCGCGCGGGCCGGTGATCTTCCGGCAGAAGCGCCATGGCTGGAATGGCGAGACGATCGAGGTCTACAAATTCCGCAGCATGTACACCCACCAGGAGGTGCAGGGTCAGGTCACGCAGGCCCGCAAGTCCGATCCGCGGGTGACCCCGATCGGGCGCTTCCTGCGCTCATCGAGTCTGGACGAGTTGCCTCAATTTCTGAACGTGATGCAGGGGCGCATGAGCATCGTCGG
The DNA here is from genome assembly GCA_019233055.1 of Curvibacter sp. Classification (GTDB taxonomy): domain Bacteria; phylum Pseudomonadota; class Gammaproteobacteria; order Burkholderiales; family Burkholderiaceae_C; genus Curvibacter. Next base: position 3,483 of record JAFAMV010000200.1, read on the forward strand.
GCCGCGGCCCCATGCGGTCGAGCACAACCTCTACTATCGCGATCTGATCCCGCAATATGCGTTGCGGCACAAGGTCAAGCCCGGCATCACCGGCTGGGCACAGGTCAATGGCCTGCGCGGTGAGACCGACACGGTCAACAAGATGGTCTCGCGGGTGCAGGCCGATCTGTTCTACATCGAGAACTGGTCGCTCTGGCTGGACATCAAGATCATCGCCCTGACCATCCTGCGGGGCTTCTTCGGCAAGACAGCCTATTGAATGGCCTAGTTGAGTGGCCAATTGAGCGGCAGGCCGCCTTCAGGACTGCCTCCGGCCTGGTGGCCCATGGGGCCGACACCCCGAACAGCGTCTCAGAAGCGGGTCGCGTGTGACTCAAGGCCCCGCCAGCGGAACTGCGCGGACCAGCGCTCCAGTTCCTGGACCGCCATGGGGCGGGCCAGACCGTAGCCCTGGCCCAGTTCGCAGCCCAGTTCGATCAGTACCTTGGCCTGGGCCAGGGTCTCGACCCCCTCGGCGATCACGGTCTTGTGGAAGGCGCCCGCCAGGCCGATCACGGCCTCCACCAGGGCCCGGTCGTCCTGGTCGTCCAGGATGTCGCGCACAAAGGTCTGGTCGATCTTGAGGGCATCGACCGGCAGCCGCTTGAGGTAGTTCAGCGAGGAATAGCCGGTACCGAAATCGTCCAGCGAGAAGCTGACGCCCAGGGCCTGTGCGTCCACCACCAATTGGCGGATCTGCCCGACATCGTTGAGTGCGACCGACTCCAGGATCTCGATTTCCAGGGTGTGCGCCGGCAAGGCCGGATGCCGTTTCAGGAGCCGCTCCAGATGCCCCATGAAGTCGGCCTGCTGGATATGGCGTGCGGCGATATTGACGCTGACGGTCCAGTCCAGGCCGGCGGCGCGCCAGGTGCCGATCTGCTGCAAGGCGGTCTCGATGACCCATTCACCGATCTCGATGATCAGGTCGTGGTTTTCGATCTGGGGCAGGAAATGCCCCGGCGGCACCAGGCCGAGCTCGGGGTCCTGCCAGCGCAGCAAGGCCTCCACACCCACCACCAGGCCGTTGCGCATGTTGATCTTGGGTTGGTAATAGAGCACCAACTCATGGCGTCGAAGGGCCTCACGCACCCGGGCCACGGTCTGGTAAGACGCCTGCTCGTGGCGGTCCTGGTTGACGTCGAACCAGGCGATCTGGTTGCGGCCGGCCTGTTTGGCGGCATACATGGCCTGGTCGGCATGGCGCATCAGCGTGTCGGCATCGGCGTCGTCCTGGGGGAAGACGGTGACCCCCAGGCTGGCGCTGAGATGAAGAGACTGCCGGTCGATGATGAAGGGGGTGTTCAGGGCGGCCTGCACGCGGCTCAGGGGCAGGTTCAGTTCGGTGGCGTCATGCACATCCTCGAGCAAGATGACGAACTCGTCCCCGCCCAGGCGCGACAGCGTGTCCACGGTGCGCAGCTCCCGGCTCAGGCGTGCCGCGACCTGGACCAGCAACTTGTCGCCGGTGTCGTGCCCCAACTCATCGTTGATCTGCTTGAATCGGTCGAGGTCCAGCACGCAGACGGCCAGCAGGGTCCCTTGGCGTCGCGCGTTTTCGATCGCTTGTCCAAAACGGTCCGCGAGCAGCAGGCGGTTGGGCAGATCGGTCAGGGGATCGTGTGCGGCCTGCCAGTGCAGTTCATTCTGGATGCGGCGCCTTTCGGTGATGTCGCGGAACACCAGCACGCAGCCCAGCAGGCGGCCGTCGGGGGCGCGGATGGGCGTGGCGGTGTCTTCGATGATGAACTCGGCGCCGAGCCGGCTGACCAGCAGGGCCTGGCTGCAGGGCGCGGCGGTGGTGCTCAGCTTCAGCACTTCGTGCAGCTGCCGTCGTGCAGGCTGCCGGGTGGCCTCGTCGAGCACCTGATAGATGCTCTCGATGGGGCGTTGCAAGGCTTCGGCCTGGGACCAGCCCACCAGGGCCTGCGCCGGGACATTGAGGAAGGTGACCTGCCCCTCGGCATCGGTGGTGATGACCGCATCGCCGATGGAGGCCAGCGTGGTCTGGGCCAGGTCCTTCTCGGCCTGCAAGGCCTGTTGCAGGCGCAACTCCTGGGCGGCGCGGTCGGCCATGGCGTCCAGCATGTAGTTGAAGGCCTGCGCCAGTTGTTTGATCTCTCTCTGACCCTGCGGGGTCGCGCGCACCTGCAGGTCGCCTGCGCGGACCTGATTGGCGACCTCCGCGAGCCGTGCCAGGCGGCGGGTCAGGCGGCTGGCCAGCCACCAGGCCAGCAGGGTGCCGCTGAGGATGGCCAGGGCGGTATAGACCAGGCCTTCGTGAAGGATCGATTGCAAGCGGGCCGCGGTGCTGTTCTGCGAGACCCCCACGCGCACCCAGCCCAGGCATTCGCCATCACTGCGGATCGGCAGCGCCAGGTCGACCAAGGCCAGGTTCTGGGTCAGCAGGCGCAAGGCGTCCGGCGCGCATTGGTCGATCTGGGGCAGGTCCGTCACATAGAGTCCGCGTTTGGCCGCGTCGCCGTGCGCCAACACCTTGCCCTGCGTATTGAGCACCATGACGAACACCACACCCGGATACTGCCCGGCCGTCTGGGTGAGCTCCTGCAGGCCGGCCAGATCCTGCGACAGCACCGGCGAGATCGCCGTCAAGGACAGGGTCTGGGCCAGATGCCGGGCCACATCGGTCTGGCTGCGGATCAGAAAGTCGTGCTGGCGCAGGGTCAGGTCATGGACGAACAGGGTCATCATCACGGCATGGACCAGGGCCACGCTCCAGATCAACTGCTGGCGCAGGCTGCCGAAGAGCCGGTACAGCATTTGCTTGATTCGGCTTTTCATCGTTGCTTCTTGACCCGGCTGTTGAAGGCCTGCACAAAGGTCTGGATGGGGCGGTACTGGGCATCCTCGGCCGCGTCGAAACCAGGGGTGTCCAGGGCGAGCAGCAACTGGCGGCCCTCTGCGGTGTCGCGCAGGTGGATCAGGGCGTTGCGCACCTGTGCCTGGACCCCTGGCGGCACGTCGGCGCGCGCCATGACAGGGTTCTGGACGAGAGGCGGGGTCTGCCAGAGTTGCTTCATGTCGGCGGCCTCCCGGGGGTTGGCTTTCTGGAAGGCCTCCCAGCCGCGCGGCGAGGTGGCCCCGACGGCACTCTGTCCGAGGTAGGTGTTCATGAGCACCGAATTGTGGGTGCCGACAAACCGGTTCGCCAACTGACTCTGCACGTCCACGCCGTGGTCCTGCAGGTACAGCTGGGTGGCCATGGTGGCAGCCAGGGCGCTCGGGGCCGGATAGGCCACGGCCTTGCCGATCAGATCCTGAGGGGTCTTCACCGGGCTGTCCTTGCGCACGATGAACACACCACGGAAGTCCTCGTCTCCAGCCATCTTGGCCAGCACATGGTAGCCCCAGGCCCAGGATTGCACTGCCTCATAGGGGTTGGGCAGCGAAAAGGCGGCGTGCCCGCTCATCAGCTTGGCTTCAAAGCCGGCATAGTCGGCCGAGGTGTCCAGGTCGAAGACCGCATCGGGCACGCTCTGATCCAGGTAGTGCATCAGCGGCAGGTATTTCTGATGCAGCAGCTGGGGGTTGTACAAGGGATGGACGGCAAAGACCCAGTGTTGCCGCGGGTCGTGCACCGGGGCCTGGCTTGCGTATTGGGGCATGCGGGCGGTTTCGTCCGGGCTGCAGGCGCACAGAAGGCAGGACAGGCAGAGCAGCATGCTCACGCCTCTGGCCCCCATGCCATACAGGCCGGCAGGGCGGGGCGCCGAGGTCGTCATGGCCCTGGAGCAAGGCATGGGGCCCTCCTGGATGAAAGCGGGGTTGTTACCAAATGATGCACCATTCCAGGGGCATTCGGCGGATCCCGTTGCGCTGGAAATTGATTTTTTCAAGTGCCAGGCGTGGACAGTTCATCGGCCAGCCAGGCCCGGAATCTGGCCAGCGGTTCCAGATGGGCCCGCGCCTCCGGGTAACAGAGCCAATAGCCCATGCGGTCGGTGTAGCCGTCCTGCAGGGGGGCCGACACCAGGCCCTGGGCCACGTCGTCGGCCACCAGGCAGGCGGGGACCAGGGCCAACCCCATGCCGGCCATCACCGCCCGGATCAGGCTGTGGAATTGGTCGAGGCGCGGCCCGAGCAGGGCATTGACACCGTCGACCTGATGCGCCTCGCACCAGTGCTGCCAGGCATGGGGCACGGTCACATGCTGCAGCAGGGTGAAGCGGCTGACCTCTTGGGCGGAGCGCAACCAGGGGCGGCTGGAAGGCGCAGGCGGTGCGATCAGGATCACCTCGCGACCGGTCAGGTAGTGGGCGACCGCGCCGGGCCAATGGCCGTCGCCGAACAGGATCGAGCAGTCGAGATCGGCGCGGCGGAAATCGTAGCCCTCGACATAGGGCACGAAGTTGAGGGCGATGTTCGGGTGGCTGTGCTGAAAACGCGGCAGTCGAGGAATCAGCCACTTGGCGCCGAAGGTCGGCAAGGTCGACAGGTTCAGGGCGCCACCGCCGTCGCCGCTGGTGATCAGCTCCAGGGTCGAGGCTTCGAGCTGGGCCAGCAACTGGCGGATCTGGGTTTCGTAGCGCTGACCGGCCGGGGTCAGCAGCAGGCGTCGCCGCACCCGTTCGAACAGGGGTACCCCGATCCAGCGCTCCAGTTCCTGGATCTGCTTGCTGACCGCACTCTGCGTCAGGTTGAGGGCCTCGGCCGCGCGCGAGATGCTGCCGCAACGCACGGTGGTCGAGAAGGCTTTCAGCAGATGGATGGGGGGCGACAGCTTGCGCATCCGGATTGGGATCGTTATCTGATTCCATTATGGAATGTTTTGGGTCTGGAATATCGGTTGTGTCCGGACGATCGAGCCGCCAGAATTTGGCTTCCCTCAGCCAATTCCTGCCTCTATGCATCGACGTCATCTGCTGACCCTGGCCGCCTGCGCGGCCGCCAGCCAAACCCCTGCCTGGGCCGATTCACGACCGCTGCGTCTGGTGGTGCCCTTTCCTCCCGGGGGCGCCACCGACATCACCGCGCGGGTCCTCACCGAGCCTTTGAGCCGCTGGCTCGGCCAAGCGGTCATCGTGGATAACCGGGCCGGGGCAGGCGGGACCATCGGCATGTCGGAAGTGGCACGTGCGGCACCGGACGGTCTGACCCTGGGTGTGGCCACGCTGTCCACCCAAGGGGTCAATCCCGCGGTCTACAAGAAGCTCTCCTATGACCCGGTCCGGGATTTCGCTCCGGTGGCCGAACTGGTCAAGGCGCCCGGCGTTCTGGTGGTGAACTCGGCATTGCCTGTGAAGGACTTTGCTGATTTCCTCCGCTACCTGAAGGCCAATCCGGGCAAGCTGTCCTTTGCGTCCCCTGGCAGCGGCACCATCGGCCACATGTGGGGTGAGCTGTTCAAGAGCAGCACCGGCACCTTCATGCTCCACATCCCGTACCGGGGGGCCGGGCCGGCCCTCAACGATGTGCTGAGCGGTCAGGTGATGGTCTACTTCGATCAGGTGGCCTCGTCGCTGCCGCACATCCAGGCCGGCAAACTCAAAGCCCTGGCCGTCTCCTGGAACCGGCGCCTCGAAGTGCTGCCCCAGGTGCCCACCTATGCCGAGGTGGGCTTCCCGGCCAACAACGATCCGTCCTGGTTCGGCTTGGTGGCGCCCGCCGCCACGCCCAAGCCAGTGCTGCTCAAGGTGCACGAGGCGGTGCTCAAGTCGTTGAAGGAACCGGTGGTCCGGGACAAACTGGCCGCCCTGGGCCTGTTCGCCACCGGCAGCAGCCCCGAGGAGTTCGGCCTGGAGATCCGTTCGGAGATCGAGAAGATGCAGAAGGTCAGCGCCTTCGCAAAGATCTCTCTGGATTGATCCCATCCCATCACTCAGGCCCTTCGCGGCCGTCCACGGTGGCCCGCCAGGTGCCTGGCGCCCCCGGGATGGCTGCGCCACAATGCATTCCATGAGTTCCATGATCCGTCACATCGACGGCACCACTGCGCTGGTGCTGGATTCGCCGCACAGCGGCACCGTCTATCCGGCCGACTTCGGCCACGCCTGTGAATTGGCTGTGTTGAGGCAGGCCGAAGACACCCATGTCGAGAGGCTCTATGACTTCGCTCCGGCGCTTGGAGCGCACTGGATCGAAGCCTTGTTTCCCCGCAGCTACCTCGATGCCAATCGCAACACCACCGAGATCGATACCAGCCTTCTGGACGCTCCCTGGCCGGGTCCGATCGCCACCGATCCCAAGGTGCTCGGCAAGGTCCGATTGGGCAAAGGCCTGATCTGGCGGACCACCGACGACGGGCAGCCGATCTATCGGCGGCTCCTGAGCGTGGCCGAGGTCGAAGCGCGCATCGAACACTGTTGGAAGCCTTACCACGCTGCCGTGGCGCGGGCGATCGATGCCGCGCATCGGCAGCATGGCTACTGCCTGCACGTCAATTGCCATTCGATGCCTGCGGTGGCCTCGAGCCACGCCACGGAATTTCCCGGAGAGGCCCATCCGGACTTTGTGGTGGGCAACCGCGACCACAGCACCAGCCGGCCGGAGCTGGCCGAATGGGTGTGCGCCACCTTGCGAGGGTTTGGCTACAGCGTCGCTCTGAACCATCCATACAAGGGGGTGGAACTGGTCCGCCGCTACAGCGATCCGGCATCCCATCGGCACAGCCTGCAGCTGGAAATCAATCGCCGGCTCTACATGGACGAGACGACGCTGGAGCCCCATGCAGGCTTCGACGGCCTGCGTCAGCATCTGCGTGGCCTGATGGAGGGCTTGCTGGCCATCGACCCGCGTCAGCTGTGAGGGCGGCTCCGATCAGCGGCACCGAGGCCGTGGAATCTGCCTTCTGTCCGACTTGTCTGGAAATTTGAGATCGGTCAATATTGCCTGCGCCTGGGGGTTTACCATGAAGGCGGTCTGGTGGCTGGCGTTCCGACCGGCCAGGGCCCTGCATCAAGGAGAGTGAAGATGTCCGCTACGCAAAACGAGGGCAGCCGCCCGGTGTCCCAATCCGAGCTTGAGAATCTGGTGGCCGATTTGCGTCAACTGATCACCCGTCAGGAACTCGATTCGGTGCCCGAGATCAAGGCCCTGCGCGAACGCATGGATGCGGGTCTGCAGTCCGTCCGTGCCACCGCCGTCGAAGCGGCGCAAGAGGCGGCGCGCCAAGCACGTGAAGCGGTCCGGGTCGCCAACAACTACGCCCACGACGAGCCGTGGCGCGTGGCCGGCACCGCCCTGGCCGTCGGTGCCCTGTTGGGCTTCCTGCTGGGTCGCCGCTGATGCGGGCGGGCTTCATGGCCCGGGCCAGATCATGAGGTGGCTCAGGCTGCTGGGCCTGGACGAACGATTGCAGCAGGCCCGACGTGCGGCGTCGGAGGCCGCCCAGGCCGCCGAGGACCGGGCCGAGCTCTTCGTGATCGAGTGGCAGGAGGAAAAGCAGCGTCTGCAGCGCCTGTTGGTGTCCGGCATCCTGGTCGCCATGTTCACGCTGGTCCTGCTGCTGCTGCTGTCGCTCGCACTGGCCCTGCAATTCTGGGACACCCCCTCGCGGATGCTCGCGATCTGGGCGGTGGTGCTTTTGTGGTTCTTGCTCTGGTCGGCGGCATTCCTGGCACTGAGTCGTGCCCTGGCTCAGGGGCGAAAGGCCTTTGCCTGCACACGCCAGGAGTTGGCACGCGACTGGGCTGAACTCAAGGAGGAGCTATGAGCCTTGCAGAGGCACCCGAGATGGCCCCGGATCGTCGCAAGCACGAGATCTTGCAGCGCATCGAGCGCCAGCGCCTGCTGCGACGGGCCCGGCGCCTGCAAGCGGCCATCGACCGTCTTCAGGCCGAAGGCACCGAGGCTTCTGGCGGGGCGGGAGGGGCGCAGGCCGGCGCCTTTCCGCGCAGTCGCCTGTTCTCGGAACTGCTGCGCAGCCCATGGCTGATGGCCGGCCTCTTGGGGCTGGCGATGGCCACCGGGCCGGGTCGGTTCGGCCGCCTGGCTTCCTGGCTGCTGCCGCTATTGTGGCGCCGCGCACCTTGAGCGAGTCAGCCCCCTGTCAGGCTGAAAAGCGATTCTGAAGCCGGCTGCGTTCGAATGGAACTTGGGCGTCTAAATGTTACTATATGTAAAATTTGTCGCTCGCCTTCCCCGGATCCGGGGGGCGCTGAAGCCCGCCAGATCTTGGGGATGATCTCGATTCATGTGGAAAAAGCCAGGCAATCCGATTCCGATCCATCCGTCCCAGGTGGTGATTGGCCTTTATGTCTGGCTGGATGTCAGCTGGGATGAGCACCCTTTCCTGACCAGTCGGCTCATGGTGAAGACGGCCAAGGATGTGTCGATCATCCTGGCCTTCAATCCGGTGGACCGCCTTTATTACTACCCTGATGCCAGCAGCAGCGAGCCTTTGCCGCTGGTGACGGACGGCGTGGCGGCACCGGAGGCCCAGGCCCAGGCTCAAGCTCAGGCTGAAGCCTTGCAGCAGGCGGCCTTGCAGGAAGAGATGCACGCACTCGAAGCCGCCAAGAAGGAAAAGCGCCGACGTCAGCAGGATGCGGCCACCCGGGCCAACCGGGCCTGGGA
>JAFAMV010000225.1 GCA_019233055.1 Curvibacter sp.
ACGACGCTCCGCCCTTGCGCAGGCCGACGGTCACCTTGACGCCGCTGTCGTTCAGGTTCTGCGCATGGGCATGGCCTTGCGAGCCGTAGCCGATGATGGCCACGGTCTTGCCCTTGATCAGGCTCAGGTCACAATCCTTGTCGTAAAAAACTTTCATGCTGCTCTCCAATAAATCAGTTTGGCGAAAACGCCCCGTGACAGGCTCAGGGCGAACGCTTTGGAACAATCGCCATACCATGCTCGGTTCGCGTTGAGCCCGTCAAAACGCGACCGAACAGAAACTCAAACGCGCAGTATTCTCTCACCACGCCCGATGCCGCTGGCGCCGGTGCGGACGGTCTCGAGAATGGAGGTGCGGTCGATCGCCTCCAGGAAGGCATCGTTCTTGGACTGATCGCCCGTGAGTTCGATCGTGTAGCTCTTCTCGGTCACATCGATGATGCGACCACGGAAGATGTCGGCCATGCGCTTCATCTCCTCGCGCTCCTTGCCCACCGCGCGGACCTTCACCATCATGAGCTCGCGCTCGGTGTAGGCCCCTTCGGTCAGGTCCACCACCTTGACCACTTCGATCAGGCGGTTCAGGTGCTTGGTGATCTGTTCGATGACGTCATCCGAGCCCGTGGTCTGGATGGTCATGCGCGACAGGCTGGGGTCCTCGGTGGGGGCCACCGTCAGGGATTCGATGTTGTAGCCCCGGGCGGAGAACAGGCCCACGACCCGGGAAAGTGCACCCGCTTCGTTCTCGAGCAGGACGGCAATGATGTGCTTCATCTGGGATTCCTCTTTTCGCTGCCCTCCCCCGGTCACGGTAATGGCCGGGCTTGGCAGGCAATAGATTCGTCAAAAAATACCCTGCCCGCAGCAGGCAGCCACGGGCAGGAGAAGGCGTCAGAGGTCTTCGGACCCCAACAGCATTTCGGTGATGCCCTTGCCGGCCTGGACCATCGGGAACACGTTCTCGGTGGGGTCGGTCCGGAAGTCCATGAACACCGTGCGGTCCTTGAGCTTGCGTGCCTCGCGCAGGGCCGGCTCGACGTCCTGGGGACGCTCAATGAGCATGCCCACATGACCATAGGCCTCGGCCAGCTTCACGAAGTTGGGCAGCGCATCCATGTAGCTGTGGCTGTAGCGGCCCGAGTACTCGATCTCCTGCCACTGGCGCACCATGCCCAGGTAGCGGTTGTTCAGCGAGCAGATCTTGATCGGGGTGTTGTATTGCAGGCAGGTCGACAGTTCCTGGATGTTCATCTGCACCGAGCCTTCGCCGGTGATGCAGAACACCTCGCTGTCGGGCTTGGCCAGCTTGATGCCCATGGCATACGGAATGCCGACACCCATGGTGCCCAGGCCGCCCGAGTTGATCCAGCGGCGAGGTTCGTCGAAGCGGTAGTACTGCGCGGCCCACATCTGGTGCTGCCCGACATCCGAGGTGATGTAGGTGTCCGCATCGCGGGTCATGTTCCAGAGCGTCTCGACCACGTATTGCGGCTTGATCACCTCGCCATTGCCCCGGTCGTATTTCAGGCAGTCGCGCCGGCGCCAGCCCTCGATCGTGTCCCACCAGGCCCCTAGCGCATGGGCATCCGGCTTCAACGTGCTCTCACGGACCATGCTGATGAGCTCGCCCAGCACGTCTTTGACGTCACCGACGATCGGGATGTCGACTTTCACCCGCTTGGAGATGCTCGAAGGATCGATATCAATATGGATGATCTTGCGTTCGTTCTGGGCGAAATGCTTGGGATTGCCGATCACGCGGTCGTCGAAGCGGGCCCCCACGGCCAGCAGCACATCGCAGTTCTGCATGGCATTGTTGGCTTCGATGGTGCCGTGCATGCCCAGCATGCCCAGGAACTTGCGGTCCGACGCCGGGTAGGCGCCCAGACCCATCAGGGTGTTGGTCACGGGGTAGCCCAGCAGGTCCACCAGGGTTCTCAGCTCCTGGGTGGCATTGCCGAGCAGCACGCCGCCACCGGTATAGATGTAGGGGCGCTTGGCCGCCAGCAGCAATTGCAGGGCCTTGCGGATCTGACCGCCATGGCCCTTGCGCACCGGGTTGTACGAGCGCATCTCGACGCTCTGCGGATAGCCGGTGTAGGGGATCTTCTTGAAGGAGACATCCTTGGGGATATCGACCACCACCGGCCCCGGACGGCCGGTGCGTGCGATGTGGAACGCCTTCTTCAGGGTGGCTGCCAGATCCCGCGGATCCTTCACCAGGAAATTGTGCTTGACGATCGGGCGGGTGATGCCCACGGTGTCGCACTCCTGGAAGGCATCGAGCCCGATGGCCGGGGTCGGCACCTGGCCGCTGATGATGACCATCGGAATGCTGTCCATGTAGGCCGTGGCAATGCCGGTCACCGCATTGGTCAGGCCCGGGCCCGAGGTCACCAGCGCCACGCCGACGTCGCCGGTCGCCCGCGCATAGCCATCGGCGGCATGGACGGCCGCCTGCTCATGGCGCACCAGCACATGCTGGATCGTGTCTTGCTTGTAGAGCGCGTCGTAGATGTAGAGGACGGCACCGCCTGGGTAGCCCCAGATGTACTTGACGCCTTCGGCCTGCAGGCCCTTGATGAGGATTTCGGAGCCCATCAACTCTTGCGTGGGCGCGGCAGCATTGGCTGCGGAGGCCAGTTCGGCCTTTGTGACTTCCATGATCAACCTTTGTGAATTTCTCTGACGAAAAACCTTGGGTGCCCCTTCACGAACTCTTGTGAAGCCGCGTCGGGACTTAGGACCACTGACATGAACGCACTGTTTCTTGCGCCGGACGGTGATCCGTTTGCCGATAAATTGCACACGCATTATGGCATGCGGCGGAAGAAATCTCGCGCTGCAACAAAAAACAAGCGCCGGCCAATGCCATAATCCGCGCCCATAACGCTGTCACCCGCCGCAGACCCGACCGACACCCGCACGGCCATTGGCCTGAGTTCACTTGGCTACCGAACAAGAACTATCGGATTTCCTCAAGGACGTTGAAAGACGCGCCTTCAAGCGCTCGCTCTACCACGTCAGGAATGAGGAGGCCGCGCTGGACATCGTTCAGGACAGCATGCTGAAGCTGGCCGAGCATTACGGCGACAAGCCCATCGACGAGCTGCCCATGCTGTTCCAGCGCATTCTTTCGAATTGCACGCTGGACTGGTTCAGAAGACAGAAGACGCGCAACGCCCTTTTCTCGAATCTCAGCGACTTCGAGGGCCCGGGCGACGACGGCGACTTTGACATCCTGGAAACTTTTCGCGGCTCGGACGCCTCTGAGCAAACGGAAAGCGCCGAGGACACCACCCGCCGGGCACAGATTTTGCGTGTCATCGAAAGTGAAATCCAGGAACTGCCTGCGCGTCAACGGGAAGCCTTCCTCATGCGTTACTGGGAAGAGATGGACGTCGCAGAGACAGCTGCCGCCATGGGATGCTCCGAAGGGAGCGTCAAGACACATTGCTCGCGGGCCGTGCAGGCCCTGGGCAAGGCACTGAAGGCCAAGGGACTACAACCATGAACAGACCGCCTCAAAATCCAATGTTGACACTTGCCCAGGATCAATTCGGGCAACGTGTGGCTGCGCGCCTGAGTTCTGGAAACGATGACCTCCCCTACGACATCACCGAGCGTCTGCGGGCGGCGCGCATGCAGGCCCTGGCCAAACGCAAGGTGGTTGCGGTACGGACTGCTCCCGCCGTGGTTTCGTCCGGTCGCGGCACCGCCGCCCTGCATTTCGGCAATGAAGTGTTCGGCTTCTGGGGGCGCCTGGCCTCCGCCATTCCCCTGGTCGCACTGGTGGCCGGCCTTTTCATGATCCAGGTGACCCAGGAAGAGCGGCGTACCAACGAAATCGCCGAGGTCGATGCCGCCCTGCTCACCGACGAACTGCCCCCGCAAGCGTACACAGACCCGGGTTTCGCCCAATTCCTGAAGACCAAAGCCATCGAAGCGCAGTGATCTCCCGCACATGATCCAGGCACCCGGCCTCCGTCCCTTCCCGAGAACCAACAGCAGCGCCATGGCGCTGCTGTTGGTGCTGGCCTGCCTGCAATCCTCTGGCATCCAGGCTCAGACATCGACGCCGGCAGCCCCTGCGAACGTTGGTGCCGCTGCGGCACCTCCCGCAGCGACGGCGCCCGTCAATGCCAGCACACCTCCTGCGACGCTGCCAAGCGGCCCCAACGGCCACCCAGGCAAGGTTGCCAGCGCACGTCCGAGTTCCGGCGTCCTCGGATCGAACCCGGCCTGGCATGAATTGAGCGCCGCCCAACAGGAAGCCCTGCAGCCGCTGGCGCCTTTGTGGCCCACCCTCAGCGAAGTCCGCAAGCGCAAATGGCTGGCCCTGTCCCGCAATTTCAGGGCCTTGTCGGACGAAGAAAAAGAGAAGATCCACAGCCGCATGACGGATTGGGTGACCTTGAGCAACCAGGAGCGCACCCAGGCCCGCCTCAACTATGCCCAGGCCGCGCGGCTGGCGCCCGAAGAGCGCCGCGCCCAATGGGAAGCCTACCAGGCCTTGAGTGACGAGGAGCGCCACACCCTGGCCAAGAAGTCACCAAAGCACATGATCGGCGCCACCACCGCCCCGGCCAAGCCACTGATGGCCCCGCCCCGGATCTGGCAGACCAATGCAGGCCACACGCCTTCACATGGCTCCATCCAGATCCTGACCGGGCCGCATCACGTCAACATGCACACCCTCCTGCCTGAACCCGAGCTTGCCAATACCCCGCCCGGTCCTGCTGGCGGGGCAGAGCGTTGACGGCGATTGCCCATGCACATCCCAGGCACCCCTTCGACGCCCCTGGCTGGCGGGTTTGAGGCCACTCCGCCAGACCTGCAGGCACCCCGGCTGGGTCGCCGCATGGCCTGCTGGCTCTATGAGGGCATGCTCCTGTTCGGGGTGGTCTTCATCTCTGGCTACCTGTTCAGCACCCTGAGCCAGACCCGCAACGCCATGGACAACCGGCACGCGCTGCAGGCCTTCCTGTTTGTCATCTTCGGCATCTATTTCACCTGGTTCTGGGCCAAGGGCCAGACCTTGGCCATGAAGACCTGGCATATCCGCACCGTGGATACCCATGGCCGGCCGGTCACCCAGAAGCGGGCCTTGTGGCGCTACCTCCTGAGCTGGGTCTGGTTCCTGCCGCCGCTGGCCTGCGCCGCCTCGCTGCAGAGCGATGCCGGCGGCACTGCCGCGCTGGTTCTGGGCTGGGTGCTGATCTGGGCCCTGCTGAGCCGACTCCACCCCCAAAAGCAGTTCTGGCATGACGCCTGGGCGGGAACGCGACTTGTCAACTCGAGGTCCTCGGGCCGCTGAGCCGTCCGACTGTCACGCAGGCATCCCCAGTCGTCGCGGACAATCTGCGCATGCAAGACAAATCCCTGCCCCACCCCGGCTCCGGCGAATCCGCTCCAGCCAATGCTCAGAAGGCCCACAAGGGCCTGAACCGCATCTGGCATGCCGCCGGCTACTCCCTGGAAGGCCTGCGTGCCGGTTGGGGTGAAACCGCGTTCCGGCAGGAGGCCATGGCCGCGGTCGTGTTGCTGCCGCTGGCTTTCTGGCTGGGCCAGGGCTGGATCGAGGTGGCGCTGCTGGTCGGCAGCGTGCTGCTGGTGATGATTGTCGAACTGCTCAACACCGGCATCGAGACCGCCATCGACCGCATCGGCCCCGAGTGGAATGATTTGTCCAAGCGCGCCAAGGACATGGGCAGCGCAGCCGTCCTGCTCAGCCTGCTGTTGTGCCTGGGCATCTGGGGCGCCGCCGTTTGGGAAAGGTTTTTTGTATGACTCCGGCATTCTCGATCGCGGTGTATTGCGGCTCTAGGACCGGCCTGGACCCCGCCCATGCCGCATGCGCCCAGGCTGTGGGCCGCTGGATCGGTCACCATGGCGGCCAGCTGGTCTATGGTGGGGGCAACAATGGGCTGATGGGCCTGGTGGCTGCGGCCACCCAACAGGCCGGCGGGCGTGTGCTGGGCGTCATACCGACAGCCCTGGTCGATCGTGAATTCGCGAACCGGGCCTGCGACGAGCTTCATGTCGTGGACACCATGCACCAGCGCAAGGCCTTGATGGCCGAGCATTCGGACGCTTTTCTGGCGCTGCCGGGCGGCATCGGCACCCTGGAGGAGTTGTTCGAGGTCTGGACCTGGCGTCAACTCGGCTACCACGACAAGCCGATCGGTCTGCTGAATCTCGGTGGCTATTACAGGCACATGCTGGAATTTCTGGGCTCTTGCGTCGACCAGGGCTTCATGGATCCCTGGCAGATGTCATTGATCCACACCCATGACGATCCCGAAACCCTTCTGCGCCTGCTGGTGCAGGGCGCCGGCCTCAGCAGTCAGAGCGAAGAGCTCGTCAGGCAGATCTGAGCGCCTGGGCTGTGGCGGCCCAGGCACCCTCTTCCAGCCAGCGGATCAGATGGCCGATTCGTCCTGTTCGCCCGTGCGGATGCGGACCACGCGCTCCACGGCCGTGATGAAGATCTTGCCGTCACCGATCTTGCCGGTCCGGGCCACGCGCACGATGGCGTCGACACAGCGCTCGACATCGTCGCTCTTGACCACCACTTCGACTTTCACCTTGGGCAGGAAGTCCACCACATACTCGGCACCTCGGTAGAGTTCGGTGTGGCCCTTCTGCCGGCCGAAGCCCTTCACCTCGGTCACGGTCAAGCCGGTGACGCCGCATTCGGCCAAGGCCTCGCGCACCTCTTCGAGCTTGAATGGCTTGATGACGGCCGTGATCTGTTTCATGGTTGTTCTCCTGTGTAGTACGAATGCTGAACTGTGCCCATCCGGGGCTCAGGCCCTGAATTTGCTGGTGATAGGGTAGCGCCAATCCTTGCCGAAGCTGCGGTGGGTGACGCGGATGCCCACAGGGGCCTGCCGCCTTTTGTATTCATTGATCTTGATGAGCCGGGTCACCCGCTCCACGTCGGCGGAGTCGAAACCGGCCGCCACCAGGCTCTCGATGGATTCGTCGTTCTCCATGTAGCGCTCGACGATCGCGTCCAGCACCTCGTAGGGCGGCAGGCTGTCCTGGTCTTTCTGGTCCGGACGCAGCTCGGCGCTCGGCGGGCGCGTGATGATGCGCTCAGGAATCGGATTGCGACCGGTGCCATGAGGGTCGTTGGCGTTGCGCCAGTGGGCCAGGGCGAACACGGTGGTCTTGGCCACATCCTTGATGACGGCGAAACCGCCGGCCATGTCGCCATACAGCGTGCAATACCCGGTGGCCATCTCACTCTTGTTGCCGGTGGTCAGCACGATCGAACCATATTTGTTGGACAAGGCCATCAGCAGGGTGCCCCGGATGCGGGCCTGGATGTTCTCTTCGGTGGTGTCTTCGGCCAGCCCGTCGAATTCGACCGCCAGCGAGGCCTTGAAGGCTTCGAATTCCGGCACGATCGAGATTTCGTCATAACGCACACCGAGCCGCTGCGCCATCTCACGGGCATCCAGCCAGGAGATGTCGGCGGTATAGGGCGAAGGCATCATCACCGTGCGCACCTTGGCGGCCCCCAGCGCATCCACCGCGATGGCCAGCACCAAGGCCGAATCGATCCCGCCGGACAGCCCCAGCAGCACGCCCGGAAACCCGTTCTTGCCGACGTAGTCGCGCACACCGGTCACCAGGGCATCCCACAGCTCCTGCTCGGGCCCGGGCAAGGCCATTGGCGCTGTATCGACCGGCGCTTCCCAGCGCCATCCCGATCCGGCCTGATCGAGGCTCAAGGCAAAGCAGCTCTCACGGAAACTCGGGGCCCGCGCAGCCATCTGCCCATCGGCCTGCAAGGCGAACGACGCGCCGTCAAAGACCACTTCATCCTGCCCCCCCACCAGGTGGGCATAGACCAGGGGCAGGCCGACCAGCCGGGCGCAGTCGGCCATGCGTGCCAGGCGCTCCTGCGATTTGCCGACATGGAAAGGCGAGGCATTGATCACCGCCAGCAGTTCTGCGCCAGCCTCCAGGCTGCTGCGTGCCGGCTGGTCGAACCAGGCGTCTTCACAGATCAGGAGGCCCACCCGCACGCCGTCGACCTCGAAGACGCA
>JAFAMV010000238.1 GCA_019233055.1 Curvibacter sp.
GCCCTCAGGAGTGCCCCGATGACCGTTCCAAGCCCACGCCGCCGATTCCTGCAGACCAGTGCCGCGCTGACCGCCGGCGGCGTTTTCAGCCCCTGGGTCCAGGCCGCCACCCCGGACCCGATCCGGGTTGGCGTCACCACCGGGCCCCACGAGCAGATCTTTGCGGTGGTCAAGCGGGTGGCCGAGCGCGACCATGGGCTGAAGATCCGCGTAGTCAGCTTCAACGACTACGTGCAACCCAACGCCGCGCTGGACGCCGGCGATCTCGATGCCAACAGTTTCCAGCACCGGCCGTTTCTGGCGGCCGCCATCCGGGCGCGCAACTACCGCCTGGTGGGCTTCGGCAAGACCTGGGTCGGACCGATCGGGCTCTACTCGAAACGCTATCGCCGGCTGGCCGATCTGCCGGCAGGCGCCCAGGTGGCCATCCCCAACGACCCATCCAACGGTGGTCGGGTGCTGCTGCTGTTGCAGCAGGCGGGCCTCATCCGGCTCAAGACCGGCATCGACCCGGTGGCCGGCGTCTTCGCCACCCGGCTGGACATCACCGACAACCCCCGGCAGCTGCGGCTGGTGGAGATTGACGCACCGCAGTTGCCACGCTCGCTCGACGATGTGGACGCTGCCGCCATCAATGCCGATTTCGCCAACAAGGCAGGCCTGAACCCGGTGCGCGATTCCATCCTGCTGGAAGACCGCGACGGTCCGTATGCCTGCCTGATCGCGGTGCGCGAAAAAGACAAGGACGAACGTTGGGTCCAGCAACTGGTGCAGTCCTACCAGACCGAGGAAGTCCGCCAGTTCATCCTCAAGGAATTCAACGGCGTGGTCATTCCCGCTTTCTGAGGGCTCCGCCTTCATCCCTCCCAGGAGATGCCATGAGCACTGCACCGAGCCTCGGCCGGGGCGCAATCGACATGCGCTGCCGCCCCGCCTATCTGCATGACTTCTTCGGCGCCACGCCCGGCTCGCCGGGTGAGGCCACCGCGCGCTGGCTCAACCGGCGGGTCGGCACGCGCGGAGACGATGCGCATTTCGTGCGCTCGCGCAGCCCCGAAGGCTTTCTGGCCGAAGTCCGGGAAGCGGGGCTGCGCCACGCCGTGGTGGTCGGCCGCCACACCCCGTCCCAACACCTGCCCAACGACACCATCCACCGCATCGTGTCGGGACATCCCGAGCTGATCGGCATCGCCGGGGTGGACCCGGTGCTGCAGGGCGAGGCCGCCGCCCTGGCCGAGGTCGAACGCGCGGTGCGCACCCTGGGGCTGGCCGGGATCGACCTCGAACCCGGCTTCGCCGAGCCGGCCCGGCACGCGGATGACCCGGTCTATTTCCCGGTCTACGACCTGGCCCAGCAATGGGGGGTGCCGGTGTTCCTGATGACCGGCCCCACCACCCCCGATCCGCGCTTCAACGACCCCTCGGCCCTGGCCCGTGTCGCCCAGGCCTTTCCCCGGCTGCCCCTGGTGGCCTACCACGGCTACTGGCCGCAGGTTCAGCAGGCCATCGGCGTGGCGTTCCGCCACGAGAATGTGTTCCTGGTGCCCGACATGTACCTGTTCCTGGCAGGCAGCCAGGCCTATGTCGAGGCCGCCAACAGCTTCCTCGGCGAGCAACTGCTGTTCGGATCGTCCTACCCTTTCCGCCCCATCGGCCAGAGTCTCGAAGACCTGACTCGACTGGGCCTGCGGCCGGACGTGCTCGACAAGGTGCTGCACGGCAATGCCGAGCGGCTGCTGGGCCTCGAACGCTGAGCCCGGACACTTTCCAACAGGTCGTCGGTGGTGCAGGATGGGCGCCATCCCCACGGCAGACGCCAGCCCTCTCAGGAGAACACGCATGCCCCTCACCCTGGACCATCTGGTCATCCATGTCAGCGACCTGCCCCAGGCCGTGGCCGACTACCAGACCCTCGGATTCACCGTGCAGGCCGGCGGCAGCCATGCTGACGGGCACACCCACAATGCCTTGGTCGGCTTTGCCGACGGCAGCTACCTGGAGCTGATCGCCTTTCTCGAACCGGCGCCGCAGCACCGCTGGCATCGGCATCAGCAGTCCGGACGCGAAGGCCTGATCGACTTCGCGCTGAGCCCCGAGCGGGTCGACCAGCTGATCGCGCGGGTGCGGCCGCTCGGACTGGCGTACCAGGGCCCGGTCGACGGCGGTCGCCTGCGGCCCGACGGGCAGAGACTGCAGTGGCAGATCGGCAGCCCGCCCAGCCCTGACCTGCCCTTTCTGTGCGGCGACATCAGCCCGCGGTCCCTGCGTGTGCCCGAGGGCCGCGTGCGGCAGCATGCGAACGGCATCCAGGGCGTGGCCTCCATCACCCTGCGGGTGCGCGACCTGCAGGCGAGTCTGTGGCGTTATCAGACCCTGCTCGAAGTCCAGCCGACACAGGCGCCGCTGGCCCTGAGCGGCCTGGGCCTGGCGCAGGCCGTCTTGCCGCTCGGCCCGACCGGGCTGGTGCTGCTGTCTCCGTTGAAGGACGCCGACACGGCCGCTGCCCGGACCCTGCGGCAGGAGCTCGACAGCCTCGGCGAAGGTCTTCTGGGCGCGTCCTTGCGTGCACCGGCCGACACGCCGCCCGCGTGGCAGGCCTGGCCCCTGGCACGCAGCCATGGCGTGCACTTCGATCTCTGAGCCGATCGACCCGGGGGCGCCCGGTGGCTGCCGACGCTACTCGCCGTCCTCCAGCCCGGTCTGCGCCAGCACCCCATCCACCAGCGCATCGAAGCGCGGCAGTTTCGCCGGCCAGTCTCGGCCCGTCGGATGGGCCTGCCAGCCCTGCGGATCGGCGAACAGCCGCAGCGCATCGAAGTCGGGCTTCGCCCCGGCATCGAAGCCGTGCGCCAGCCCCGGCGGCAGATAGAGCCAGTCGCCGGCATCGCACAACAGCGCCAGCAGGCCGCCGCCTGCGCGCAGGTAGAAGGCGCCGCTGCCCGCCAGGAACAGGCGGACCTCGGCATCGTCGTGGTGGTGTTCCCGGATGAATTGCGGGCGCAACGCATCGCCGTCAGAAGGGTCCGGCGCCAGGCTCACGCGATCGATGAAGGCCGGCGTGAAGGTCGGCCACAGGGCCTGCAGCGGCGCACCCAGAAGCGCCCGCCAGTCCGTGCCGGCGTCCTGCCCGGCGGGCGGCAGGTCCGACGGCAGATCGATCCGCCCGAACAGCAGGCCCAGAGGCTCCAGACGCTGGCGGATCAGCCCGTCACAGACCAGGGTGTCCTGCCACTCCCCGGCAGCGTCGAACAGGGCCAGCACGGGCATGGCGGTCCGGCCTATTGCAGGAAGGTCGGCCTGGCGTAGCCGGCAAAACGGGTGTCGACCACGGCCTTGAACTCCTTGGAGTGGAAGGCCTCGACGAGGTCGCGGGCCCAGGGGCTGTCCTGGTCGGCGCGCTTCACCGCCACCACATTGAGGTAGTGATCGGGCGTCTTTTCGAGCGCCACCGCCTCGCTGAGCTTGAGCCCCGACGAGATGGCGAAATTGCCGTTGATGATGGCGTATTCGGTGTCGCCGAGCGAACGCGGCAACTGGGCCGCTTCCAGCGGGATGAAGCGCAAGCGCAGCGGATTGGCCTCGATGTCCTTGTCGGTGGCCCGGATCGGATCGATGCCGGTCTTCAGCCGGATCAGGTGGTTCTGCTCCAGCAGCACCAGGGCGCGGGCCAGGTTGCTGGGGTCGTTGGGCAGGGTGAACTGGTCGCCTTCGCGCGCTTCGGCCAGGCTCTTGCGGCGGCTGGAATAGACCCCGAGCGGCGCGATCGGCCCCTGCACCAGATCCACCAGGTCCAGCTTCTGGTCGGCGCTGAACTTCTTCAGGTAGACCAGATGCTGGAAGAAATTGGCGTCCAGCGAACCCTGGGCCAGGGCCAGGTTCGGCTGCACATAGTCGTTGAACTCGACCAGCTTGACCTGGTAGCCCTTTTTCTCCAGCTGCGGCACGATGCCGGCCTTGAGCTGGTCGATGTTGGAGCCGGCAGTGGCGCCGATCACCAGCACCTTCTTGGCGTTGGCCTGCGCTGCTGCCGGCAGGGGCCCCAGCGCCAGGGTCAGGCCGCCGGCCAGAAGAGCGAGCGCCATGGAGCGGCGCAGCACACGGGTAGAGAACATGGGCTGATTCCTGATGAGGATGAAGGATTGGTTGAACGCCCGAGCGCAGCGCCCTCAGCGCTTGTCGAGCTGGCGTGCCACGCGGTTGCCCGCGAACTGCAACAGTTGCACGAGCACCACCAGCAGGGCCACGGTGAGCACCATCACGTCGGTCTCGAAGCGGTAGTAGCCATAGCGGATCGCCAGGTCGCCGATGCCGCCACCGCCCACCACGCCGGCGATCGCCGAATACGACAGAAAACTCACCGCCAGCACGGTCAGGGCCAGCACCAGACCCGAGCGGGCCTCGACCAGCAGCACCCGCCAGACGATCTGCCACTCGGACGCGCCCATGGCATGGGCCGCTTCGATCACGCCGCGCGGCACCTCGCGCAGGCACTGGTCGACCAGCCGGGCCAGGTAGGGAATCGCCGCGATCGACAACGGCACCGCCGCCGCCAGCGGGCCGATCGAGGTGCCCACCAACACCCGCGTGAAGGGCACCAGGGCGACCAGCAGGATGATGAAGGGGAAGGAACGGACCGTGTTGACCAGCCAGTTGAGCACCCCAAAGGCGAGGCGGTTCTCGAGCGACTGGCCCGGCCCCAGCAGGAACAGCAGAACCCCCAGCGGGCCGCCCAGGAGCACGGCGGTGGCGAGTCCGATGGCCAGCATCAGAAAGGTCTGGCCGGCAGCGGTCCAGAGTTCGGGCAGCAGGGCGATGATGTTCTCAGGCATAGCGGCGCTCCGCAGCGTGAAGGGAAGGGGTGGGCCCAGGGGGCGACGGCGTCTCGCGGCGGCGCAACAGCTCGTCGATCTCGCGCCCCAGGGCGCTTTGTCGCGGCAGCTCGGCCGGCCGGTCGAGGTCGAACTGCTCGACCACCTGCCCCTGCTCGAGGATGGCCACGCGACGGCACAGCTGCTCGACCACGGGCAGTTCGTGGGTGACGATCACGATGGTGACCCCCAACTGGCGCCGGATGTCACCCAGGGTCTGCAGCAGGGAGCGGGTGGTCTCGCTGTCCAGCGCCGAGGTGGGCTCGTCGCACAGCAGCACCTTCGGCCCCGGGGCCAGCGCCCGGGCGATGGCCACACGCTGCTTCTGCCCGCCCGACAACTGGGCCGGGTAGCTGTGGATCTTGTCGGGCAGGCCGACCCATTCGAGGCATTCATGCACCCGCCGATCGATCTCGCTGCGGCTGTGCCGGCCGTGGATCCGGAGGGCAAAGGCCACGTTGTCGAAGACCGTGGCGTTCTGCAGCAGGTTGAACTGCTGGAAGATCATGCCGATGCCCTGACGGACGTCGCGCAGCTCGCGCCGTGACAGCCCGGTGAGGTCGCGGCCCGCCACCTGCACCCGCCCGGCATCGGGGCGCTCGAGCAGGTTGATCAGGCGCAGCAGGGTCGATTTTCCGGCCCCGCTGCGGCCGACCAGGCCGAAGGCGTCACCCTCGGCGATGTCGAGGCTGACCTCGCGGACCGCATCGAAGCGTGTGCCGTCGGGCAATGCAAAGGCCTTGCTGACCGACTCGAGGCGGATCAGTGGCGTGGGTTCGGGCGAAGGACTGCGGGTGGTGCTCATGGGCCGGGGCTGCCGCATGGCCTGTGAGGGCAGAGCACGGCAGACCTTGTTCAAGGGCTTTCAGTATCTGCAGCACAGGCCGCAGCACGAACGAACAAATGAGCCGACCCATATCCGGAAAACACATATCCCCAGACCCGGTCACGCCAGATACCGGCATTGGATATGCACATGCGGATTGCTTCCTTCCCGGCTGACGCGCTTGTCTGCACAGTGTTCCGATCCCCTGAATCGAATGGACTCCCCCTCATGAAACCCTCATCCCTCTCCCGCCGACACCTGCTGCGCCAGGGCACCGCCCTGCTGGCACTGGGCAGCACCCTGGCCCGCGCCGAAGACAAGGCCTCGATCAAGGTCGGCATCTCGGTGGGCAACGCCGAAGAGATCTTCACGGTGGTCAAGAAAGTGGCGGCCCGCGACGGTCTGAACATCGAGGTGGTGGTCTTCAACGACTACCAGCTGCCCAACGCCGCCCTGGCCTCGGGCGACCTGGATGCCAATGCCTTCCAGCACAAGCCCTTTCTCGACAACCAGATCAAGGCGCGCGGCTTCGACCTGGTGCCGGTGGGCCTGACCATCACCGCGCCTCTGGGTTTCTACTCACGCAGGATCAAGTCGATTGCCGAACTGGCCGACGGCGCCTCGGTCGGCATCCAGAACGACCCCTCCAACGGCAACCGTGCACTGCTGCTGCTCCAGCAGGCCGGGCTGATCACGCTGCGGCCCGAGGCGGTGAAGAACAACAACGCCACGCCGCTGGATGTGGTGGCCAATCCGAAGAAGCTCAAGCTGGTGCCGCTGGATGCGGCGCTGCTGCCGCGCTCGCTCGACGACCTGGCCATCGCCTCGATCAACAACGACTACGCCGCCAAGGCCGGCCTGAGCCTGGCCCATGACGCGGTCATCAAGGAATCGCCCCAGGGGCCCTATGCCAACCTGATCGCGGTGCGCCGCGCCGACAAGGACCAGGCCTGGGTCCGGCGCCTGGTGGCGGCCTACCAGTCGCCCGAGGTCAGGTCCTTCATCGAAAGCCGCTACCAGGGCTCCCTGGTGCCGGCCTTCTGAGCCCCGGGTGCCGGCCCTCGCCCCCACTCCATTCCAACCCGTCTTGCCAAGCTGCAGAAAGACCCATCATGAATGCCGAAGTCCAATCCCTGAAAAGCCGCGTCAGCGAAGCCGAATGGCAGGTGCGCGTGCAACTGGCCGCCCTCTACCGACTCACCGCCCTGTTCGGCTGGGATGATTTTCTCTACACCCACATCTCGGCGCGCGTGCCGGGCCCGGACAGGCATTTCCTGCTCAACCCGCTGGGCCTGTGGTTCGAGGAGGTGAGCGCCTCGAATCTGGTCAAGGTCGACCTCGACGGCCGCATCATCGACGGCCAGTGGGGCATCAACCAGGCCGGCTATGTGATCCACTCGGCCATCCATGCGGCGCGTGAGGATGCCCATTTCATCGCCCACTTCCACACCGACGACGGCATGGCCGCCTCCTCGCACAGCGTCGGCCTGCTGCCTCTGAACCAGCGCGCCCTCGCCGCCCTGCCCGATCTGGCCTACCACGACTACGAGGGCGTGGCCCTGAACCTCGACGAGCGCGAACGCCTGGTGGCCGACCTGGGCCAGAAGCACCAATTGCTGCTGCGCAACCACGGCACGCTGGCGCTGGGCCACAGCGCCGCCCAGACCTGGTCGCGCATCTACAACCTCGAGAAGGCCTGCTCGGCCCAGGTCCGCACGCTGGCGGCCCCCAAGGAGGCGGTGCTGATCGCCCCGAAGGAGGCGCAGGAGGAAGTGGCCCGTCAAGTGGCCAAGGGCTTCGAACGCCAGCCGGGCGACCGCAGCCGGCACGACGAGCTGGTCTGGGACGCCATCCTGCGCAAGGTGCAGAAACACAGCCCAGGGTTCGATGCATGAGACAGCACCCTGCCCTCTCCTCCCGGCTGCGCCGCCAGCTGTGCGGCTGGCTGGCCTGCAGTGCGGCCGTGCTGGGCCTGGCCCAGGCGCAGGCCGCCGAGGTCCGCATCGGCTTCATGCCCGGCCCCTACCGCGACGCCTTTGCGCGCGGCATCGAGCCCCAGCTCAGGCAACACGGCTACACCGTGCGCTATGTCGAGTTCAGCCAGGGCGTGCAGCCCAACGATGCGGTGCAGCGCGGCCAGATCGATGCCAACATCTTCCAGCACAGCCTGTACCTGCAGGCCAGCAACCGCGCCGAAGGCTTCGACCTGGTGCCCCTGGTGCATGTGCCGACGCCGCCGATGGGCCTGTACTCCTCGCGCTACAAGAGCCTGGAGTCGGTGCCCGACGGCGCCACGGTCACGCTGCCGGCCGACCCGGTGAATGCGGCCCGCGCGCTCAACCTGCTGGCCGGCCTGGGCTGGGTGCAACTGCGCCCGGGCATCGATCCGATCACCGCCTCGGAGCGCGACATCAGCGCCAACCCCAAGCACCTGCGTCTGGTGCCCCTGGACGCCGCGCAGGCGCCGCGGGCCCTGGCCGACACCGACCTCGCCGCCATCCAGGGCAACTTCGCGGTCGCCTTCGGCCTGAAGCTGACCGAGGCGCTGAAGCTCGAGAACATGACCCTGCCCTACGTGAACGTGGTGGCGGTGAAGCGCGGCAGCGAGGGCGCGGCCTTCGCGCGCGACATCAAGGCGGCCTACGAATCGGAAGAGTTCCAGCGCTTCTTCGAGGCGAATGCCCAATGGAAGGGCTATCGCCTGCCGGACTATTTCCACCATTGAAGCGCACCGGTCCCCGGCGAAAGCCGGGGGGCGGGGTCTGGGGCTGCGCGGCGTGGTGCCGCACAGCGCCCGTCAGACCCAATCGGTCGAGGGCTTTTCCCAGAGGTTGATGCCGCCTTCCACCGCGTGCAGATCGATCTCGGCCAGCTCCTCCGCGCTCAAGGGGGCCTGGCTCAGCGCAGCCACGTTCTCATGCAGCTGTTCGACGCGGCTGGCGCCAATCAGGGCCGAGGTGACACGGGGGTCGCGCAGGGTCCAGCTCAGGGCCAGCTGCGCCAGGCTCTGGCCGCGGCGCCGGGCGATCTCGCGCAGGGCGCGGGCGCGGGCCAGGTTGGCCTCGGACAGGTGGGCCGCCTTCAGCGACTGCCCGCCGGGCCGGTGAATGCGGGCATCGTCCGGGATGCCGTCCAGGTATTTGTCGGTCAGCAGCCCCTGGGCCAGGGGGGTGAAGGCGATCACGCCAGCGCCCAGCTCGTCGGTGGTGCTCAACAGGTCCTTCTCGATCCAGCGGTTGAACAGGTTGTAGGCCGGCTGGTGGATCAGCAGGGGCACCTGCCAGCCCTGGAGCAGGCGGGCGATCTCGCGCGTCTTGCCGGCCGAGTACGAGGAGATGCCGACGTACAGGGCCTTGCCCTGGCGCACCGCCTGGGCCAGGGCCGAGGCGGTCTCCTCGAGCGGGGTCTGGGTGTCGAAACGGTGCGAATAGAAGATGTCGACATAGTCCAGCCCCAGTCGCTGCAGGCTCTGGTCCAGGCTGGCCAGCACATGCTTGCGGCTGCCGCCGCCCTGGCCGTGCGGGCCGGCCCACATGTCCCAGCCGGCCTTGGTCGAGATGACCAGCTCATCGCGGTAGGGCCGGAAATCCTCGCGCAGCAGGCGGCCGAAATTGCGCTCGGCACTGCCGTAGGGTGGCCCGTAGTTGTTGGCCAGATCGAAATGGTTGATGCCCAGGTCGAAGGCGGTGCGCAGCAGCTCGCGCTGGGCGGTCAGCGGGCTGCTGTCGCCGAAGTTGTGCCACAGCCCCAACGACAGGGCCGGCAGGCTCAGGCCGCTGCGGCCGGTGCGCCGGTAGGGAATGCGTTGGTAGCGATCGGAGGCTGCGTGGTAGGAGGTCATGGGGGACAGAGGCTCAGGATCGGGGCCGGGTCACAGACGCCGGCGGGGTCATTTGAAGAAGGCGAGTGCGCTGAGCGACAACACACCCAGGCCCAGACTCCAGAGGATGAGGGTTTTCTCGATGGGCAGCAAGGGCTCGTACTCGACCTGTTCGAGTTCATGCTTGAGTTGTTCGGCCAGTTCCTGGCTGTCGAGCGGTGTGGTCATGGTGGTGGTCCGCGTTGAAAGGGTGGGATGGATGGAGCGGGACCGCCCCCCATGTCGCGGGGGCGCGGCCGGGACGGATCAGGGCGCCACCAGCGGCGGCTTCAGACCGGCGAAGAACAGCCAGGAGATGAGCAACCCGACCCAGATGACGAAGCCGAACAGGCCGACCACGTACACCCCGGCCAGGCGGCCGATGCCCTGCTGCCACAGGCGCGAGAAATCCGACTGCAGGCCGATCGAGAAAAAGGCCAGCAGGAAGAAGATGACCCGGAACACATTCGCCTCGCCCGCCGCCGCCTTGATGGCCGGCACCGACGCCGGCCACAGCCAGGCTGCCAGCAGGACGAGGCCGAAGCTCAGCACGAAGCCGATGATGAACTTGGGAAAGCGCTGCCAGATCTCGATGGCGCGGGCCTCCTCGCCCGGGGCCGCCTTGTTGATGTGACGGGTCCAGATGTAGGCCAGCACGAAGGACCAGACACCGATGAAGATGTCGATGAACACCTTGATGGTGGCGGTGGTGGTGAGGATCCAGCCGGTCTGGTAGTGGACGCCCTCGGCGGCGGCGCTGGACAGCAGCAGCGATTCGGCAATGGCGCCGCTGGCCACCGCCGCGCCATCGGTCTTGACGGCCAGGCCGAGCCAGGCGGCGGCGACCAGGGGTTCGCCGCTGAGGAAGTGCTGGGCCAGGAAGGGCAGCAGCAGCACCTCGACCACCGCGAAGACCACCACCAGCGAGGACACCAGGATCGGCACCTGCGGCCGCGCCCGGATGGCGCTGCCGGTGGCGATGGCGGCGGCCACGCCGCAGATCGAGACGCCCGAGGCCAGGGGCACCGCCCACTCGCGGTTGAAGCGGAACCAGCGCCGCGCCACCCAGTAGACCACCGCCCAATAGATCAGGTAGGCCTCGACGATGGCCGCGATGCCGCGCAGCACCACGGCCGAGGCCAGGCTGAACTTCTCGGCCGCAGTGACCGCGACGAAGCCGCCCAGGATGACGATGGCGATCTTGATGTAGAGCTCGGGCCGCACCGCCTCGTTCAACCAGCGGGCCAGGCCCGGCGCGAAGTTGGCGATAACGATGCCCAGCAGCAGCGCCAGGATGAAGCCGCCCTCGGCCGTCAGGTGCAGCGACCAGGACAGGCCGAACTTCTGCAGATCGGCCGGCGTCACCGCCGCCAGCTGGGCATGGCTGCCAAGAAACCAGCTGACATAGGCCAGCGCGAACAGCACGCTGAAGCGGACGGCGAAACGGCGCCAGGCCCAACCGCCGAGCCGGGCCGCCAGGCTCAGCAGGAGCAGCAGTCCCAGGTAGGTGAACAGCAGCGCCCCCGCCCCGCCCAGGAAGGCATAGCCCTTGGCCAGCGGCGCCAGGGCCTTGGACGGATCGGTCCAGACCGAGGTGTTGACCACCCAGCCGAGCAGGTCGACACCCAGCACATTCGGCAGGGCCAGCAGAAAGATCAACAGCCCCAGACCCAGCGCAAGAATGTCTTCGCTGAGCGGGGAGCGCGGTGCTTGGAGGGTGCTCACGTCATGGCTCCTTGGTCGAAATGGGCACGATGGAGTGCCCAGCTTAGGAGGCGTGCTGCCGCCTGCCAACGAAGGCGATCAGATATGGATATCCGTCGACCCATTGCCGCGCGGCGCCAGCCAGGGCAGTTGCCCGGCGCTGTAGCGCCAGGTCTGGAACACCGTGTTGAGCAAACCCGGGCCGGTGCGGCGGGCGGCCTCGTCGGGGTAGGGGGCGAACCAGGGCAGGATGTACTCCCAGACCACCTCGCCTTGCGGGGTGACCTCGAACAGGCGCCCGCTGGCCGATTCGGTGATGTGGGTGTTGCCGTTGGGCAGCCGCTGCGCATTGCCCATGTAGGGGGAATAGAAGGCCGTCGGCATCGGGTCCGAATAGGTCCAGCCGATGGCCTGGCTGAGCGGGTCGATCTCGAGCACCCGGGAGTAGCTGACATGGCTGCCCGGGCGGAAATTTCCATTGTCGAAGACCAGGATGCGGCCGTTGTCCAATGGCACCGGGGCGTGCTGATGCGACAGCAGCGGCGGGGGCAGGTGCCAGCGCACACGCCCCGAGGCGGGCTCGACGCCGATGAGCCCTGAGCTCACCCGCAGGCTCATCAGCACGGTGCCGTCGCGGGCCACGCCCAGGCCGTTGACCAGCGGCCAATGGTTGCGGCCGAAACCGGGGTGGATCGGAAACTGTTCCGGCTCGAGGTGCTCCTGCGCCCGCCACTCCCAGACCAGCCGGCCGCTGCGGTCCACCTCGCGCACCACATCGGCCTGCATGGGCTCTTCGGGGGAGCCGCTGCCGCCCGCCACCCGGCGCGCGAATTCGGGGCTCACCGGCTCACAGGCGGCGTAGAGCAGATGCCCGTTGGGCAGCCACTGGGCATCATGGTGATGGGCAGGGTCCTGGTAGCGCCAGACGATCGCCCCGGCGGGGTCGACCTCGTAGAAATCGCCGCCATGCCACATCGACCATGCGGCATACCGGTCGGGGGAGTCGGGGTGGCTGCCGTTGTAGCCCAGGTTCCCGTTCGGCAGGATGACCGCATGCCGTCCGGGGCGAACCGGCAGCTGCCACTGATGCACCACCTGACCGGCCATGTCGATCAGGTACACCCGCCCGCCCGCCGTCTGCGGCGCGATCAGGGTGTAGCCCCCGCTGCTGCGCTGCGGATCGTGGGCCACCAGACCGACACCCCGGCGCCGTTGCGTGGACTGGTCCACCGCCTGGCCGCTCATGGCGTGGCGGGCGCGTGCCAGACGATGTCGCTGACCTGGATCTTCCTGGGAATGATGCCCAGGGCGAGAAAGCTGTCGGCCAACTGCTGCTGTTGCCGGATCTGGGTCTCGCCCACCGGGGTCACGACAAAATCGCCGCGCTGGAACACCGAGGCCCAGACGGCCTGGTCGATGCCGGTGGCCTCGGCGGCCACCGCAGCCAGTTCGGCGCGGTGGTGGCCGGCCTTTTCGGTGAGCTGCGCAAATTCATCGACCACTGCGGCCAGAACCTGCGGGTAATGGCTGGCGAAATCCCCATTGGCCATGTAGTAGGCGGAGCTGACCAGGCGTTTGTCGCGGGTGTCGATCAGCACCCTGGCGTGGTAGCGCTCCTGCGCAATCGCGAAGTACGGATCCCAGACCACCCAGGCGTCGACGTTGCCGCCATTGAAGGCCGCCGTGGCATCGGCGGGCGAAAGGTAGACCGGCTCGACATCCTTGAAGCTCAGCCCCGCGATGGCCAGGGCTTTCAGGGCGACGTTGTGTGCGCTCGAGCCGCGCCCGAAGGCGATCTTCTTGCCCTTGAGATCGGCCAGCGTCTTGATGGGCGAGTTCTGCGGCACCAGCACCGCATGCTCGGACGAGGGCGTGGCCGCCGCATACACCAGGTTGGCGCCGCCGGCCTGGGCAAAGACCGGCGGGGTGTCGCCGACCGAGCCGACGTCGATCACGCCGGCCCCCAGGGCCTCCAGCATGGGCGGCCCGAACTGGAACTCGACCCATTTCACCGAATTCACCCCAAGCTGCCGCAGACGGGTTTCCAGGGCCTGCTGCTTGCGGGCCAGCACCTGGATGGGCGAACCTTTCTGCCAGCCGATGCGGACCTCCTTGGGCAATCCGTCGGCCCTGGCGACGCCCAGAAGCCCCTGCGCGACGAGCAGGCTGCCTGCCGCCATGACCAGGCCCAGCCCGCGCTGCATCCGATTCCAGAATCCACTCATCGCCATCGTCCCATCCATCAAGTTGCGCGGCGACTTTAGGGAGGTTCCACCATGCTGTCGAAGCAGTTTTTCGCGCATGGTTATGCATGCACCGACTATCGCCACCTACCGCTGGGGCCTGCGCGGCATCAGGGCGTCAGGCCCAGCTCCTGGACCGCTTCGATCACTTGTGCCCTGAGCAGCTGGATCGCCGGGTCCTGTGCCGCGCTGTGGCGCCATGCCAGCTCGACCGAATAGCGCGGCAGGGCCAGCGGACAGGGGTGGCAGCACAGGGTGCCCAGCGCCGCCAGCGCCACGCCGGCATGCTGCGGCAGGGTGGCCACCGCCGTGCTGCCGCGCAGCAGATGCGGCAGGGCCGCGAAGTGGCTGGTCGAGGCCTCGATGCGGCGGCTCCGGCCCTGGGCGGCCAGCACCTCGTCGACCACGCCGACAAAGCCCCCCGATGAGATCAGCAGGTGCGGCCGGCGCAGGTATTCGTCGAGTCCGAAGCCGACGCCAGGGTCCTGCGCCCGGTCGAGCACACAGACATAGCCGCCGGTGCCCAGCACCTGGCGGCCCAGGGTGCGCGAGCCGCTGATGCCCGCGCCCAAGCTCAGGTCGATGCGCCGGTCCATCAGCATCTCGGCGGCCAGGCCGCTGTGGGTCTGGCGGAACACCAGGCGCAGACCCGCTGCCTGCGCCTGCAGCCGGTCGATCAAGGCGCGACCCAGGGCGATCTCGTGGTCATCCGACAGGCCCAGCACCAGGGTGCGGCCGCTGAGGCTGCCGGCGCCGGCCGCCGCCAGGGCCAGGCTCTGCCTGAGCTTGTGCAGCGCATCGGCGACCAGGGGGCGCAACTCCTCTGCCTTGGGCGTGGGGCGCAGGCCGCGCCCGGTGCGCTCGAAGAGGTGGTCGCCATAGAGCACCCGCAGCCGCCCCAGGGCCGCGCTGACGGCCGACTGGGTCACCCCCAGCCGGATCGCGGCGCGGCCGGCCGAGCCTTCTTCATGCAGGGCCTGCAACACCTTGAGGAGGTTCAGATCGACCGAGTCGATATTGATTTCATTCATATCAGCTTGTCGATCCATCGATTGATCGAGGGCCTGCAAAAGACGAGGATGCTGCCATTCTTTTCTCAATTGGAGCCCCGCCATGACACGTTCCACCATCGCCGCCCTGCAGATCGGCGCCCACCCCGACGGCAAGGCCGCCACACTGGAGCAGGTGCTCGGCTTCGAGAGCGCCATCCGCGAGGCCGGCGCCAGCCTGGCCGTGATGCCCGAGGCCCTGCTCGGCGGCTACCCCAAGGGCCAGGATTTCGGCACCTATCTGGGCTACCGCCTGCCCGAGGGCCGCCAGGCGTTCGAGCGCTACCACCAGAACGCCATCGACGTGCCCGGCGCCGAGACCGAGGCGCTGGCCGGCCTGGCCGCCCGCTGCAACGCCCACATCGTGATCGGCGTGATCGAGCGCGCCGGCGCCAGCCTCTACTGCAGCGCCCTGTTCTTCTCACCCACCGAAGGCCTGGTCGCCAAGCACCGCAAGCTGATGCCCACCGGGACCGAGCGCCTGATCTGGGCCCAGGGGGACGGCTCGACCCTGCCGGTGCTCGACACCCCGGCCGGGCGCCTCGGCGCGGTGATCTGCTGGGAGAACCACATGCCCCTGCTGCGCACGGCCATGTACGCCAAGGGCATCGAGATCTGGTGTGCGCCCACCGTGGATGCGCGCGACGTCTGGCAGTCGTCGATGCGCCACATCGCCCACGAGGGCCGTTGCTTTGTGGTGAGCGCCTGCCAGGTGCAGCCCTCGCCCAGGGCTCTGGGCGTGTCCGCGCCGGGCTGGGATCCCGATCTGCCCCTGATCCAGGGTAACAGCGTGATCGTGGGGCCTCTGGGCGATGTGCTGGCCGGGCCGCTCAAGCACGACACCGGCCTGCTGGTGGCCCAGATCGACACCGACGAACTGACCCGCGCCCGCTATGACTTCGATGTGGTGGGCCACTATGCCCGCCCCGACGTCTTCTCGCTGTCGGTGGACGAGCGGCCCAGGAAAAGCGTGGTGTTCAAGGCCTGAGCCCGGCAGCGGCCGCCCTGGGAGGACATCCGTGTTTACACCTAGATTTTTAGTTATTTAAAATAATTAAATTACAGGCATGGATGATCTCTCGACAACCCCCATGCGTCCGACTCGCCAGTGGATCGTCATTTCAGTTCTCGGCCTCTTGGCAGGATGTTCGACCCGTCCTCCCGATGCGGATCCGTCGGCCCGTCCGGGCACGGCCGTCCTGGGCTGCGCCCAATTGGCCCAGGACCTGCACGATCCCGGCCTGCGCATCGCCACCGCCCAAGAGGTGGCCGCCGGCACGCTGAAGGTGGCCGGCATCGCCAGCCCCATGCCGGAGCATTGCCTGATCCAGGGTGAGCTCAACAGGCGCACCAGCGCGGTGGATGGCAAAAGCTATGCCATCGGCTTCGAAATGCGTCTGCCCACGCACTGGAACGGCCGCTTCTTCTACCAGGCCAATGGCGGGCTGGATGGTTTTGTGACCCCGGCCTACGGCAACATCCTCGGGGGTGGGCCGAGCAGCAACGGCCTGCTCAAAGGCTTTGCCGTGCTGAGCACCAATGGCGGCCATGCCTTCGAGCGTGACGTGCCCGTGGTCGGCGGCGCCACCTTCGGCCGCGACCCGCAGGCCCGCCAGGACTACGGCTACAACGCCGTGGTCCTGGCGGCGCCGATGGCCCAGGCACTGATCCGCCGTTACTACGGTCGGCCGGCCGACCGCTCCTATCTGGTGGGCAGCTCCAACGGGGGACGGCTGGGCATGGTGGCGGCTGCGCGTGACCTGGGCGGCTTTGATGGCATCGCGGTGACCACACCGGGCTACCGGCTGCCGCTGGCGGCCATGACCCAGGTGTGGGACGCACAGCAATTCGCCCGTGTGGCGCGCCAGACCCGTCCGGACGGCATCCCCGAACTCGAGAGCAGCTTCACCACCGCGGAATTGGCCTTGCTGGCCCACGCCATCGAACGGCGCTGTGATGCCTTGGACGGCCTGGCCGATGGCCTGGTTCAGGACGTGAAAGGCTGCCTAGCGCAATTCCAGCTGCGCCGCGATGTCCCGCTGTGCCCGGCCGGGACCGACCCCGACGCCCGCACCGAGGCCGCCTGCCTGAGCCCGGCCCAGATCGACGCACTGGAGGCGGTATTCAAGGGCCCCGGCCCCTACCCCGGCCTGCCCTTCGACCCGGGCCTCCGAGGGCAGAACTGGCGCGAATGGAAATTCAGCAACAGCCTGGGGCCCCGGGACGCGATTGCACTGGCCTTCGTGTTCACCACGCCACCCGACGGGGTGGCGGCCGATGCGCGCAGCGTGGCCCGCTACGCCCTGGACTTCGATCCGCAGACCGATGCCACCAAACTGGAAGCCCACGACGCGGTCTACCCGCAGAGCGCCATGGACTTCATGACCCCGCCCGACGCGATGGGCCTGGAATCCTTTGTGAAACGGGGTGGCAAGCTGCTGGTGGCCCACGGCGGTGCCGACCCGGTGTTTTCGGCGCTGGACAGCATCCGCTGGTACGAGGGCTTTACGGCCCGCCACGGCGAGCACGCTCGCGACAGCGCCCGCCTCTATCTGGTGCCCGGCATGAACCATTCCCTGGGCGGACCGGCCACCGATCAGTTCGACCTGGTCGAGGCCCTGGTCGCCTGGGTCGAGCGAGGCCAGGCCCCGGAGGCCATCGAGGCCAGGGCACGCGGCCGCGGCAGCCTGCTGCCAAACCCCGAGGTGCCGGCAGACTGGTCGCCCCAGCGCAGCCGTCCCTTGTGCCCCTGGCCGAGCGTGGCCCGCTATGTGGCAGGCGACCCGGAACAGGCCACGAGCTTCCGCTGCCGCTGAGCGCCCATCGTGTTCGCGGTCTCCAGGGAAGAACATCAAAAAAGATGGGGCGCGACACGGCCCTGGCGGGAAACCGGCCTGCCGGGCCTGAACCCGGCGACAGACCACGGCCTCGCCAAGCAGGCCTGAGGTCCGCGCCGACACGCCTACTTCTGGACCACCGTGACTGCGTGCCGCGCCTCGGTGGTCACATACTTGACCCGGATGCCCTTGGCCGGCACGCCCAGGCGCAGCAGCTCACCACGCACCGCCATCGCGCGCGTCAACGCCACCTGCCGGGCATTCTTGGGCGCATCCTGGCGATTGCAGAAACCCGTGATCTCGATGTGCTGAGCCTGCACCAGCGTGGGCGCCACATCGGCCAGCAGGGCCAGCGCCTCCTCCGACAATCTGCTGTCCTGAGGCTGGAATTCAGCCACCGTCCCGTCGGCGGGCAGGCGCCTCGGTTCGGGCGCCGCGACGGCGGCGGCAGGCGCTGCCGCAGGCGGCGTGCCGGCAGCCGCATCGACCTGGGCCGATGCGGCCACCTCTGCACTGGCCTGCCCCTGGGCACTGGGGGGACTTCCAGCACACCCAGCCAGGGATGCGGCCAGCAGGACCGCGCTGAAGACAAGACTATTCGAAGACATGATGCAACCCGTGTGAATGAAGAGGGCCGGAACACCCGGCCAGAAGAGGACCAAGCTGCCGGCAGGCGCCAGGAATGCGCCGACCGAGGTAGGGCGGTTCAAACAAAAGTCGGCTGGATTCTCCCGGTGGACATGCTGTTCAGGCGATCTGACGTCGCCCTCGATGCAAACCTGGAAGTGTCGCCGCTTCCAACTGATGAACGGCGACGATCTGATGCTTTGTTAACGTCTTGATGCAAATATCACATCATCACACCTTCTGACTCTCGGGGCACAAAGCTGTTGGGCTCGTAGACAAACCCAGCTTGCTGGCTGGCGCGTTGGCTGTGCACCATCGTGCTCGCTTCTGAAGACCGCAGCAAAAGCTCAAGTCAGCGCCTTCTCAGCCAGCTCCAAAGCACCTGCGCTTCATCGAATGCGGCCAGACCCAGCGCCACCATGGACTCACCAGCGCGCCGATAGGCATAGCGGTGTGGGGCTTGAGCGATCACCAGGCTCTTGGGGTGGCCCGGAGGGAGACTCGCCTCCCAGACACCTGTCTGGGGTACCAACTGGCCTGATCGGCAGGTCACGGGCTCGACATCGACCGGCGCCGGGACCGGCTCGACCACTGGCCAAGGCGGCAAGGTTGAAGCCGTCACCCAGTCTCCGGTCCGGATCAATGACAGGGTGTGCAGCCTGCTGGTGGCCCGATCGAATTCGCATTGAACCGCCCAGGGGCGTCTCTGTTGGACCGCATGGCTGAAACAGACCAACTCGGGCGTCAACAGGGCGGTATCTGCGGACAGGCCGAAGCACTGCGCCACGTCTTCGGCTGTGCTTTGCCCAGGGGTCAAGCCACCAGGCCATGGAGATTGGCCGTGAAGGGGGGCCCCATGCAGACTGATCGCATGCAAGCCCCAAAGCAGAGAGGTTTGAGGCGCCTTCGGGTTGAGGCATTGCAGCATCAAGCTCATGCCCAGGTCCGGAATCCGAAAAGGATAATTTCGCCCACCACTGATTTGCAACAGGCTGTCGGGCGAGCAGCCCTGAGCGACCAGTCCATCGCTCAGGTAAAGGTGCTGGCTTGCACAGCCGAGACTGCTGAGCAGGAAGTCTGGAATGGCATCGAATCCTGGGCGGGCATCTGAAATCATGGGAGGGGGCTTCTGGGGCTGGTGGGAGGAATGCTGGTGCTCAAGGGCAGACGGCTTCGCTAGTGGAGAGGGCGTTCAGGTCGACCAGGGCCCTCGTCTTGTCACGGCTTCTGTTTGGACAAGGCCACAATATCCTGCATGATTCGGCGAGGCGTGATCTGCGCCAGGATTTCCAAATGCGTCTTGGCATCCAATTTCTGCAGATGCTCAAGCTGGGGTTTTCCGGACATGGCCAATGCAGGGACAAAGCCATACATGGTGTCGTGATCCAATGGGCCTAGCTTTTTGAGAGCGCGCTCAAAGAGGGGCTTTTTCAGGTAATCTTCCAGCTCCAATCGGTCTCGGCCCTTTGATGCAAAGAATAGTTGCAAGGAACGATCTGCCCCCCGCTCCGCAAATAGATCGGGTTGAAATCTGGGAAAAATCATTCCCCATGGTGTCAGGATATGCAATGATGAACCTGTGGTTTCTCCCCATAGAAAGAGATCACCAAAAGCAGTTCGAGCAATCACATGGTAAGTATCTCTTTCGATAAATGGCGTCCCTCCAATCCATATCTCGAGAATATCCTCCCATTCGCTCGGATCTACGGTCCAAAACAACCCATCTGCATATCCTGACCAGCCATACAGCTGCCAGTACTCAAGAAGTTTGCCGGGGAGTTTTCCTTTGTACTTATTCAATGCATGCTCTGTTGGTTTCCGTGCATCGATGGCTGGTCCGAAGCGTCCAAAGTTGTAAAAATCGTCAAAAAATTCATCCATGGTATTTCCTTCATTTAAGGGCATCGAACCAGTTTCACATTCATTTTGGCGCTGACCCTTTCGGATTCCGGAACTTATTCGGCCGCCTTATCAAGATCATCTATTCGATCTTTCCATTGACCACCGATAGACGAATTTACTCCCCTGTTGCCAAAATCGGAAACAGCATCTGCGCCGCCTACAATCATGTCAGGATTGTGCAGCGCTGCCAGTGTGCTCATTGTTTCTTGAGTCATCGCTTTTACCTGAGAGAGGGCCGCTTCTCCTTGAATACCGGCATCACTCAACGCCCCAATATTGCTTTTTGTGTTTTCTTTCCAGCTTTGAAGCAATTGACAAAAAATTGCGCCATTCCCTTCATCTTGGCAAAGATGCCTTCGTCCTTGATGACGGCCTTGGCCAGCTTTTCCACCTTGGCCGCTTC
>JAFAMV010000261.1 GCA_019233055.1 Curvibacter sp.
TGGTCGTGCCTGTTCGTGCCCGCCCAGACGCCCGCGGCCCTGGTCGCGAAGCTGAATGCCGCCTTGACCCAGGCGCTGGGCGATCGGGAGGTCGAGCACACGATTTCGTTGGCGGATGCCGAGAAGTTCCCGCAGACCCCGCAGGAGGCCCGCCAGTTCCTGGCTCGCGAACGCAAGACCTGGGGGGACCTCATCCGAACCCGTAACATCCGGGCAGATTGAAGTTCCAGACACATCGATGGCCGAACCAGATTCCTCCCGTACCCGCGCGCTGTCCGTCACCGAGACGCTGCGCAAGCGCATCTTCGACGGCGTGTTCCGCCCAGGGGCCCACCTGATGGAGATTCCATTGGCGGCCGAATTGGGCGTCTCCCGCACACCGGTGCGCGATGCACTGACACGCCTGGCCGATGAGGGCCTGCTGCTCTATCAGCCCAACCGGGGCTTTGTGGTGCGCCGCTTCGAAAGCAAGGATGTCTTCGATGCCTTCTCGCTTCGCGCCACGTTGGAGGGCATGGGCTGTCGCCTCGTCGGCGAGCGCGGGCTGGAGGGGCCTGGACGCGAGCGGCTCGAAGCCCTGCTCGAGCAGCAGCAGGGCGTGCTCTACGCCAGCGAATGGTCGCCCGAACTGGCGCTGTGCTGGCAGGACCTCAACCTGGATTTCCACCATGCGCTGCTCGAACTGGCCGACAACCCCTGGCTCGCCGAGGCCGTGCGACGGTCCCGCCAATTGCCGATCGTCTTCGACAGCAAGTCGCGCCCGCATGACCATGAGGCCTTGATGCTGATGTACCGGCGCGACCACAGCCGCCAGGCGCTGGCGGACCATCGCCAGATCGTCGAAGCCCTTGTGCGGCGCGAGATCGTCCGCGCCGAAGGGCTCATGCGCGAGCACATCCTGACCAACCGGGACGTGTTGCTGCGGGAGATGCGGCGCGCGTTCTCGATCTCCTCCATGCCATCCGATGCCCCATCGACCGACTCAGACTGACGCCATGACTGCTGCCTACCTTGTCCTCGACATGCAAAACGACCTGGTCCACACGGACGGTCCCAACGGAAAATCCCCTCTCGGCCAGGAGGTGGCCGCAAGAGGCGTGCTGGCCCGGACCGCCCAGGCGATCGCCCGAGCCCGCCAGGCGGGCCTGCGCATCGGCTTCGTGCGTCTGGGGTTCTCTGCGGACTACCGGGAGTGCCCTGTCAACTCGCCGGTATTCGGCGGTGTGGCGAAAGCGGGCCTGTTCAGGCAGGGGGCCTGGGGGGCGCAGATCCATGAAACGCTGGACGTGCGCCCGGAAGATATCCAGGTGGTCAAACATCGCGTCAGTCCCTTTTATGGAACCGCGCTCGAAATGCAGCTGCGCGCTCTGGCCGTGCGGCGGATCTACTGTTCCGGCGTGTCCACCCAGGCCGTGGTGCAGGCCCTGGTGAGAGAGGCCCACGACCGGGACTTCGAGGTGGTCGTGCTGGAAGACTGCTGCGCGGCGCACAGCGCCGAGGAGCACGCCAATTCCATCGGGAGCCTGCGCCGGTTCTGCCAAGTGACCCGACTCGACGAGCTTTGTTTCGAGTGACGGCCGGCGGAGCCTGGAGCGCGACCATGCCGGGCCGCGCATGCGGCAGAATGCAGCGCTCCACCTGGAGCTTCAGATGACTTCCCGCGCCACCATCCGCCTCGACGACACCCTCGACACCGACGAGGTGGTTGCGCTCTACAGCGCCAACGCGTGGTCCTCGGCGCACAAGCCGGTCGAGCTGATGCAGGCCCTGCGCCACTCGCACACCCTGGCCACGGCCCGCATCGGGGACCGCCTCGTGGGCTTGGCCAACGCGATCTCGGACGGGCATCTGGTGGTCTATTTTCCGCACCTGCTGGTGCATCCCGAACTGCAAGGCCAGGGCATAGGGCGGCAGCTGATGCAGGCGATGCTCGAGCGCTATGGCCGCTTCCATCAGCTGATGCTGACGGCCGATGGCGAGGCCCAGGGCTTCTATGAGCGCCTGGGCTTCTCGCGGGCCGGCCGCACCATGCCGATGTGGATCTACGCCGGCCAGGACCACTGAGCCCGCCCCGGGCGGGCGGTGTTCAGCCTGCCACCACCGGGATCACCCAGGGGATCACGAACTGCTGCAGCGCCACCAGGGCGGCCAGCACCAGCGACAGGATGACCGAGTGCCAGAAGGTGCGGGCGAACACCACGCCTTCCTTGCCCTGCATGCCGGTGACCGAGACGCCGGTGGCGATGTTCTGCGGCGAGATCATCTTGCCCATCACGCCGCCCGAGGAGTTGGTGGCGGCGAACAGCACCGGCGACAGGTCGAGCTGGCGTGCGGCCACCACCTGCAGGTTGCCGAAGAGCGCGTTGCCCGAGGTGTCCGAGCCCGACAGCATCACCGCCACCCAGCCCAGGAAGGGCGAGAGCAGGATGAAGAGCTGGCCGGTCGAGGCCACGCCCTTGCCCAGGGTGTAGGCCAGGCCCGAGTAGTTCATGAGGTAGGCCAGGGCCACGATCAGCATCACGGTGACCACGGCCAGCCAGGCCTGCTTGACGGTGCTGCGCACGCACTGGAAGAAGTCGGCCACGGGCAGTCGCACCACCAGGGCGGTGATCAGGCAGGCGATCAGGATGGCCGTGCCGGTGCCCAGGGGCTGGAACACATAGTTGGCCGCATAGGCCTTGCCGCCGTAGAGCGTGATGCCGATCGCGTTGTGCAGCCCCGGCCAGGGGATGGTTTGCTGGCCGATGCTGAACCACTTCATGTGGGTCCAGACGATGACCAGGGCCGACACGATCAGCCAGGGCAGCCAACCCTGCCACGAGGGCACCGGGCTGGCCCCGCGGTCGCCGGCGAGCTTGTCGGAACGGACCGCGAATTCAGGATCGGGTGCCGGGCGCCAGACCATCAGGAAGGCGAGCGTCACGACCAGCGAGCCCAGCGAGGCCAGCACATCGGTCAGGGCATAGTCGAGCAGGTTGGAGGCCACGAACTGGCTGATGGCAAACGAGCCGCCCGAGACCAGCAGCACCGGCCACAGGGCCTTGATGGAGCGCATGCCGCCATACACCCCCATGACGTAGAAGGGCAGCAGCAGCGCCAGCACCGGCAACTGGCGCCCGATCATGGCGCCCAGGGCGGTGGCCGGCAGGCCGGTGACGGCGCCCAGCACCGTCACCGGGGCGCCCAGGGCTCCGAAGGCCACCGGCGCGGTGTTGAAGATCAGCACGAAGACCAGGGCCTCGAGCGGCTCGAAGCCGCACAGGATCAGCAGCGACGAGGTGATGGCCACTGGGGTGCCGAAGCCCGAGACGCCTTCGAGCAGCGCCCCGAAGCAGAACCCGATCACCACCAGCACCACGCGCCGGTCATTGGGCAGGTGGTCGATGACCCAGACGCGGAAGGCGTCGAAGCGGCCCGACTTCACCGCGATGTTGTAGAGCAGCAGGGCGTTCACCACGATCCACATCACCGGCCAGCAGGCGAAGACGGCGCCATTGGCCACCGAGCCCAGGGCCAGGCCGACCGGCATCTGCCACAGGCTGACCGAGATCAGGAAGGCCACGACCAGTCCGGCCAGCGCGGCCTGCCAGGCCGGGCGGCGGGCCACGCCGAGCAGGACCAGCACAGCCAGCACGGGCAGGGTGGCCACGAGAAAGGACAGCCCCAGGCTGTCGCCGACGGGGGTCAATAGTTGTTGGAACATGAAGAAAGCTCCGGTGAGGTGGGTCGGTGATCGGGCTTGTGGTCCGGCCGTTCAGTGAGGCAGTCTGGGCAGCGGCCTGCCATCGGCCGGGATCGGGTAACGGGCCGCGTTGAGTTCGATGGCCAGCAGCGTGTAGTAGCCGACCAGGCCGCCGATGTCGACGACGCCCTTGTCGCCGAAACGCTGGCGGGCCCGCTCGAAGCTGAGGTCGGAGACCTGGTGGTGCTGCAGCAGCTCGCTCACGTAGGCATAGAGGATGCCTTCGTCCTCGCTCATGCCGTCGGGGCGGCGGCCTTCGGCGATCGCCTGGGCCACCTGGGGCTGGATGCCGGCCTTGAGCGCGATCGGGTGGTGCACATACCACTCGTAGTCCTGCGACCACTCCCGTGCGGTCAGCAGGATCACGAATTCGCTCAGCGTGTTGCCCAGGGCCGATTTGTAGCGCAGATAGTCGCCCATGGCGCGGGCCTGGCTCATCAGCTGCGGGCTGTACATCAGGGGCTCGAAAGGACCGAAGACCGGGGCCTTGCGGGCGGCCAGAAATTCCTGGGCGGCCTGTTTCTGCTCCGGGTCGTACTGCTCCGGGGCCAGTGGCGGCAGGCGTTCGGCGGCCTGGACCGCGAAGGTCAGCAGCAGGCTGGCGGCGGCAATCATCTTGTTCAAG
This sequence comes from Curvibacter sp., assembly GCA_019233055.1. GTDB lineage: Bacteria > Pseudomonadota > Gammaproteobacteria > Burkholderiales > Burkholderiaceae_C > Curvibacter. The sequence continues at coordinate 4,368 of JAFAMV010000261.1, forward strand.
AAGCCTCCTGGGCGATCGGGGCGCCGGTCAGCCGGGCGGCCGGGAAAGCCGGCGGCCCGGACCGGGCGACCTCGAATCTACCGGCGTCACAAATTGTGACGCATTCAGACAAACCAGTAGGACCGCGTTGAACCAGGGCGCCTGGGGCCCCTGGGCAGGCCGGCCCGCAGGGCGGGCCAGAGCTTCACTTGCCGGCTGCGCGGCGCTCCAGCAGGGGCTCGCTCACGCCCTGCACGCCGACCAGGCCCAGCACGGTCAGCAGCGAGTTCTGCGCCCCCTTCCAACCCTCGCTGAGGTCGATCCACTCGCCTGGCGAATGGAAGCCGCCGGTCTTTCCGCCGCCGCCGATGATGATGGCCGGGATGCCCAGGCCCATGGGCACGTTGGCGTCGGTGCTGGCCCCGCGCAGCCGGGTCTCGTGGCCGAACAGGGTGTTCGAGCGGACGGCCGCCTCGACGATCACCGAGTCGGTCGGGGTGCGCCCGCCGGGCCGGTCACCGATCAGCTTGCGGCTCACGCTCAGGCTGTGCACATGCCAGCGCTGGTTCTCCTCGTCGACCGCCTGGTCGATGGCCGCCAGCACCTGGCGCTCGGTGGCGAGCAGGGGCTCCATGGCGTCCGAGCGGATGTCCACCGCCATGTGGGCTTCGGCCGCGATCGCATTGACCGAGGTGCCGCCGCCCACGGTGCCGACGGTGAAGGTGGTCTTGGGCTGGCGCGGGGTCTGGATGTCGGCGATCTTGGCGATGGCGCGGCCCATGGCATGGATGGCGCTGGGCACCTCGCCGAAGGCGCCGTAGCTGTGGCCGCCGGGGCCCTTGAAGCTGATCTCGTAGCGGTGGCTGGCCGTGCCCAGGACCAGCACCGTGCCATCGGGCGAGGGCTCCAGACCGACCATGCCGTCGATTTCAGGGTGCTCGCGGAAGATGGCCTTCATGCCGCGCAGATTGCCCAGCTCTTCTTCGCCGGTGTTGCCGACGAACAGAAGATCGCCCACGGTGTCGATCTTCTGCTCGTTGAGCACCTTGAGCCAGGACAGCAGCACGCTCAGCCCGCGGGTGTCGTCCGAGATGCCGGGGGCATACAGGCGTCCGTCGCGCCGCTTCACCTTCACGTCGGTGCCGGCCGGGAAGACGGTGTCGAGGTGGGCGGAGATCAGCAGCGTCGGTCCCGGGCCGCGGCCTTTGCGCAGGCCCACGACATTGCCTTCGGCGTCGAGGTGCGCATCCTTCAGGCCCAGGGCCTGGAGGCGAGCCAGGAAGGCCTCGGCCTTCTTCTGCTCGCCGAAGGGCGGGGCCTCGATCTCGGTCAGCAGCTGCAGGTCCTCGATCGAGCGCGCATGGTCGGCCTGGACGGCGGCCAGCAGGCGCTGGACATCGGCCGAGGCCTGCAGGCGTTCAAAGGCTGCATCCACCGCCGGTCGCAGGGTGGTGGGCGTGGCCGCCACGGCGGGGGCTTCCTGGGCCAGGGCCGGGACCAGGGCGGCGCTGCACAGGCAGGCCAGGGACAGGGTGCGCCATGGCGCAGCGAAACGGGACATCCACATCGTTCATCTCCTCCAGCAAAGTGACCCATCGTCAGCACGATCTGACGGGGCATTCTGCGGCGCGGGCCGGGAGGCCGCTCGGCATAATTCTGGGGACCTGTCACTTTTTCTAACATGTATCGACACCTGCCCTCCCTGCGCTCGCTGTTGGTGTTCGACGCGGTGGCCCGGCATCGCAGCGTGAGCCGTGCGGCCGAGGCGCTGTGCCTGACCCACAGCGCCTTGAGCCAGCAGTTGCGCCAACTCGAATCCCGCCTGGGGGTGCGGCTGTTGCAGCGCAGCAGCCGTGGCACCGAACTGACCGAGGCCGGGCGCCGCTACCACGCCCAGATCGCCGCCGACCTGCTGCGCCTGGAAAACCACACGCTGGAAGCCATGGCCCAGCGGCCCGACGGGGGTGGCCTGCTGGTGGGCGCCGTGCCCGGCCTGGCCGAGCGCTGGCTGATGCCGAGGCTGCCGGGCTTCCTGGCGCGGCATCCGGGCTGCCAACTGCACCTTCAGGTCTTCCCCACCCAGCGTCTGCTGGACGCCCCGGCCTTCGACATCGGCCTCCAATACGAGGACGCGGTCTGGCCCGAGGCGCGCTCGCTGGCGCTGATGCCCGAGCGCACCGTGGTCGTCTGCGCACCGTCAGCGGTGGATCGGGTGGCGCTCGGTCGAGGGGATTTCCGGAACGCCCGGCTGTTGCAGCTGGCGTCCCGGCTGGATGCCTGGGCGCCCTGGTTCGAACAGGCGGGCATCCGTCGCCTGCCGCTCAACAGCCTGGGCGGGCATCGGTTCGATCTGTTCTCGGCCCTGCTGGAGGGGGTGCGGGCCGACCTCGGCATCGGCCTGGTGCCCCATTTCCTGGTGGCGCGCGAACTGGCCGCCGGGGAACTGGTGCTGGCCCATCCCCACGAGGGCTGTTCCAAGCGCGGCTATGCGATCTACCTGGATCCCCAGCGGCAGCACGACCCCCTGGTGCAGGCGTTTGCGGACTGGCTGCTGGAGGTGGCCCAGGACCCCGCGTGAGGAAGGGCTCACCGGCGGTCTGCCGCCTGCGGCCAGGGCGTCCCGGAAGGACTGGGCGTCGGACACAGAAGTTTTGCTTCGCAAAAAGTGTCTCAAATTGAGAATACCTGAAGGCGTCAGCCTGTACTCAGGGTTAACCCGTTACGTGACGCCGCGGCGCTCATCGATCTTCGGCATGTCCAGACCGCATGACACGAAGACGGAGACACCCACCATGAGCGTTCAATTCAAAGTCAATGGCAAGCCGGTGACGGCCCATGCCGAAACCGACACCCCGCTGCTGTGGGTGATCCGCGACGAACTGGGCCTGACCGGCACCAAGTTCGGCTGCGGCGCCGCCTTGTGCGGGGCCTGCACCGTGCACATCGACGGCAAGCCGGCGCGCTCCTGCCAGACCCAGCTGAGTTCGGTGGCGGGCAAGCAGGTGACCACGGTGGAAGGGCTGTCCAAGACGGCCGAACACCCGCTGCAGGTGGCCTGGATCAAGCACGAGGTGCCGCAGTGCGGCTATTGCCAGTCCGGCCAGTTGATGAGTGCGGCCGCCCTGCTGGCGCGCAACAGCAACCCCAGTGATGCCGACATCGATGCAGCCATGAGCGGCAATCTCTGCCGCTGCGGCACCTACAACCGGATGCGCGCCGCCATCAAGGATGCGGGCGCCATGATGCGGCACAAGGCCTGAGCGCCAAGGAGATCGACATGAGCATGCAAGTCACCACCTCGCGCCGCAGTTTCCTCAAGGGTTCGGCCGCTCTCTCGGGCGGCCTGATGCTGGGCGTCAGCCTGCCCCTGCTGCAGGGCGGGCCGGCCCTGGCCGCCGGCACCGTCCACACGCCCAATGCCTGGGTCCACATCGCCGACGACAACCGCATCACCCTGATGGTGGCGCGTTCCGAGATGGGCCAAGGGGTCTACACCTCGATGTCCATGCTGCTGGCTGAGGAGCTCAACGTCGGCCTTCAGCAGGTCCGCGTCGAGGCGGCGCCACCGGCCGCAGTCTATGTGAACGCGCTGCTGGGCGCCCAGATCACCGGGGGGTCGACCTCGGTGCGCGACGGCTGGGAAAAGCTGCGCGTGGCCGGTGCCCAGGTGCGCGAGATGCTGGTCCAGGCGGCTGCCGACCAATGGGGGGTGGATGCCTCCAGCCTGCAGGCCAGCAACGGTCAGGTCAGCGGCCCCGGAGGCCGCAAGGCCAGCTATGGACAACTGGCCGAGGCGGCGTCCCGGCTGCCGGTGCCCGAGAAGCCGCAGCTCAAGGACCCGAAGGACTTCCGCCTGGTCGGCAAGCGCACCGCCCGGGTGGACACGCCCGCCAAGGTCGACGGGTCGGCCCAGTTCGGCATCGACGTGGTGCTGCCGGGCATGGTCTATGCCGCACTGGCGCAGTGCCCGGTGATCGGAGGCAAGGTCCAGGGCTTTGACGCCACCGAGGCCAAGGGCATGCCCGGGGTGCTCGAGGTGGTCCAGATCTCGGATGGCGTCGCGGTGGTGGCCGACAGCTGGTGGCGCGCCCGCAAGGCCCGCGACACCTTGAAGATCCAGTGGGACGAGGGTCCGGTGGCCCTGCTCAGCAGCGAGGGCATGATCGACGCGACCCGCGCCGCGGCAGCCTCGGCCACGCCGATTGAAATCAGCAAGCCCAGGGGTGATGTGGCGGCCGCTCTGCAGTCGGCGGCCAAGGTGATCGAGGCCGAGTATGTGCAGCCCCTGCAGGCCCATGTGCCGCTGGAGCCGATGAACTTCACCGCCCATGTGCAGGGCGATCAGGTGCTGCTGCTCGGGCCGACCCAGTTCCAGCAGGGCGCCCAGGGTGCGGTGGCGGCCGCGCTGGGCGTCAAGCCCGAGGCCATCACCCTCAAGACCACCTACCTCGGCGGCGGGTTCGGGCGTCGGCTCGAACTGGACTTCATCGTCCAGGCGGCCCAGATCTCCAAGGCGGTGGGCAAGCCGGTCAAGCTGGTCTGGACCCGCGAAGATGACTTCACCCACGACTTCTACCGCCCGGTGGCGGTGAACCAGCTCAAGGCCGGGCTGGATGCGGCCGGCAAGCCGGTGGCAGTGCAATTCAAGGTGGCCTCGCAGTCGGTCACCCAGCGGGCCTTCGGCCTGCCGGCCAACACCCTGGACCCCTTCATGGCCGAGGCCTCGGTGCCGGCCTACGACATTCCCAACACCCGCCACGATCTGGTGATCCACGACACCGGCTACCGGGTCGGCTACTGGCGCGCGGTGAGCCACAACATGAATGCCTTCGCCAACGAGAGCTTCATGGATGAGCTGGCCGCGGCGGCGGGGCAGGACCCCTACCAGTACCGGCTGGCCCTGTTGCAGGACAAGCCGCGTTTTGCGAACGTGCTGAAGCTGGCGGCCGAGAAGGCCGGCTGGGGCCGCCCCTTGCCCAAGGGCCATGCCCGGGGCATCGCCTTGATGGAGGGCTACGACACCCACATGGCGCAGGTGGCCGAGATCAGCCTCGACGAGCATGGCAATGTGAAGGTGCACCGGGTGACGGTGGCGGTCGATGCCGGCCACCTGGTCAATCCGGACACGGTCGAGGCCCAGATCCAGTCGGGCGTCATGTTCGGCATCGGCGCGGCGCTCAAGCACCAGATCACGGTGGAGGCGGGGCGGGTCCAGCAGACCAACTACGACCGCTTCCAGCCGGTGCGCATGTACGAGGCGCCCCGGGTGGACATCGTGCTGGTGCCCAGCACCGAGAAGCCCGGCGGCATCGGCGAGCCCGCCACCGCCGTGGTCGGCCCGGCGATTGCCAATGCGGTCGCCACACTGACAGGCAAGCGCATCCGGCGCCTGCCGATCACGGCCGAGGTGCTCAGCCGGGCCTGAGCCAGGGCGGGGGCCGAGGCGCCAGCAAGGCGCCTGGCCTCAGGCCCCCAGGTGCGGCGTCTCCTGCAGCAGTTGCAGATAGGCGCTCTTGGGCATGGGCCTGGCAAAGTGGTAGCCCTGCCCGAACTCGGCGCCGAACTGCCTCAGGGTCTCGGCCTGTTCGGCGGTTTCGATGCCTTCGGCGATCACCGACATGCCGATGGCCCGGGCCAGCGCGCACAGGGTGCGGACGATCTCGAAACTCTTGGGGTCGCTGTCCAGGGTGGCGATGAAGGAGCGGTCGATCTTGAGCGCGTCGATCGGAAATCGGTGCAGGTAGCTGAAGCTTGAATAGCCGGTGCCGAAATCGTCGAGTGCGATCATCACCCCCAGTGCCTTGAGTCCCTTGAGCGTGAGCAGGGCGTTCTCCGGGTCCCGCATCAGCAGGCTCTCGGTGATCTCGAGCTTGACCAGCTGCGGTGCGATGCCGGTGCGCGCCAGCACCTCGGCCACATCCTGCACCAGGGTGCCGGCGTCGAACTGGCGCACCGACAGATTGATGCTGACGAAACCGCCGCCCTGGCCCTGGTATTCGTGGGCGTCGCGGCAGCCGGTCTCCATGATCCAGCTGCTCATCGGCAGGATCAGGCCCGACTCTTCGGCCAGAGGAATGAAGGTGTCGGGACTGAGCAGGCCGCGCTCGGGATGGGCCCAGCGGACCAGGGACTCGGTGCCCACCACCCGGCCGCTGCTGAGCTCGACGATCGGTTGATAGCGCAACTGGAAATTCTGTTTCTCGAGCGCTTCGGCCAGTTCCGATTCGGCTTCAAGACGCTCCTTGGCGAGCGCGGAATCCTGGATGTAGGACGGGGCAGGGCGCCGGGTCACCTCCTGCCCGGCGCGGCCTTCGAGGGCGCGGTGGAAGTTCTCGCGCATGTCCTGGTAGCGTTCGATCAGCACCTTCAGGAACAGGCGCAGCAGCACGTCGGCGGCCGCCAGCCGGACCTCGAAGCGGGCCCGCGGCACCACCAGCAGTTGGGTCGGCACCAGGGCCATGGCGCTGGCACGCCGGGGCGACTGGTCGATCAGCACCATCTCGCCGAACAGCTCGCCCTCGCCGACCTTTCCGATGGGCACCTGCTCACCTTCGGCCGTGCGCGCGGTGATCAAGACCTCGCCCGACTGGATGACGTAGGCACAGTCGCCAAGGTCGCCTTCCTCGAAGATCAGCTGGCCGGCCTGGACGCTGAGTGAGTCATTATTTGCCATCTGCGTAGTGTGCGACAGAAACACTGTCTTGGGGGTGTCCCGAGCCGCTGTGGCGGCGTCGGCAAGGTCGGAGCAGGCGCGTGGATGGAGGGGCTCAGAGCCGGGTGTGGTCCGGGGTGCGCAATGCGGTCTTGCCCGCGCCGTTCTTGCGCAGGCCCTTGGCGTAGTCGCGGATCACCTTGTCGCAGGCCGCCTGCGAGGCCGCAATGCTGTCGTTGAAGTTGCTCTGGGTCCAGTGGTAGTTCGTCCCCGACCAGACCGGCAGCTGGATCACCTCGATCAGGTGCGGCTCATGCCGGGGGTCGCCGCCATGGCGGGCCTGGTGCAGGGCATAGCTGAGTTCTTCCATGTGGTGCCGGTCGACGAACAGATCGATGTCGTGTTTCGAGGTGGTGCCGGCGTACAGCATGATGAGGTTGTTGAGCGCATCGAGCAGGTTCTTCGGCGGCTTGACCTGGCTGTGGTCGACGATGCGGCTGATCCAGATCTCGTTGAAGTCGTCGTGCAGTTCCTGCACCGCGCTGAGGTTGAAGGAGTCGATCAGGGCCCCCTCCATGTGCAGCTCCTTGTCCTGGCCCAGTTCCACCGGCTGCAGGATGTAGGGCAGGGCGCTCGAGGCACACAGCGTGGGCATGTCGAGCGGCCGGACGCCCTTCTTGCCTTTCACATGGTTCGAGTAGAGGTCGAGCCGGTGCTGGGTCAGGTTGTAGGAGTTGAGGTAGAGATCGGGGGTGCCCGGACCCTTCAGCAGATTCAGGTCGAAGGCCTTGAGCAGGCTGTAGTCCGGTCCGAACCAGAGCTTGTTGAGCCCGTTGATCTCGGTCTTGTAGAGCAGTCCCATGATGAGGCGGCTGGCCGGGTTGGGGGCGAACACCGAATTGAGCAGGGTGTAGGCCAGGTCGCCGGGGTTCCAGCGGCTGGGGGTCAGGTAGAAGTTGGCCAGGTCCTGGTAGGCCTTCAGGATCTCCTGCGGCACCACCAGGTTCTGGTAGGTCGACGGCGTGACCATGAACTTCAGCGCCGCCAGCAGCATCTCGGGGACATCGGGGGTGAAGGTCATCGGCGCCGGGAACAGGTCGTACATGCGGTCGTCGCGGAAGAATCCCCGGACCATCTCCTGGGCCTGCTCGGCCTTGTTGTGGCCTTTGCCCAGGTGGTAGAGGCAGGTGAGCCAGCCGCCCACGCAGCCCGCCACCCAGACCGGGAAATCGATTTTCCGGAAGGGCTCGCGCTGCACCTCCGGGCCGTTGTTCCAGGCGTCCAGGGCGAGCAGGAAGCCGACGCTGATGCCGACGGCCGGGCCGCCGCCGCCCAGGGCCAGCACCCGCTGCGGGGTGCGGGGTTTGGCACCGAAGAGTTGTTGTTTCTGTGCGGCAGTCAGTCGGTTCTTCATCTCCACCTCTCCCGGCCCTCGGCCGTGTCAAAGAATCGGGTCGCGGGGGCGCAGGCCCAGGATGCGGGCGCCCCCATGTTCGCAGGCCTGCAGGTCCAGGCCGCTGCCTTCCGCCAGTGCCATGGCGCTGGCCAGGGCGGTGGCCGAGGCAGCGGCCTGGCCGGCCCGCTCCAGTGCCTCGGCCCAGAGCAGGGCGCTGTAGGCCTGTTCGGCGCGGGCGCCGCCGCGTTGCAGGAGTTCCAGCGCCCGGTCCATGTGCCGGGCGGCCTGCGGGTCGGCCGCATCGAGCGCCAGGCGCGACAGGGCCAGCACCCGGTGCCCCAGGGCCTCGGTGAAGAGGCCGCCACGGCTGGCGCCGGCTTCGACGGCGCGGGCCCCGAGCAGCAGGGCCTGGGCGGCATCGCCTTCGAAGCAGGCGATCTCGGCCTCGATCATCGGGGGGTAGTCCAGCACCGAGATCAGGCCGTCCTCGAAGGTGGCCAGTCGTTCGCGCACGGCGATCAGGTCGTGGCGCGCCAGCTCGAAATCGCCGTTGCGGCAGTGCGCCATGGCCAGGAACACCAGGCCGTGCCAGATCAGGTAGGGCACCTGGGCCGCCTGGCCCAGCTCGACGCAGCGGCGGGCGCTCTCGATGGCCTCGGCGTGCCGGCGGCAGGCCAGCAGGGCGTGGGTCTTCCAGGCATAGGCGCCGGCTCCGTAGACGGCCGATCCCAATTGGCTGCCCTCTTCGATCGACTGGTCGTTGCAGGCCAGTCCGGCGTCCACCTCGCCGCGCTGGCACAGCGCGTAGCCGCACCAGCCCAGGCCGGCGAGGTAGTCGATGTAGTTCTGGTGTTCGCGGAAGCGTTCGAGCTTCTCGCGGTCCAGGAAGGCCAGCGCGTCGCTGAAGTGGCCCTGGCAGCACAGGGCCATGGTGAAGGCCGAACCCGGCTTCATCTGGATCTTTTCCGAAGCGCTCGAGCGGCCCAGTTCGACGATCTGGCAGAACGCCGATCGCGCCTCGTCGTAGTGGCTGCTGTAGAGATGGGCCCGGCCCTTCTGGAACAGGATCGAGGCCAGGGTGTCGAGGTCGTGCCGGCGTGCCGAACGGGCATGCATGTCCTTGACCTTGTCGGCGTACGCGATCAGGGTGCTGGGCAGGAACATGAAGCGCCCCGCATCGAGCAGCATCAGGATCACGTCGATGTGGCGGGAGACGTTCTCCTCGGAGGGCGGCAGGCCCGCGAGGATCTCCTCGGCGCGGCTCAGGTAGCCCAGGGCCTCCTTCACCGCCACCAGCCGGGTGGCCACCCGGGCGCTGAGGATGAGGTAGCGCGCTTCCTTGTCGAGCAACTGGCCGTTGCGGCAGTGGTGGGCCATCATGCCCGGGTCGGCGTGGGCCTGCTCGGGGAAGTTGGCTTCGACGATCTCCACGATGCGGGCATGCAGTTCCCGGCGCTTGCTGCGCAGCAGGCTTTCGTAGGCCAGGTCCTGCAGCAGTGCATGCTTGAAGGTGTAGCTGGCCTGTGGCGGCAGGCCGGTCTGGATCAGCAGTTCGGCTTCCATCAACTGCTGCAGCGCCAGGTCCAGCACGGCACCGGGGCGCCCCATCAGCAGCGCCAGCACCTCGTGGCGGAAGGTGCGCCCCAGGCAGGCGGCGACCTGGGCGGTCTCCTTGGCCGTGCCCAGCCGGTCCAGACGCCCCATGAGGCTGTCGTGCAGGGTGGCCGGGATGCCGCTGGCCATCAGCCGGTCGCTGACCTCGCTGCGCACCCGGTCCACCACGGCCTTGGTGAGCTCTTCGATGTAGAGCGGAACCCCCTCGGCCCGCTCGATGATCTGTTCGATCAATTCGGGTGACAGAGGGGTGCCTCGGGTCGCGTGGCCGATCAGGGCCCGGGCATCGGTGGCGTCCAGCCGGTTCAGGTTGACCACCGTGCCGGCGATCTCCGGCGGCAGGCGGGGCGCGTATTCGGGGCGGGCGGTCAGCACCAGCATGAGCCGGCTGCGGCCGAGCCCCCGCACCAGCTCGTCGATGAAGGCCTGGGTGACCGGATCGATCCAATGGGCGTCCTCGATCAGGATCAGCATGGCCCGGTCGCGGGCCTTGTGACGGAACACCTCATGGATCAGGCTCTGGGTCCGGACCTTGATCTGGTCGAGGGCCATGGGCAGCAGGTTCTGCAGCGCATCCAGCCGCACGCCGATCAGATTGCCGATCAGGGCCACCTGCTCCGGGCTGGCCAGCGGTCCCAGCCAATGTTCGATCTTCTGCAGGTCCTGCGGGCCATGAGTCAGGCCGTCGAGGCGGATCATCTGGCGCAGGCCGGCCACCAGGGGATACAGGGGGTTGGTCGACTGGTCCGGGCTGCATTGCAGCAGCAGTTCCAGATGTTCCGCCGCGCCGGCCCGGTCGACCAGTTGGCGCACCAGGCGCGATTTGCCCAGGCCGGCCTCGCCGCGGATCAGCAGGTATTGGGGCACACCCTGCAGGGCCTGCTGCCAGCAGGCGCTCACCTGGCCGAGTTCATGCTCGCGTCCCACACAGGGGCCCAGGTCCTGGTGCAGGGCCTGGAAGCGGCTCAGCTGGGAGGCGGTGCCCACCACCTGCCAGATCTGCACCGGATCGTCGATGCCCTTGAGCGCGTGCACCCCGAGGTTGAGGTAGTCGAATTGCCCGCGCACCAGGCGGCGCGTGCTCTCGGCAATCGCCAGGGTGTCGGGCTGGGCGAAGGATTGGAGCCGGGCCGCCAGGTTGGGCGTCTGTCCGATCACAGAGCGCAGCTCGGAGGCGCCTTCGCCGATCAGGTCGCCGACCACGGCCATGCCGGTCGCAATGCCGATGCGCACCTGGATCCGGCTGCCTTCGGCGGTCTTCAGATGGCCCAGGGCCTCCACCATCGACAGCCCCGCCCGGATGGCCGATTCGGCTGCATCTTCACGGGCCTCGGGGTAGCCGAAGTAGCTCAGCAGGCCGTCGCCCAGGTAGCTGGCGATGAAGCCGTGGTGCTCGGTGATCGTCCGCTCGCAGGTCTTGTAGTACTGGTGCAGGACCGCGCGCAGATCTTCGGGGTCGAGGCGCGAGGACAGGTTGGTGGCGCCCACCAGATCGCAGAACATCACGGTCAGTTGCCGGCGCTCCAGATCGCGTTGCGGCGGACTGCTTCGCACCGGCTCGGCCGGGCGCGCTGCGAGCGCTTCCTTGAAACGGCGTCGATGGCCGATGGTCAGACCCAGTTCGCGCAGGTCCTCGTCGCTCAGGGTGGCGAGCAGGGACGGCTCGATGTCCTGCTCGATGAACCGCGCCAGATAGATGCTCAGACCATGACACTCCAGCCATTGGGTGATTTCGGCGATGGCAGGCGCTTCCATGGGCTCTCGGTTTCCAGGTTCAGGCGCCGGCCGGCGGCGGCACAAGTTGGTAACAATTTATATCAGACAGTTATGAAAAGTTACATTTTGCTGCTGGGGTCGTTGCGTGCGCACGTCACTGGGGCCCGACGGAAGGCCGTCCTGCGCCGGTCTTGCTGGCGGCGCGTACTACGGCCCGGGGAGATCGCGGACAGGCGCTCAGAGCAGCCGGCTCTGGCGCCGTACCTCGTCGGCCAGCGGGTGCAGGTCCGGGGTGGCGGCAGGGGCCAGCAGGCTGTAGCCCATGCCGCGATCGGCCCAGGCGTATCCCGCCACGCTGCCGCGGCGCTGGGCCTGCATGGGGGTGTCGGTCTGGACCTTCATCGGTCGCAGCAGGATGGACAGGCGCTGTCCCGACTGCTGATCCGCATAGACGAGCAGCGCCGCCGGACCATGGGCCGTGGCGACCAGGCGGCCGCCCAGGAAGCGGTAGCCCGCCGCGCCGAGTTCAGGAATGGCCACAGGGCGCTGCAGCCGCGCGGACACCCAGCGCACCAGATCGCTGCGCCGGCTGGCGTCGAGTTCGACCGGGCGCAGGGGGTCGCCTGCATAGACGTCGTGGCTGGTCAGGGCCTCGTCGGCGAGCGCGGCGATGCCTGTGCCGCCGGCCTGACGGTGGCCCAGGCCCCAGCCCGAGAGCCCGCCGACCGTGAATGCCAGGACCACCGAGGCCAGCAGGCGCCAGCGCTGGCGGCCCCGGGCGTGGGCCTGGGCCAGTCGCTTCAGGTCCAGCTGGGCCGGGATGCCGGAAGGCGGGGCCAGCACCTCGCGCAGCAACTGTGCCTGGGCCTGCAGACGGACCAGGCGCTGCCTCAAGGCCGGATCGGACTGCAGTTGACGCTCGAACCTCAGCTGTTCAGCGGCGTCGAGGCGTCGGTCGACGTAGGCCTGCAGCAGCGCCTCGTGCTCAGGCAGGGGAGCGGTGACAAGATCGGCCATCTATTTGATTCTCCGAAGGGCCGCCGTCGTGGTCGACGGTCGGGGCGAGCCGTCCAGGGCATCGAGCAATCGGGCGCGGGCACGCGACAGGCGCGACATCACCGTGCCCAGCGGGATGCCGAGCAGCGCGGCCACTTCGGCATAGGGCATGTCCTGCACGGTCACCAGGTAGAGCACGCTGCGCTGTTCCTCGCTCAGGCGCTCATAGGCGCGCTGCAGTTCGAGCGCGCGCATGTGGTCTTCCTGGGGCGCCTCGATGCGGGCTTCGGGCTGGTCGGCCTCCTCGGGGACCAGCCCGTGGCCGCGTCGTTGGCGGCGGCGCAGCACATCCATGGCCAGGTTGTGGGCGATGGCAAACACCCAGGACCGCGTGCTGGCCGCCTCGCGGCGGCGTGACCAGCGGGCGATGGCCCGCTCCAGGCAGTCCTGCACCAGGTCGTCGGCCTCGTGCGGGTCGCGCAGCAGGGCGCGCGCATAGCCCCGCAGGGCCGGGATCAGGGGCTCGAGCTGCTCGATCAGGTCGTGCAAAGAGGCACTCCTTGCGCCGGGGCGGTTCAGGTCCGGCGGCGCCTCATTGCCCGGTCAGGCGCCGGCTGAAGGACAGGGCATAGGCCGGCGAGCGGAACAGCAGGATGGGGTCGTCGGTGGGGGCGATGCCGTCGGCCATCACCAGCGGATCGAAGTTGATCTTTTCACATTCGGCACCGGCTTGCGGGGTTGCGGCGCTGATGCTCAGCGTGCCGGCCACCTGGTGCGGTCGGGACTCGGGCCAGGCCAGCGTGGGGTTGTCGGGGACGTCGCCGGGCTCGCCGAGGATCACCCACATGTCCCAGCGCAAGGGGCCCTGGGCCAGCCGGGTCAGCAGGCGTTCCTGCAGGAAATCGTGGGGGGCGCTGGCGAGTTCGGCGGCCTCCAGCGGGAGGGGGCCGTCCTGGGGCACGAAGCGCCATTTCACCAGATGGGGAGTCTGCTGCGCGTCGATGAACCGGAAGGTGTGGATGCTGTAGAAGGTGGCATGGCCATAGCTGGCCGGTGGCAGATGGCCGGCCATGTAGTCCGCCTGGGCCAGGGCCTCGGGATGGGCCTTGAGCGCCGCCGCCAGACGGGCCGGATCGGGTTTTCCGGTGGCCGGATCGGGCCGGGCGGCCTGGATCATGGCGTTGAAGGTCTCCGGGTGGGCGGCGCCGAAGATCGGGATGTCGAGCATGGTCATGTGCTGCCGTTCGCCCTGCGGCAGCCGGAACTCGAGGGCCATGCCGCGGGCGCTGCGCGCCGCATCGGGCACCTGGGGGTTGCCGCCGGCCAACGAAAAGCGCGCCACCACCGGCACCGGCTCACCGGAGAACAGCGCCGAGCGGCTCAAGGCGGCGCCCGCCGGGGTGCCGACGAAGCTGCCGCTCGCGCAGGTTCCCTTGATGTGGTTGCGGCGCTGGCCGGGGTGGACGCCGAAGGTGGTCTCCAGCGATTGCACCACCTCGTCGGGCTGCACGGCCGGCTCGGCCGTCTGGGCCCGGGCCTGGGGCAGGGCTGCGAGCAGGGCGATGCCCAGGGCCAGTGGCAGTGCGAGGGGCGGGTGAAGGGCCGCAGGGCGGCGTGAGAAAGAAGGCATGGCGGGTTCCTGGAAGGTCCGGGTCCGGCGGCCGGGATGGCCGCCTGCCAGGGTGGACGACCGGGCCACCCGTTTTATTCCATGCCTTTGCGGGCCGGATGGGCCCGGGGGCTTACTTCGACAGTTCGGCCTTGGTGGCGTCGTCCAGTTCACCGGTGGCCGGGATCTGGCGCGACTTCTGGAACTTGGCCAGTTCGCGGTGGGTGCGCGGGCCCATCGAGCCGTCAGGCTTGCCCACATCGAAGCCCAGGGCGCTGAGCTTCTGTTGCGCAGCCAGGACCGTCATCCCGCCGGCTGCCGGAGCAGACGCCGCCGCGGCGGCGGCCGGAGCGGCATTGCCGGCGCCATCGACACCGAGGCGACCGCCCGTGCCCAGGCCGCCCTTGACGGTCTGGGCCTTGTAGTTCTGGACGGCCTTGACGATGTTGGCATAGGCATCCAGGAAGGCGGCGACGATCACCTTGCCTTCGGCGGTGTTGGTGTAGCCGCCGCCCAGACCGCCGAAGCCGGCGCCCAGGATGCCGCCGAAGGCACCGAAGTCCCAGTTCTTGGCGCTGCCTTCGGCGGCAGCGACCTGCACGCTGGAGCGGTTGTCGTCCAGGGTCAGCATGGTGCTGGCCTCCTTGGCACTCATGCTGCCGCCCACCAGGGCGCCGACCGGGCCCAGCAGGCCGCCGAGGGCCGCGCCGGCATGGCCGGCGTTGTTGTTGGAGAAGGTGATCGAGGGCGTGAGCGAGTAGTCGGCCGACACCATCTGGCCCTTGCCGAAGTTCGAGTTGGTGCGCAGCTCGCCGGACTGGGCCAGGGCGCGCTCCTGCATCATGTTGTTCATGGCGCGGCCGCGGTCGACGATCACGAAGCAGTTGGACTGCTGGACCAGCAGCTTGAGCACCGGCGTGGTCGGGCCGAGCTTGTACTGCTGGGTCAGGGCGAGGTACCAGGGCGAATTGGTGTCTTCCACGATGGCCAGCGTGCCCAGCGTTTCCGCGCAGCGCGGCAGCTTGGCGTTGGCGCCCTGGCTGTTCTCGCCGCCGGCCGAGCCGGTGGCCTCAGTCTTGGCCGCGGCCGAACCGGTGTCCATGGTGGCGCAGCCGCCCAGAGCGGCCAGGGAGGCTGCCAGGGCCAGCAGGGTCAGCGTCTTGTTCGTTGGTCGTGCCATGTCTCAACTCTCATGAAAGGTGCATGCGCTGCATGCGGGTTGCTCGGTACGTTGACCAGGCGCTGGGGCCGCGCGCCGGAGGCGGGAATGCCTCGCGCGGCCTGTTGCCTGGGGATTGCCCACACCGCCCTCCCGTCGGGCCGGCGAGCAAACCCGCAGATATTACATCGGTAAACGGTCGGGTCGTAATGCGCAGGATCAGGCATTCCGCAGGCTGCTGCCGCCGCCGCCAGGGATCGCGGCACCGTCCTTTGCTTTACCCCGCGTTTACCTCGGGGGCGGTCGGATGTGTCACCGGCAGGACCGCTTGTTTCGTTAGATTCCAAGCGCCGGTTCCCGGATTGTCAGTCGGGTGCCGGCGCGGCCGAGGACCGGCCGGGCCCCTGGACATCGACCATCGACCGGGGGCTCATTTTTTCAACAATGTCCCTGGAGAAGTCCGATGCGAGTCCCCTTCCTGTGCGCCAGCAGCCTGGCGCTGGCCTCCCTGCTCAGTGCCTGCGCCGTCCAGGCGCCGGCGCCCCAACCGGCACCGCATGTGCAATACCACGAGGACCATCCGGCCTATCTGCATGCACTGAGCGATCTGCGTGCGGCCCGCTGGCTGATCGCCCACCGTCCGGGGGACGTGCGCGTGAGCGTCGATGAGGACGCCGCCCTCAGCGGCATCAACCAGGCCATCGGCGAGATCAAACGCGCGGCCATCGACGACGGCAAGAACATCGACGACCACCCGCCGATCGACGAGCACCTGGACCACCGCGGTCGCCTGCACCGGGCCCGCGAACTGCTGCAGAAGTCGCGCAACGACATTGCCCGCGAGGAGGACAACGGCGCGGTGCGGGGCCTGCGCGACCGCTCGCTGCACCACATCGACGAGGCTCTGCGGGCCACCGACCTGGCCATCCGCGACGCGGCCAACGGCATCTGATGGGTACCGGAGGCCCCTCGGCCGGGGCCTCTTTCTGTGTTTCTGTCCATTGACATCGAGCTTTCAGGGAATCGCCATGAACAAGTCAGTCCTTCTCCTGTCCTTGCCAGCCGTCCTCGCCCTGAGCGCCTGCGGGGGTGGTGGTGGTGGCTCCACGGCCTCGACGGGCTCCAGCACATCGAGCCCGCTGCTGCAGGTGGGCATGCAGCGCCAGTACTCGGGCAGCAGCACCCGCAGCATCGTCTACACCACGCCGACGAGCACCAATCCGAACAACACCCTGGCCTACACCTTCACCGAGGTGCAGAACGTGCTGCAGGCGCCGACCGATGCACTGGCCAGTTTCCGCATCAACACCGTCTACACCTATGCGGTGACGCAGGACCCGGGCACCGGTTCGGTACCGGTGTCGCAGGTGGTGGACGACTACAAGAACCTGCTGGTCAGCGGCAACACGCAGTGGACCGTGGACTACGGACAGACCACGACCACGGTGAACCTGGATGAATCGGCCAACGCGCTGGGCGGCGGTCCGTTCAATGCGACCACCACCACGGTGGCCTCGTACCCGACCTTGCGCCCGGGCTTCGTCTTTCCCTTGCAGACCGGTGCCAGCCTGACGATGCCGCAGTCGGCGCAGCAGCAGATCAGCTACAGCGATGTGAATGCCTCGGGATCGGCTCCTTCCAACGGCAGCAACGTGGCTTACAACACCAGCCGGTCGCAGAACGATGACGGCTCCTTCAGTTTCCTGCGCAGCTATGTGAACGGCAACACCGACAACTACCAGCAGAACGCCGATGGCAGTGCGAGTTTCGTGCAGACCACCTCGAGCAGCACGACCAACACCGGCATCGCCCAGCCGGTGGCGGGTGCGAGCGGGTTCACGATCCCGATCACGCGCACGGTGGCTGCAGCCAGCACCAGCACCAAGAGCTATTCGGCTGCCGATTGGTACCCGGGCAACGCATTGCCGGTGCTGCCGCTGGTCCTCCAGCAGGAGGTCGTGGTGGGGCCGGTGAGCAGCCTGCCGACCCAGTGCAACGGAGCCCTGGTGCAGCCGAACATGTTCGAGATCGACACCACCACCAGCAACCTGAACACGAGCTCGGGCAACTATTCGCTCACCACCACCCGCAGCTTCAATGCCAATGGCGTCGCGGTGTGCACCTTGACCCAGGAAGCCGCCTACGCCTACAGCCTGCTGACCGGTGTCCTGAATTCGACCACCACCACCCAGACGACGACGGTGCTGACCAGCCTGACCAACTGATTTCACCGGGCGCCGGGGTCACGACCCCGGCGCGCCATGGCATCGAATTGTCATGTTCGGCGACTAGATTGGGGCCTCCCAACGAAGACCGAGTCGTCCCATGAAACCTGCAGCCCTGAGTTCCGTCGCGCTGGCCCGCCGTGGCCTGCTGGCCTTGTCCGTCTGCTGTGCCGTGCCCTGGGCGGCGGCGCAGGACCAGACCCATGTGGGGGCCGGCAATGCCCAGGCGCTGCAGACCGCCCAGGCCTCGCCCCTGGTCCGTTCGGCCCAGCGGCTGCTGCAGGACCGCGCCGGCCGCATCCAGGACCCCGTGCTGCGCACGGCCACCCTCGACATCCTGCGCGGCCAGGGCACCTGCATCCTGCATCGCCGTGGCCTGGCCACCACCCAGGCCCAGGATGCGGTGATCAAGGACCTGATGGACCAGGGGCTGCTCAATGCCAAGGACGGCGCGGCCTTCGGGCCCGGTCTGCGGGCCGGGGTGTTCCCGCCGATCGTGGATGCGGACAGCGATTGCCCGCATCTTCCCCAACCCATGAGCTCCGCGCCGGGCAGCGTGTTCGGCGGACACCACTCGTATCCGGGTGGCCTGATGGTGCATGAGGCCAACAACGAGCTGTCCGACATCGGCCTGCTGCGGCAATACCAGCAGGTCTACGGCAGCCACAGCCTGGTGCAGGGGCGGCAGGTGTCCAGCGTGCTGGATGTCGAGGCCGCTCACCGGCAGACGCCCCGCTCCGGGGACCTGCCGATCGATGCGGATGTGGTGTTCGCCGCCCCGATCTGGCATGACTGGGCCAAGACCCTGGTGTTCCAGTGGAACGCCGACGGCAGCGAGTTCGCCGAATTCAATTTCGGCGGGCTCGGCAGCCAGGACGACAACGGTGGCGCAGGCGACTCGCGCACCGCTGCCCACCACATCCTGAGCGTGGCCGAGTCGATGGCCAGGGGCCTGTCGCCGCTGATGGTGGTGACCCAGGCCTGCGCCCATTCGGCCCCCACCCTGGGCAACGAATACAAGGTGGTGAACTGGTTGCGCGCCGCAGCCATCATCGCGCGCATCGACCCGCTGCAGGCCGGCTACCTGAGCACCGACCGGGCGCACCACTTCCGCCTGCCCCCGCTGGGCCGGCTGGGCGAGGTGGACCTGAATGCGGCCGGGCAGACGAATGTGCGGGTCGAGTATGTGCTGCACAACCTGTCGGATGCCGACTACCCCTATTCGATTCCGGCGGTGGCCAGCACCGAGGTCCTGCTCCGGACCCTGGCGCCCGAGTTCGGCTATGACCCCCGTGAGGTCGAGCGCTACAACCGCGACTTCCGCAACCCGGTGTTCGCTCAACTGGGCGGCGAGCGCCTGCTGATCCTCTACAGCGTCAAGGGCCTGGAGGCGGTGCGCCTGGAACTGCAGACCCTGCGGGGCCGCAAGCTGATTTGACGACGGTCTGCGCGCCGTCTCAGGCCTGCCACGCGACGGCGGCGGCCAGCAGCAGCGCCAGGGCCAGCAGCAGCAAGGCCAGCAGGCGGCTGGCAGGGGTGTCCCTGGACACGGGGCCGGCGTGTGCATCGCGCAGCTTGTCGCCCGAGAGCATCGGGCCGACCAGCCCTTCGGGCCCGAGAAGGCTGTGCCACAGGATGGCTGCCAGGTGCAGGGCGATGAGGCCCATGACCAGCCATTGCCCCCAGCCGGTGTGGAAATGGGAGGCGCTCTCGACGAAGCCCGACGAGGCCCGGGCGCTCAGGGGGCCGGTGGTGGCGATCTCGTCATCGGCGAACAGGCCGGTGAACACCTGGGCCGACAGCGCACCCAGCATGGCCAGCACAGACCATCCGCCCAAGGGGTTGTGGCCTGCCACGTCATGGCTGCCACGGGGCGCCCGCAGGTAGCGCCAGACGGTGAGCGGACCTCGGACGAAACTCGAAAATCGCGACCAGTGGCCGCCGGCAAAACCCCAGACCACGCGGAACAGCAGCAGCGCCAGGACCAGCAGGCCCAGCCGCAGATGCCAGACCATGGCATTGCCGCCGACCTTGCCGGTCACGATCAAGGCCAGCACCGCGGCGGCCAGCAGCCAATGGAACAGGCGGGTGGGCAGATCCCAGACCCTGACTCGGACGGACATCGTCGGACTCCCCAGGTGGCGGCGCACCGCGCCGATGGGCGCGCCGTGGCCGCAGCAGGGCCAGGCGCATTATCCGACGCTACCGGCGGGCCGTGGATTTGGGCAAAATGGCCGGGGCCGCCGCCCTGGCGCCCGCGATGTCATTCAACGTCTTCACCCACAAAGAAACACCATGAAACTGATCTCTTCATTGACCCTGGCCGGCGCGGCATGGCTGCTGGCCCAACCTGCGCTGGCCCAGTTTGCCAAGCCTGATCAGGCCATCGAATACCGCCAGGGCGCCCTGTATGTGATGGGGCAGCATTTCGGCCGCATCGGCGCGATGGTCAACGGCAAGGTGCCTTTCGATGCCGCCGCCGCCCAGGAGAACGCCGACCTGGTGGTGGTGCTCGCCAAGCTGCCCTGGGCCGCGTTCGGTCCGGGCACGGAAGGCGGCAAGGCCAAGGACGAGGTCTGGAAGAACCCGGCCCAGTTCAAGGAAGGCAACGAAAAGCTCACCGCCGCCACGCTCAAGCTGGCCGCAGCGGCCAAGACCGGCAACCTCGAGACCCTGAAGGTGGCCTTCGGCGACACCGCCGCCGCCTGCAAGTCCTGCCACGACAACTTCCGGCAGAAATAAATAAGAACGCGCCCACGGTCCCGTCGGCACGCTTCGGCCCGATGCGGATGGGCCGGCCATGGGCGGCGGTGCCGGGTCTCATCGATTGGAGAAGCACATGACATTCCTCTGGATCCGTCCTTCGCGCTGGGGGGCTGCCCTGGGCCTGGCCGGCGCCTGCTGCCTGGCGGCCGCGCCTGCGCGCGCCGAGCCCCAGGCCGAGGTGTATCAACTGGCCCGCCTGGCCCAGCCCGAGGCGCTGCAACTGCTCGAGCGGCTGGTCAACATCGACACCGGCACCGGTGACGAAGAGGGCCTGAGCCGGCTCAGCGACATCGTCCTGGGCGAGCTGAAGGCCCTGGGCGCGAAGATCGAGCTGGTGTCGGCCCAGCCGGGCCCGGGCCACAACATCGTGGCCACGTTCACCGGCGAAGGGCAGGGCCGGATCCTGCTGATGGCGCACATGGACACGGTGTTCAAGGCCGGCACCGCCAAGGCCAAGCCCTTCCGCATCGAGGGCGATCGCGCCTACGGCCCGGGTGTCATGGATGACAAGGGCGGCATCGTCGCCGGCCTGTACGCCCTGAAGATCCTGCAGCAGCTGCATTTCAAGGACTATGGGCGCATCACGCTGCTGCTCAACACCCACGAGGAGACCGGCTCGGCCGGCACCCGTGCCCTGATCGAGAAGACGGCGCGGGAACACGATGTCACTCTGAACCTCGAACCGGGCCGGCCCGCCGACGGGCTGGTGGTCTGGCGCAAGGGCAGCGGCACCGCCAAGGTCGAGGTCTTCGGCAAGGCCGCCCATGCCGGTGTGGCGCCCGACAGCGGCCGCAATGCCACCATGGAGGTCGCGCACCAGATCCTGCAATTGGGGCAACTGGGGGATCGTGCCAAGGAGACCACCGTCAATTTCACGGTGATCGAAACCGGCAAGGCCACCAACGTCATCCCCGACCACGCAGTGGCCTATGGGGATGTGCGGGCCGCCGTGCCGGAAGAGTTCGACCGCGTGGAGCGCGATCTGGCCAGGATCTCCGAGAACCGGCTGATCGCCGACACCCAGGTGAAGACCAGTCTGAGCCGGAGCTTCCCTCCGATGCCCCGCAACCCGCAGTCCGAAGCCCTGGCGGCCCAGGCCCAGACCATCTATGGCGAACTGGGCCGCCGGCTGACGCTGGAGGGCAGTGGCGGCGCGGCCGATGCGAGTTTCTCGGCCGGCGTCGGCACCCCGACCCTGGACGGTCTGGGCATCGTGGGCGGCAACATCCACACCCCCGACGAATACGCCGAGGTGCAGAGTGTGACGCCGCGGCTGTACCTGCTGGCCCGCATGCTGATGGTGCTGGGGCGGCAGAAGAAGTAGCCGGCCGTGCGCCCACCGTTGCCGGTCCGGGAGGGGCGGGGCACGAATGTTAAAATCCGGCCCCATAAACATGAGCGTCCGGGATCTGCGCTGCTGAGACTCAGCCGCCCCTTGATCGAGCGGACGCAGGAGAGGGAAGGCCACCATCGCCCAAGGGCTTGGTGGCCGTTTTGCTGGTACTGGCTGCTGCAGGCCTGTCGTCTGGAACTCTGCCGCAGGCCCGGCACCCCCTGTTCATCACCGATGTCCCTATGTCTCCGTTGTTTTCTGAAATCCACGAACTTGACCGCCAACTCGCCGAATTGAAGGCGCAGCGCGATGAATGGCTGACGCAAAAAAGGGCCGATGCCCTGGTCCTGGCCCGGCACCTGGTCGAACGCTTCGGATTGACTGCCGCCCAGCTCCAGTTTCCGGTCGAAACCCCGGCGGCCCGTCCGCCCAGCCCTCCCCGGCCGGTGACCTTCCGGGACCCCGCCCGTGGCCTGAGCTGGAATGGCGAATGGCCCTCGCGCGGCCGCAAGCCGGCCTGGATCCAGGCCGCCATCGATGACGGCTCGATCGAGCAATACCGTGTCGGCCGCCCGGCCGGCGAGGCCGCACCGGCGCCGGTGCGCCCGAAGAGCAAGGCCGAGATGGCCCGTGAGCTGGGCCTGATCTACTGATCGCCTGATCGACCCGGCCAGGGCCGCGCCGCCATTTCACTTGCTGACACGGGGGTATACACGGTTCATGGAATCCCGCTAAGCTGGGCCCACAAAAAAATGGGCACAGGGAGGGATCATGGGCTTTGCGTCTGCAAACCGCTATGCGTTGGCCGCCATTGTCGAGGCCAGCCAGAGCCGGCATATCGTGGCGTCACAGGACATCTTCGACGATCGTGGCTTCAAGCTCTGGGCACGTGACCAGCGCGTGACCCCTTCATTGCAGCAGCGGCTGCTGGAGCGCAAGCTCAAGACCCCGCTCGAATCCTGTCTGCATGCCACCGATGGCGTCACGGTGGTGGAACTCCATTCGGAAGCCCAGCGTTTTCTGGCCGACGGCAGCCCTTTGGCCGCCGGCCTGGCCCCTTGGGCCAATGCCGTGTGCAAGGAGATCCGGCACCTGCCCCTGCATTCGGTGGCACAGCTGCTCCTCACCACGGTGCAGGCCTCGCGACCCGAAGTCTTCGTCCATGCGGTGCAGGCCATGGTGCTGTCGGGGGCGATGTCGCTGCATCAGGGGCACAGCCGGTTCCAGGTCCGCCTGGGCCTGCTCGGAGGGCTGTTGCATGACCTGGGCGAGATGTATGTCAACCCTGAATACCTCGACAGCACCACCGATCTCGGCGCTGGCGAGTACCGCCATGTGGTGGTCCATCCGCAGTTCGGTGCGATGCTGCTCCAGAGCCTGACCGACTACCCCGTCGAGTTGTCCCGGGCTGTGGGAGAGCACCACGAGCGGCTGCATGGCGGTGGCTACCCGAAGGGGTTGATCCAGGCGCAGATCTCTCCCCTGGGCCGCCAGTTGGCGGCGGTCGAGACCTTGGGGGCGCTGGCGGCCCGGTCGTCATCCCCGTCGCTCTGGAGCCATGCCTTCCTGTCGCTCAGACTGATTCCTGGTGAATACGATGCGGCGGCGATCCAGTTCGTCGGCCAACGGGCCCAGGCGGAATCGAACCTCCCGCTCGACAGCCTGTCGGGGGCCACGCGGGTGGATCCGGTGCAGGCCTTGCGGCAGATCGACGAACGTCTGGAAGGCGCCCAGGCTGAAGCGATGCGGCTGGCCCAATCGGGCGGCTCGCCCCAGGTCCGTTCCGTGGCGGCCCGGGCGGTCCAGCAACTGGCCCATCTGCGCACCGCCTGGAACGCGGCCGGGCTGTGGTCCCTGGAGCACGTGGGGACGCCCCCGCTGCTCGAACTCGACGAATTGCAGCGCGAATTGGCCTTCCGGTGCCGTGCGCTGCGGCGCGACTGCCTGTGGCAGGAGGATCGGATGAGCCCTCAGGACCTTGAACAGCTGGAATCCCTTTGGCAATGCCTGCGCGGCGACGTGCCGTCGCCGTGAGCGGCGGCGGCCTCATGCCCGCCGGAAGGCCGACCGGCAGGCCTATCTGCGCAATGCGTCCGCTGCCGGGTCCGGGGCGGGCGGCTCGGCGTGCTTGGCGGGGTATTTGAGGGCATTGGCGTCGATCTTCTGCCAGGCGGCATCCATCAGATCCACCTGCAGGGCCGTGGCCAGCTGCACCAGGTAGAGCAGCACGTCGGCCATCTCGGCTGCCACGGCGGCCTTGCGGGGGGCGTCAAGTCGGTGGCTCTGCTCCTCGCTGAGCCACTGGAAGTGCTCGAGCAATTCGCCGGCCTCGACCACCAGGGCCGAAGCCAGGTTCTTGGGGGCGTGGAAGGGCTTCCAGTCGCGGGCCTGTGCAAAGGCCTCAAGCCGCTGGGCCAGCGGAAGGAGCGGATCGGGATCGGGCATGGTGTCGTGGCAGGGCGGCATCGGCAGGCCCCGATGGTAGACCGTCCTGGCCACGCCGGGGCGGCCCGATCGGTGCCGGGCTCAGGCCGCGCGCCGGCCCAGCATCAGGTCCAGGTTCTGCACCGCCGCACCCGATGCCCCCTTGCCGAGGTTGTCGAACACGGCGGCAAGCAGGGCCTGGCCCTCAGAGGCATGGCCCAGCACGGCCAGACGCAACTGGTTGCTGCCATTGAGGGCCTGCGGATCCAATTGCTGCAGCGCCTGGGCCTGCGCCTGTGGCAGCACCTCGACATGGTCCTGGCCGTCGTAGTGCGTCTGCAGGCATTGCTGCAACTGCTCGATGCCGGTGCCCGGCGGCAGCAGGCGCAGTTGCAGAGCGACCGTCAGCACGATGCCCTGCCGGAAGGCGCCGTAGGCCGGCACGAAGGCTGGCCTGGCCGACAGGCCCGCATGCTGCTGGATCTCGGGCGTGTGCTTGTGCGCCAGGCCCAGGCCATACACCTGGAAGGCCTTCGCCTGCGCGGCCAGAGGCCCTTCATGCGCCTCGACCTGGGCCCTGCCGCCACCCGAATACCCCGAGACGGCATGGATGCTGAGCGGGTAGTCGGCCGGCAGCAGGCCGGCCTGCACCAGGGGGCGCAGCAGCGCCACCGCCCCCGTGGGGTAGCAGCCCGGGTTGCTCACACGTGAGGCCCGGGCAATGCGCGCGGCCTGGCCGGCGGCCATTTCCGCGAAGCCATAGACCCACTGCGGATCGGTCCGATGCGCCGAGCTGGCATCGATCACCCGCACCGCAGGGTTGCGGACCGAGGCGGCGGCCTCGCGGGCGGCCGGGTCGGGCAGGCACAGGACGGCGATGTCGCACTGGTTGATGGCCTCGGCGCGGCGGGCCGGGTTCTTGCGCTCGGCCTCGGGCAGGGTCAGCAGCCTCAGGTCGGTGCGCCCGCGCAGGCGTTCGTGGATCTGCAGGCCGGTCGTGCCTTGGTCGCCGTCGATGAAGACAAGGGGTTGCATGAAGTCTCTCCTGGGATGGGAGGGCGCATCTTCCGTCTCTGCATAAAATAAGAAAAGTTGAATTTCATGAAGAATCCATTCAGGATTTCTGAATCAAATGCGTGAACTCAGCCTGGATCGACTGCGCACCCTGGTCGCGATCGCCGACCTCGGCTCCTTCGCGGCGGCAGCGCGGGCGCTCAATCTGGCGCCGCCCACGGTCAGCCTGCATGTGGCCGAACTCGAGGCGCGTGTCGGTGCGCCGCTGCTGCTGCGCCAGCGCGGTCAGGTCCGGCCTTCGGGGGTGGGCGAGACCCTGCTCGGACGGGCGCGCCGTCTCCTGGCGGATGTCGACGAGGCGCTGGACGAGGTCCGGGGACAGGTGCAGGGGCGCACGGGGCGGGTGCGGCTGGGCGCCTCCACCGGGGCCATCGCCCATCTGCTGCCGCAGGCGCTCGAGCAACTCGGTCGCGAGCATCCGGGCATCGATGTGCAGGTGGCGGTGCTGACCTCGCAGGAGACGCTGGCCCGCCTGGCCGCAGGCCGGCTGGACATCGGCCTGGTGGCCCTGCCGCAACCGGCGGCCGACGGACTGCGGGTGCAGCCGTGGCGGCGCGATCCGGTGATGGCCTTCGTGCCGGCGTCCTGGTCCACGCCCGCCCGGCTCACGCCGGCCTGGCTGGCGGCGCGGCCCCTGATCCTCAACGATGCCGGCACGCGCCTGTCCAGGCTCAGTGCCGAATGGTTTGCCAAGGCGGGGCTGAGGCCTGCGGCGCGCATCGAGCTCAACTACAACGATGCCATCAAGAGCCTGGTGGCGGCAGGCTATGGCGCCACCTTGCTGCCCCACGAGGCCACGGCCCCGCCGCCCGATCCGCGCATCCGCATGCTGCCCTTGCGCCCGGCCCTCTGGCGGCCCCTGGGGCTGGCCTACCGGGCCGGGCCGCTGGAGCAGGCGACCCAATGGGTGCTGGAGGTGTTGCGGGGGTTCCGGCAGAGCTGAGAGTCTGTTCAGGCGGGTGGGTCGTGCCCGGGTCAGCGCAGGCAGGGCTGGACCGCCGGCCTGTGTTCCGGCCAAAGGCGGACCACCAGCGCGGCCAGTGCCGCCATGGTCGCCAGGCCGGTGACACCACGCCAACCCCATTGGGCCAGCAGCAGGCTGCCGAGTGCCGCCCCGCTGGACATGCCGATGAACATGCCGACGAACAGCACCGAGTTGAGGCGGCTTCGGGCTTCGGGGGCCAGGCTGTAGACGATGGTCTGGTGGGCGATCAGCGTGGCCTGCACCCCGAGGTCGAAACCGACGGCGCCGAGCACCAGCAGCCACAGGCTGGCCTGCGTGGAAAGCCATGGCATCAGACCCATGGCCGCGAAGGACAGGGCGGCCAGACCGGCGCCGAGCCGGGTCACCCGTTCGGGGCCGCGGCGGTCGGCGATGCGGCCCGCCACCGGGGCCGCCAGGGCCCCCGCAGCGCCGGCCAGCCCGAAGGCGCCGGAGGCCGCGCTGCCCATGTGGAAGGGCTCGCCATGCAGCATGACGGCCAGGGTCGACCAGAAGGCGCTGAAGCCGACCGCCAGCAGTCCCTGGGCCAGGGCGGCGCGGCGCAGCCGCCCGTGCTCACGCCAGAGCCCGCCCAGCGAGCCCAGCAGCGCGGCATAGGCCAGGGTGGTGGTGGCCCTGAAGCGCGGCAGGCGGCGCCAGACGGCCACCGCCAGGCCGGCGATGCTCAGGGCGGCGGCCGCGAACACTGCACGCCAACCCAGGTGTTCGGCCACGAAGCCGGCGGCCACCCGCGACAGCAGGATGCCCATCAGCAGGCCGGTCATGACGGTGCCGACGATGCGACCCCGGTGGGCCGCCGGCGCCAGGGTGGCGGCGGCCGGGACGATGTCCTGGGCCAGGGTGGCGGCCAGTCCGATGACCGTGCTGGCCACCAGCAGGGGACCGATCGAAGGGGAAAGCGCGGCCAGCAGCAGGGCGCCGGCCAGCACGGCCGCCTTGAGCAGGATGATGCGGCGGCGGTCGAAGCGGTCTCCCAGCGGGGCCAGCAGCAGGATGCCCAGGGCGTAGCCGAGCTGGGTCAGGGTGGGCACCAGGCCCACGGCCTGGTTGGAGGCCCCGATGTCGCCGGCCAGGATGCCGAGCATGGGCTGGCTGTAGTAGATCGAGGCGACGGCCAGACCCGCGCCGCAGGCCAGCAGCAGCACCAGCGGGGCCGACGGCCCATCGGGATCGGGGATGGGGGGCAAGGTATGCGTGTTTTGAATGATGGACATGGTGGGTCTGGTCTTTTTTGGCAGGTGCCGCAGTATCGAAGGCCATGCATGCCCTGGGTAGCCTCATGGTGTGCACTAGTTCTATACGATGGATGTATGACGAACGACGATCTGATGGGCAAACCGGCGGCCTCCCTGGACCGCCTGACCTTGATGCAGACCTTTGTGACCATCGTCGAGGCCGGCAGCCTGTCGGCGGCGGCACAGCTGATGGGCAGCACCCAGCCGACGGTGAGCCGCCGGTTGCAGGCGCTGGAGCGTTCGCTGGGTCTGCCTCTGTTGCAACGCTCGACCCACAGCATGAAGCTGACCGAAGACGGCGAGCGTTGTTTTGACCGCGCCCGCGAGCTGCTGGCCAGTTGGGCGGCCTTCGAGTCCGAGCTGCGCGGCGATGGCGACGAGCCCGAGGGCACGCTTCGCGTGGTGGCGCCGCACGCCTTCGGCCAGCAGCAGCTGGTGGGGCCGCTGGCCGGCTACCTGCGGCGCTACCCGCGCGTCACGGTCGAGTGGCTGCTGCACGACGGCGAACCCGATTTCATCGCCGATGGCATCGACTGCGCCATCCGCGTCGGCGAGGTCCATGACCCCTCGGTGGTGGCCATCCGCCTGTCCGAGGTGCCCCGCATCGTGGTGGCCGGCCCCTCGGTGCTGGAGGGGCGGCCACCGCCCAGGCATGCCGCGGATCTGGCCGATCTGCCCTGGCTGGCGCTGCGCACCTTCTACCGCAATCAGGTGGAGCTGACCCATCGGTCCAGCGGTGAGCGCCACACCCTGTCGATCCGGCCCCGCCTGAGCACCGACAGCCTGTACGCCCTGCGCAGCGCGGCCTGCCTGGGGCTGGGGGTCGGCGTGGCATCGGCGTGGTTGCTGGGCGAGGACCTGGCCGCAGGGCGCTTGCTGCACCTGGCGCCCGACTGGCAGGCCGATCCCTTGCCGGTGCACCTGGTCTATCCCTATGCCCGTTTCTATCCGGCCCGTCTGCGGCGCTTCGTCGAGACCATGCGCGAGGCGGCGCCGGCGGTGATGGCCGATGCGCTGTCTGCCGAGCCGCCGGGGCACCGGGGGTGAGCCGCCTTCTGGGGGTGACGCGTCCGGCCCACGGCCGCAGGGACAGGCCGTGCGCCGGCATGCCGGCGTTTCCCCTGCAGGATCCAGGGCCTCGGAACCCTGTCGTATAACCACCGTCTGATCCACATCACAAGGCCTGCAGCAAGCAGGCTTCAGGGAGAGAACGACATGAATCGACGGATGTTGCGTGCCGGCGCGCCGGTGCTGCTGGCCCTGGCCGGCCTGGGGGCGCTGGGCCCGGCGGCGGCGGCCGACCCGCAGGGCGAGGTCAGCCAGGTGGGCGAGGGCGGGCGCTTTCTGCACTACAGCACCAGCCAGGTGAGGGTGGAGCTGCCGCCCGAGGACCGATCGACCTACGAGCAGGTGCGCGACCAGGTGCTGCACCAGAACACCGAGCGGTCTGTCTGGCGGGCCTGCCAGAAGGTGTTGGCCGATCTGGGTTATGCCAGGGTCGAGGCCGACGAGGATTTCCAGCTCATCGAGGCCGACAGGACGGAGAAGCTGGTCAGCGTCTCGCGGGAGGTCCTGCGTGGCCTGCTGAAGGCACGGATGGGCCTGCCAGGCAAGCCGGACCATCAGAACACCCAGGTGCGGGTGGCCTTGCAGCGCGGTGCGGCGCCGGGAGACTGGCGGGTGCGGGTCCGATTCCTCCGCACGGTCTGGGACAGCAACGGTGATTCCAGGACCCGGATCGTGAGCGACACCGAGCCCTACCAGGATTTTTTCGCGCGCTTGAACCAGGCTTTGTGAACCTGCGGTGTGGGGCTGGTAGTAACATCTGCCCTTGTTCCAGGGAGCATTGGCCCTGCCCCTGACCGGGCGGCAGAGGTCGAGACCAGTCCAACGCCCAGTCTGCACGCCTACCCCATGAGCAAGCTCGTCCTGACCATCGATGACACCCCAGAGATCCGTCAACTGATCCGCATGACGCTCGAGTTCGAGGATTTCGACGTCATCGAAGCCAGCAGCGGCCAGGAGGGCCTGGAGGTCGCCAAGCTGCGCAAACCCGATCTGGTGGTGCTCGACGTGATGATGCCCGGGGCGCTGGACGGCCTGGCCGTCAGCAAGGCCATGGGCGAAGACCCGGAACTCTGCAGCATCCCCGTCATCATGGTGTCGGCCCTCGAACTGGCGCACCAGGTCTCGGCCGGCTATGCCGCCGGCGCGCGTGCCTACCTGGGCAAGCCCTTCAGCCCGACCGAGCTGATCGACCTGGTGCATGCCTTGACCACCCACGACTGAGGCGCCTTGCGCCCTGGGGGCGGCCCGCCTTGCCGGGCCTATGGTTTTCCCCGAACTGCGCTGCATCAGGACGCTTCTCGAATGTTTCGCATGAGAATGCATGGGCCCGCATCCATTGGTGGGGCCCGGCCTCCGGTGGCCTGGCCTGGGGTGGCAGATGCGGGGAGGAGACCTGCAAATGAACAAGATCCTGACAAGGTGGCTGGCCCTCGGCTTGGGGGTGCGCCTGGCCGTTGGCAACTTTCTGCTGGTGGCAGCGCTGCTGACGCTGTTCCTGCTGGCCATCAAGATATCGATCTCCCGCGCAGTCGAGGCGCGTGCCGGGGATGAGGTCGCCGGCAGCACGCGTCTGCTGTCCAGTCTGATCGAGGCCTCGGACAAGGACCTGCGCATCCGCACGGACCGCCTGGCCAAGGCCTTTCAGGGCGTGCTGCGTGGCAGCCTGTCGGTCGACAGCAGCACGACCGTCTCTGTGGCCGGGCGGGAGACCCCGGTGATGACGCTCGACGGCACGGCCCTGAACCTGAACTTCGGTGTGCCTGATCGCTTCACCGAACTGACGGGGGCGGTCGCCACCGTCTTCGTGCGCAGCGGCGAAGACTTCATCCGGGTCACCACCTCCTTGAAGAACGACCATGGCGAGCGGGCCATCGGCACGCTGTTGGCCCATGACCATCCGGGCTATCAGGCGGTGCTGGCGGGCCGGCCCTATGTGGGGCTGGCGACCCTGTTCGGGCGGCGCTACATGACCCGCTACGATCCGCTCCTCGATGGCGGCGGCAAGGTGGTCGGCCTGTCCTTCATCGGGATCGATTTCTCCGATTTCCTGACTTCGTTGAAGGATGCCATCCGCAAGCTCACCTTGGGCCGATCAGGCTACTACTACGTGCTCGACGCCCAGCCAGGACCTGCCTATGGCAGTCTGGTCGTGCATCCGGCGCAGGAGGGGCAGAACATCCTGGAATCCAAGGATGCCGACGGCCGCTTCTTCATCAAGGAGATCCTGGACAAGAAGGAAGGCCTGATCAAATACCCCTGGATCAATGCCTCGCTCGGTGAGACCTCCCCGCGCGACAAGCTCGTGGCCTACACCTACTACTCGAACTGGAACTGGGTCGTGGCCGGCGGCACCTATGTCGATGAGTACCTGGGCGAGGTGCAGACCCTGCTGCGGTATTTCGAGTTCCTGGGCATCGCGGTGGTGTTGGTGCTGTCGGGCGGCTGGTATGTGCTGATCCGCCGCTCCATCATCGCGCCGGTCAAGCAGGCGAGCCAGGCGGCCGAGACCCTGGCCGGCGGAGACCTCACCGTGCAACTCGATGCCTCGCGCGTCGATGAGATCGGGCAATTGATGCAGGCCATGAACCGCATCGGAAGCGGCCTGACCGGCGTGGTGCAGACGGTGCGCCACAACTCGGAAAGCGTGGCGGCCACCAGCGCCGAGATCGCCCAGGGCAACCAGGACCTCAGCGCCCGGACCGAAAGTCAGGCCAGCGCACTGGAGCAGACCGCCGCCTCGATGGAGCAACTGGGTTCGACGGTGCGCCAGAACGCCGACAGTGCCCGCCACGCCAACGGGCTGGCCCAGCAGGCCAGTGTGGTGGCGACCCAGGGTGGTGAGGTGGTGTCACAGGTGGTGGACACCATGAAGGAGATCAACACCTCGTCGCGCAAGATCGCCGAGATCATCGCCGTGATCGATGGCATCGCCTTCCAGACGAACATCCTGGCCCTGAACGCGGCGGTCGAGGCCGCCCGCGCCGGCGAGCATGGACGGGGCTTCGCCGTGGTGGCGGCCGAGGTCCGCAGCCTCTCGGGCCGCAGTGCGTCGGCCGCGCGTGAGATCCGGACCCTGATCCAGGAGAGCGTCGAGCGGGTCGAACAGGGCTCGGCGCTGGTCGACCGGGCTGGCGCCACCATGGGTGAGGTGGTGGCCAGCATCCAGCGCGTCACCGGCATCATGGGTGAAATCAGCGGTGCCAGCGACGACCAGAGTGCCGGTGTGGCCCAGGTCGGTGAAGCGGTGACCCAGATGGACCGGAGCACCCAACAGAATGCCGCCCTGGTCGAAGAGATGGCTGCGGCCGCAGCCAGTCTGCGGCAGCAGTCGGACACGCTGGTCCAGGCTGTCTCGGTGTTCCGCCTGGTCGATGACGGCCCGGGTCTGCTTCAGTCCCTGAGCAATCCCAGAAAGTGATCCAGGATCTGGAAGTGGTCGTCGAAGAACTGGTCTTCGGCGGCGCACAGCTGCGCGACCGGCATCCACAGGGCCTCGGCGGCGTCGTCATCGCCGCGCACGGCGGGCAGCGGCCGTTCGCCCAGGTCGAAATAGTGCGCATGGGTGATGGTGCGGCCCCGCTGGCTGCGATCGGGGGCGTCGAACACCGCCACGGATTTCAGGGCGCTCTGCATCTCGGCATCGGACAGGTCCAGGCAGGTCTCTTCGCGCAGTTCGCGCAGCGCGGACTGCAGCAAGGTGTCGCGCTGCTCCAGAAAGCCGCCCGGCAAGGCCAGCAGGCCCTGGCCCGGGGCCTTGGCGCGTCGCACCAGCAGCACCTGACGGGCGCAGCGCAGCACCGAATCGACTGTCACGAACACCGGCGCATAGGGGGCCGAGGCCCAGGCCTGGCGGCCGTTGCGCAGCACCCGCCATTCCTCGCGCAGCCGGGTGTAGAGGTCGGAGCGGCCCGCCCAGTCGCGCAGACCGGCCAGCACCGCAGGCGGCAGTTGCGGCGCCAGCGTGTTCAGGGCGCGCGTGACCGAATCCGTGTTGAACAGCGTGTCGACCAGTGGGCCCGTCGGCTCCGGTGCCTGCGGTCCTGCCTGCACATAGGGCTCGGGTGGCAGGCAGGCCAGCCAGGGATCGGCCGGTCCGGGCCAGGCAACCCGCACCGGCCTGGCCGCCGGCCCCGCCAGGCGCTCCAAACCGGTCAGCAGCGCCCGGCGCAGCGCCTCGGCAGTCGGCGCATCGCGCAGCGGCAGGTAGCGGATGCGGTGGCGCTCGGCCGGCTCCAGCGCGGCCTGGATCAGATCGGCGCGTTCACCCCAGCTCAGCGGATGGCGCGGGCTGGGCGGCTGGTGGGCCGCCGTGATGACGACGATGAGCTGTGAGGCGGCCCGCAGGCCGGCCCGGATCAGGGTGATGTCGGTCTGGGTGGGGGGCTGGAAGGCGCCGCCGCAAAGGGCCAGGGGGGCGCGGCCCGGGGTCGGACGCAAGGTGGATGGAGGAAGGGCAGGCATGGCGTCGGCGGATGTGACGGGCGGCCGACAGTCTGCCACGGACGCACGCACCCGTGGCGGCCCGGGGCTGTGCCACAATCGCGCCCTTTGTCTTTCCCGGTGCGTCGCGCCGGGTTCCGGCCCACTGGGCCGCCGGACCTCTTCTCACCTGTCTCATACCCTCCATGGCAAGCACGCTTCCCGGTACGCTCGGCATTGATTTCGGTACCTCCAACTCGGCCGTGGCCTGGGCCCACGGGGCCCACGACGCCCGACTGTTGAACCTCGAGGGCGCCGCCACCACGCTGCCGACCGCGCTGTTCTTCAATGCCGAAGACCAACGTGTGCACTACGGCCGGGACGCCCTGGCCTGCTACCTGGCCGAGACCGAGGGCCGTCTGATGCGCTCGCTCAAGAGCCTGCTGGGCAGCCCGCTGCTGCTCGAGAAGACCGCTGTCAACCAGGACCTGATCAGCTTCCAGGACATCATCGGCCTGTTCCTCGCCGAACTGGTGCGCCGGGCCGAGCAGCAGCTCGGCGGCCTGCCGCGCCAACTGGTGCTGGGTCGGCCGGTGCATTTCGTCGACGACGACCCCGAGCGCGACCGCCTGGCCCAGGACATGCTCGGGCAGGCGGCCGCCCGCTGCGGTTTTGCCGAGGTCGGCTTCCAGCTCGAACCGATCGCGGCGGCCCTGGACTTCGAGCGCCGGCTGGACGCCGAAACCCTGGTGCTGGTGGTCGACATCGGCGGCGGCACCTCCGACTTCACCGTGGTGCGCCTGGGGCCGCAGCGCGTCGGGCGAGCCGACCGCGCCGGCGACATCCTGGCCACGGCCGGCGTGCACATCGGCGGCACCGACTACGACCAGCGCCTGAACCTGGAGCTGCTCATGCCTCTGCTGGGCTACCGCCATCTGGGGCCCAAGGGGCGCGAGGTGCCCAGCCGGGTGTTCCACGACCTGGCCACCTGGCACCTGATCCACTGGCAGCAGACGCCCAAGGCGGTGCGCGAGGCACAGGAGCTGCGGGTCGACTACCAGGACCCCCGTCTGCACGAGCGCCTGATGACGGTGCTGCGCGAGCGCCTGGGGCACCGGCTGGCCAATGGCGTCGAGCAGGCCAAGATCGCCTGTTCCAGCGACCGTGGCCCGCAGACCATCGACCTGGACCTGGTCGACGCCGGCCTGGCCGCCGCGATGCAGCCGCAGGACCTGGAACGTTTGCTGAACGAACAACTGGGCCGGGTGGTGGCCTGCGCGCTCGAATGCGTCCACCGGGCCGGATTGCAAGCCGGCCAACTGG
>JAFAMV010000115.1 GCA_019233055.1 Curvibacter sp.
ATCTTGTAGCTGGCCTCCATGTGGTCCAGGCGCGGGTCGTCGTGCTTCAGGCGCTCCAGCTTGTAATGCGGGGTCTCGAGGGCCTTGTTGGGCACCAGCATCACGTTGAGGCGTTGCTTGACTTCGATCTTGGCGATCTCGGTGCGCTTCTCGTTGAGCAGGAAAGAGGCCACCTCGACCGGCACCTGAACGTGCACGGCGGCGGTGTTGTCCTTCATGGACTCTTCCTGGATGATGCGCAGGATCTGCAGCGCCGAGCTCTCGGTGTCGCGGATGTGGCCCGAACCGCCGCAGCGCGGGCAGGGGATGGACGAGCCTTCGGACAGCGCCGGCTTGAGGCGCTGGCGGCTCATCTCCATGAGGCCGAACTTGCTGATGGTGCCGAACTGCACACGGGCGCGGTCCTGGCGCAGCGCGTCGCGCAGGCGGTTCTCGACCTCGCGGCGGTTCTTCGACTCTTCCATGTCGATGAAGTCGATCACGATCAGGCCGCCGATGTCGCGCAGGCGCATCTGGCGGGCCACTTCATCGGCGGCTTCGAGGTTGGTGCGGGTGGCGGTCTCTTCGATGTCGCCGCCCTTGATGGCGCGGGCCGAGTTCACGTCGACCGAGACCAGGGCTTCGGTGTGGTCGATCACGATGGCGCCGCCCGAGGGCAGGGTCACGGTGCGGGCGTAGGCCGATTCGATCTGGTGCTCGATCTGGAAGCGGCTGAACAGCGGGGCGTCGTCACGGTAGCGCTTCACCCGGGCCGCATGTTCAGGCATGACATGGGCCATGAACTGCTGGGCCTGTTCGTAGATGTCATCGGTGTCGATCAGGATGTCGCCGATGTCATGGTTGAAATAGTCGCGGATGGCGCGGATCACCAGGCTCGATTCCTGGTAGATCAGGAAGGCGCCCTTGCCGCCCTTGGCGGCGCCGTCGATGGCGTTCCACAGCTTGAGCAGGTAGTTCAGGTCCCACTGCAGCTCAGGGGCGCTGCGGCCGATGCCGGCGGTGCGCGCGATGATGGACATGCCGTTGGGGTATTCCAACTGGTCCATGGCCTCTTTGAGCTCGGCGCGGTCCTCGCCCTCGATGCGGCGCGAGACACCGCCGCCGCGCGGGTTGTTGGGCATCAGCACCACATAGCGGCCGGCCAGGCTGATGAAGGTGGTCAGGGCCGCGCCCTTGTTGCCGCGCTCTTCCTTTTCCACCTGGACCAGCAGTTCCTGGCCTTCCTTGATGACTTCGTTGATGCGCGCCTGGCTCGGCGAGACGCCCGGGGCGAAGTATTGGCGCGAGATCTCCTTGAAGGGCAGGAAGCCGTGGCGGTCTTCGCCGTAGTCGACGAAACAGGCTTCGAGGCTGGGCTCGACGCGGGTCACGACGGCCTTGTAGATGTTGCCCTTGCGCTGTTCGCGCCCTTCGATTTCGATTTCGTAGTCGAGCAGTTTCTGCCCGTCCACGATGGCCAGCCGGCGTTCTTCCGCCTGGGTGGCGTTGATCAGCATCCGCTTCATGATGCGTGTCCTTCCTGGACCCCTTGGGTCCATGCATTCGTCAAATCTTCAACAGGCCCGAAATGAGCCAACGATGCCGGAACAGACGCCTTGAAACGAAGGGAATTGCCAAATGGCCGCAACAGTTCAGAGCGTGGGCTCGGCTGTCGGGGCGGGGGGCGCGTGGATGGTGGCGAGAAGAGGAGGGTGCTGTCTGGCCGCAAAGGGTGCGGGGTCAGGTGTCCGGTCGCAGGGCACCATGGGTGATTGCATGCCCCATGACGGTGGCAGCAGCCACCGCAAGCAGGTCTGAATCAGCGCCATCAGCACAGGGTTGTCTCGCTTCGATCCGCCCGAGGCCCTTTCTGTGAAGGAGAGGCCTCGAGACTGGGGTATTCCGTATCGGTGTTTCAAAGTGCCGGCCCATCCGGTGACCGGACCTGGCCATCACGAACTCTGGTGCGTGATCTGCCCGTCAGGAACCGGTCGGCATCGACCTTGCCAGCGCGACGCGATGGGTTCCGGCTGGGGACTGGACTAAACTCCAGAAGAATCAACCAGTTACGGCAACGCGCTAGTGAAACACATTATAGAGGGCAAAGTCGTGCCTGAAATCAAGGCCGCCGCGCCCGCCGCCCGCCAGGTCGAGGTCGACGAGGAATCCTCGGGCCAGCGCCTGGACAATTTCCTGCTCAAACAGCTCAAGGGCGTGCCCAAGACCCACGTCTACCGCATCATCCGCAGCGGCGAGGTGCGCATCAACAAAGGCCGGGTGGCCGCCGACACGCGGGTGCAGGCCGGTGACCTGGTCCGCCTGCCGCCGCTGCGGCTGTCCGAGCGGGCCGCCGACAAGGCCGAGTCCCCGGCGCCGGCGCGAGACTTTCCGGTGCTGTTCGAGGACGAGCAGGTGCTGGCCATCAGCAAGCCGGCCGGCGTGGCGGTGCATGGCGGCAGCGGGGTGAGCTTCGGCGTCATCGAGCAATTGCGCCAGGCCCGGCCCCAGGCCCGCTTCCTGGAGCTGGTGCACCGGCTGGACCGTGAGACCTCGGGCATCCTGCTGCTGGCCAAGAAGCGCTCGGCCCTGGTCCACCTGCAGGACCAGTTCCGCGACCGCGAGACCGGCAAGACCTACCTGGCGCTGGCCATCGGCGAGTGGCCGGCCCGGCTCAAGGTGCTCGATGCGCCGCTGCACAAATACCTGCTGCCCGATGGCGAGCGGCGGGTCAAGGTGGTGGACAAGGATCACCCCGAAGGCATGCGCTCGGTGACCCTGGTGCGGCAGCGTTCGCGCACCGCGCCGGTGACGCTGGCCGGCCTGCCGGGCTTCTCGTTGCTCGAGGTGAGCATCAAGACCGGGCGCACCCACCAGATCCGGGTGCACCTGGCCTCCAGCGGCCATGCGATCGCCGGTGACGACAAATACGGTGATTTCGACCTGAACCGGCGCCTGCTCAAGCAGGGCTTGAAACGCATGTTTCTCCATGCGTGGCGGTTACAGTTCACCCATCCCGTCAGTGGCGAGCGCGTCGAGCTCGAAGATGCCCTGCCGCCCGAACTGCAGCAATTCCTGGATCGATTGACACCCGCATGACCACAGCCGCCGCCCGCCCGCGCCAATTCGACCTGATCGCCTTCGATTGGGATGGCACCCTGTTCGATTCCACCCAGATCATCGTGCGCTGCATCCAGTCCGCCGTGGTGGATGTCGGTGGGCAAAAGCCCAGCGACGAGGCCGCCGCCTATGTGATCGGCATGGCGCTGATGCAGGCCCTGGCCCACGCGGCGCCCGATGTGCCGCCCGAAAAATACCCCGAACTGGGGCAGCGCTACCGCTACCACTACGCCAAGCACCAGGACGACATCGCCCTGTTCGAGGGGGTGCTGCCGATGCTGCAGGCCCTGCGCGAGCGCCAGCACCTGATCACGGTGGCCACCGGCAAGAGCCGCCGGGGGCTGGACGAGGCCCTGGGCTCGGTGGCCCTGCGCGGCGTCTTCGATGGCTCCCGCACGGCCGACGAGACGGCAGGCAAGCCGCATCCCCTGATGCTGCAGGAATTGATGGCCGAGTTCGATGTGACGCCCGAACGTACGTTGATGATCGGCGACACCACCCACGACCTGCAGATGGCCCTGAATGCCGGATGCGCCAGCGTCGGCGTCAGCTACGGCGCCCACGAACCCGACGCCTTCCATGCGCTGCAACCCCGGCACGTGGCCCATTCGGTGGCCGAGCTGCACCAATGGCTGCTGCGCCACGCCTGAGGCGCCCTGAAGCTTGAAAACAGAGGCGATGCGGTATGGCTGAGATTGTGTTGTTGTGTGAAAGCAACAGTCTTGTCGAGGGCGGGGATGCGGTGCCATTCGACGTCAGTTACGCCGGGCAGACCTGCCGGGCGTTTGCCGTCCGCTATCGGGGAGGGGTCCATGCCTACCTCAATCGCTGCACCCACGTGGCCATGGAGATGGACTACCAGCCGAACCGCTTCTTTGACGACAGCGGACGCTGGCTGTTGTGCGCCACCCATGGCGCGGCCTACGACCCGGAAAACGGGGCCTGCCGGGGCGGGCCTTGCCGTGGCGGCCTGATCCGGATCGAGGTTTCCGAGCAGGATGGCGTGGTCCGCTGGCATACTGCCTACAACCTGCACCCTGTTGAATTCTGAGATGACGGAACCGAACGCGCCCCAGTCCACCTCGCCTGAAGAAGCTGCCCAAGGCCCGTCCAGGGCTTCGGCGCTGGGGCCGGAGTCCGAACTCGAGCCCGGCTCGCGGCCGAACTGGGAACGCGAGACCCTCGAAAAACTCGCTTTCGCGGCGCTCAACGAGCAGCGTTCTGCCCGACGTTGGCGCAATTTCACCCGTCTGGCCTGGTTGGGGTTCGGCGTGGTGCTGGCCTGGCTGGCTTTCGGCCATGTACCGCAGGTCTCTGACAAGAGCGGCCCGCACACTGCGGTGGTGGAGATCAAGGGCGAGATCGCCTCGGGTGCCGACGCCAGTGCCGAATTCGTGGTGTCAGCCATGCGCAGCGCCCTCGAGGACGAGGGTTCTCAGGCGGTGGTGCTGTTGATCGATTCGCCCGGCGGCAGCCCGGTCCAGGCAGGCATCATCTACGACGAGATCAAGCGCCTCAAGGAAAAGCACGGCAAGCCCATCTATGCGGTGGTGGAGGAGTCCTGCACCTCGGCCGCCTATTACATCGCCTCGGCCACCGACCAGATCTTTGTCGACAAGGCCAGCATCGTGGGCAGCATCGGCGTCCTCATGGACGGTTTCGGCTTCACCGGCCTGATGGACAAGGTGGGCGTCGAGCGCCGCCTGCTCACCGCCGGCGAGAACAAGGGCTTCCTCGATCCTTTCAGCCCTCAGACCGAGCGGCAGCGGGCCTATGCCCAGACCATGCTGGACCAGATCCATCAGCAATTCATCAAGGCGGTGCGCGACGGCCGTGGCCAGCGCCTCAAGGAGACGCCCGAGATGTTCAGCGGGCTGTTCTGGACCGGCGCCCAGGCCGTGGCCATGGGGCTGGCCGACCACCTGGGCAACCTCGACTATGTGGCCCGCGAGGTGGTGAAGGCCGAGGATGTGGTGGACTACACCCGGCGTGACAATGTGGCCGAGCGCCTGGCCAAGCGTTTCGGCGCCGCCCTTGGGTCGGCGGCGGTACACGCCCTGCAGACCGCGCCGATCCTGCGTTGAGCCGCAGCGCGTCGGCTCAACGGCCGATGGCAAACACGGCGGGCGTGTCGTTCGGCGGGAATCCGTCCTTGCTTCCGTCTGTAGCCATGCGCTGAGCGGATGGCTGCCGCCACTCCTTCACCAAGCGGCTGTGGTTGCGGCCGGCGCTCAGGGTCAGGCCATGGCTGATGGCCAGGCGGGTGTTGGCCTGCAGGGTCTGCACCAGCGCCTGCCACAACGCCTGGTTGCGGTAGGGGGTCTCGATGAAAAGCTGGGTCTGGCCTGTCTTCAGTGCCAGCGATTCCAACTCGTGGATGCGCTGCTTGCGGGCCGCCGCGTCCTGGGGCAGATAGCCTGCAAAAGCGAAGTTCTGGCCGTTGAGCCCGCTGGCGGCCAGGGCCAGCAGCAGGGACACCGGTCCGGTCAGGGGGTGCACCGCGATGCCGAGCTCGTGCGCGGCCCGCACCACCGAGGAGCCCGGGTCGGCAATGGCCGGCATGCCGGCCTCGCTGAGCAGGCCGATGTCCTGACCGGCCAAGGCCGGCGCCAGCAGGGGCCGGGCGTCAAACTGGCCCGCCGTGTGGTCACCCTTCTTGTGCACCTGCCGGGGCAGCTCCTGCAGCGATTGTTCCTGCAGCGTGGTGGCCAGGGGGCAATGCTCTGCGATGCGTTTCAGATAGGCCCGTGCGCTCTTGGCGTTTTCGCAGATCCAATGGCTCAGGCCTGAGGCGATCTGCAGCGTCTGCAGCGGGATCACATCGGTCACGGGGGCCTGTTGGTGGCAGCCGAAATCGAGGGGGGCCGGCACCAGGAACAGCCGGCCCAGGGGGACTT
Organism: Curvibacter sp.; assembly: GCA_019233055.1. Lineage (GTDB taxonomy): Bacteria > Pseudomonadota > Gammaproteobacteria > Burkholderiales > Burkholderiaceae_C > Curvibacter. The sequence continues at coordinate 5,994 of JAFAMV010000115.1, forward strand.
GGGGCTTGGTCTGGGTCATGCGAGCAGCCTCACGCCGGCGGCCTCGATCAGGCGGCAGGTCCGGATCAGGGGCAGGCCGATCAGGGCCGTGGGGTCATCGTTGTCGATCGACGACAGCAGGGCGATGCCCAGGCCTTCGCTCTTGGCGCTGCCGGCGCAGTCGTAGGGTTGCTCGGCCCGGAGATAGTGTTCGATCTCGGCATCGGACAGTGCCCGGAACTGCACGCGGACGGCGGCCAGTTCGCACGCTTCATAACCGGTGGCATGGCAGACCACGGCCACCGCGGTCTGGAAGACGACGGTGTGGCCTCGCATCTGCCGCAGTTGTTCGGTGGCGCGTTCGTGGTTGCCGGGCTTGCCAAGGGGCTGCCCTTGCAGATCGGCGACCTGGTCGGAGCCGATGACCACCGCCTGTGGAAACTGCCGGGCCACCGCATGGGCCTTGGCCAGGGCCAGGCGGCGGGCCAAGGCGTCGGGGGCCTCCCCCGCCAGAGGGGTTTCATCGACATCGGGCGCCGCCGTGTCGAAAGGGATGCGCAGTCTTTGCAGCAGCTCGCGCCGGTAGCGCGAGGTCGAGCCCAGTACCAGCGATCGCGGCAGGGGTGGAGTGGTGGGGGAGCTTGGGTGCATGGCAGGGATTCTCTTACACTGCCCGCATGAAGAAAGAGTATTCATTGGAGCGCCTGGATCTCAGGGCTCTGGCGCAGGCGGCAGACACGGTCTCGGGTCATGCCGCAGTGGCTCATTTCCCCCGGCTTGTCGAAGAGTCGGCGCCCGGCGGCAGTCTGCAGCATGAGGTCCGCTGGAAGGCCGTGGGTGAAACGCGTGCGGTCACGGGCGGCACCGACCAGATCTGGCTGCACCTGGAGGCCGAGGCCACGCTGGCCCAGACCTGTCAGCGCTGCCTGGCCCATGTGGACGTGGGGCTCGAGGTGCATCGTTCCTACCGCTTCGTGCGCGACGAGGCCACGGCCGAGCGCGAGGACGACGAGTCCGAAGAGGATGTGCTGGTGTTGAGCCGCGAGTTCAACCTGATGGAGTTGATCGAGGATGAGCTGTTGATGGCCCTGCCGGTGGTTCCCCGCCACGAGGTCTGTCCGCAGGAGTTGCCCATGAGCCTGGAAGACGATGAATTCCGGGCGGCCGAAGCCGAAAAACCCAATCCATTCGCGGCCTTGGCCAAGCTCAAGGGATAGGGCTGGGCTAGTTGATCCAACTGCGCTATAATCAAAGGCTTCGCGCGAATTCCTGGGCGTCTTTTGGAGCAGGTTGTCGCGCTGATCGAGTTGATTTCATTGATTCGCTTTGAGTTGCCTGCGGTCTGGCGCATAGCCGGTGGCGGGCTCATGTAACAACCTTATTAGTTCAGGAGCCTGACATGGCCGTCCAGCAAAACAAAAAGTCCCCTTCCAAGCGCGGTATGCACCGTTCGCACAATGCCCTGAATGTGCCGGGCATTGCCGTCGAGCCCACCACGGGTGAAACCCACCTGCGCCACCACATCAGCCCCAACGGCTTCTACCGTGGCCGCCAGGTGCTGAAGAACAAGTCCGAAGCCTGATCCCCTCCCGGATCCGTCAAGGCCCGCTGCTACATTAAAGTAGCACGGGCCTTTCTGTTGATGGCTCTCAATTTCTTCGAGACCGGCCTGTCGGTCGAGTGAGTTCTGGATGATCACACTGGCTGTTGACTGCATGGGGGGCGACCATGGCCCCCGCGTCACGCTGGCAGCATGCCGGCATTTTCTGGACCGATTCCAGGATGTACGCCTGGTCCTGGTGGGCAAGGCGGAAGACCTGGCGGGTTTTCGCCATGAGCGTGCCGAGATCCTCGCCGCCACGGAAGTAGTCGAGATGGACGACCCCGTGGAGGTGGCCCTGCGCAAGAAGAAGGATTCGTCCATGCGTGTGGCCATCCAGCAGGTCAAGGACGGGCGGGCTGGCGCAGCCGTGTCGGCCGGCAACACCGGCGCCTTGATGGCGATTGCGCGCTACCTTCTGAAGACCCTGGAGGGCATCGACCGGCCGGCGATTGCCTATCCCATGCCCAATGTGTGGGGCGGGGCCACGACGGTGCTGGACCTGGGGGCCAATGTCGATTGCACCGAGCACCATCTGCTGCAGTTTGCCGTGTTGGGGTCGGCGCTGGATTCGGTGCTCAAGAGCAAGGAGCACCCGACGGTGGGCCTGCTCAACATCGGCTCGGAGTCCATCAAGGGCAGTGAGGTGATCAAGCGCGCTGGCGACCTGCTGCGCGTGGCGGGGCAGGCGGGGGACCTGAACTTCGTCGGCAATGTGGAGGGCAACGACATCTTCAAGGGCACCTCGGACATCGTGGTCTGCGACGGTTTTGTCGGTAATGTGCTGCTGAAGGCCAGCGAAGGTGTGGCCACCATGATCGGTGGTTTCCTCAAGGAAGCCTTTTCCAAATCGATCTTCACCAAGATGGCGGCTTTGGCAGCCTATCCGGTGCTATCTGCATTCAAAAACCGGGTTGATCATCGTCGCTACAACGGTGCGGCACTTTTGGGCCTGCGCGGGCTGGTGTTCAAGAGCCATGGTTCGGCGGACGCCTTCGCGTTCGAGCAAGCTTTGAACCGGGCGTATGATGCGGCCCGAAACAACCTGCTCGACCGTGTCCAGGTCCGAATTGCCCGCGCCGCGCCGCTTCTGGTGCCGGCGGGGGAGTCGGCCACCGGCACGGCGGCCACCCCACCATAATGAGACGTTATTCGCGCATTGCCGGAACCGGCAGCTACCTGCCTCCCCGTCGCCTCACCAACTCGGATCTGGCGGCTGAACTGGCCACCCGGGGGCTGGAAACCTCGGACGAATGGATTGTCGAGCGGACCGGTATCCGGGCCCGCCATTTCGCGGCCCCTGAAGTCGGAAGCAGTGATCTGGCGCTCGAGGCCGCCCGCAAGGCGCTCGAAGCAGCGTCGCTGTCGCCCGATCAGCTGGATCTGATCATCGTCGCCACCTCGACGCCGGACATGGTCTTTCCGTCGACCGCGTGCATCCTGCAGCACAAGCTCGGCAACGCCGGGGCCGCTGCGTTCGATGTGCAGGCGGTCTGCAGCGGCTTCGTATATGCCTTGAGCGTGGCGGACGCCATGATCCAGGCCGGTACGGCGCGGCGTGCGCTGGTCGTGGGGGCCGAGGTGTTTTCGCGCATCCTCGATTTCAACGACCGCACCACCTGCGTCCTGTTCGGTGATGGCGCCGGTGCCGTGGTGCTGGAGGCGTCTGAGCAGCCGGGCATCCTGGCCAGCGATCTTCACGCCGATGGCAAGCATGTGGGCATTCTTTGTGTGCCGGGCCATGTGTCCGGTGGGCAGGTGTTGGGGGACCCCCTGCTGAAGATGGACGGCCAGGCTGTCTTCAAGCTGGCGGTGGGGGTGCTCGAAGACGCGGCGCGTGCGGTGCTGGCCAAGGCCGGCAAGACCGACGCCGACATCGATTGGCTGATCCCGCACCAGGCCAACATCCGCATCATGCAAAGCACGGCCCGCAAACTGAAGCTGCCGCTGGACAAGGTGGTGGTGACGGTGGACCAGCATGGCAATACCTCGGCGGCTTCGATCCCTCTGGCGCTGGACACCGCAGTCCGGGCCGGGCGCATCCAGCGGGGGCAGACCCTGCTGCTCGAAGGTGTGGGCGGCGGCTTCACCTGGGGCGCGGTGTTGCTGCAGTACTGACCAAGCTTCCGGCCAGGCCGGAGCGTCCGCCTCCGGGGTGGGCGCCAATGACAACAGGCAGATCAAGAAATCATGACCCAATTCGCATTTGTTTTTCCGGGCCAGGGCTCGCAGTCGGTCGGCATGCTGGACGCCTGGGGCGATCATCCGGCCGTGGCCCAGACGCTGAAGGAGGCCTCTGACGCCCTCGGTGAGGATGTCGGCGCCCTGATCCAGGCCGGCCCCAAGGAGGCGCTGGCCCTGACCACCAACACCCAGCCGGTGATGCTGGTGGCCGGCGTGGCCGCCTACCGGGTCTGGCTGGCCGAGGGCGGTGCTGAGCCGGCCCTGGTGGCCGGGCATTCGCTGGGCGAGTACACGGCGCTGGTGGCGGCCGGTGTCCTGACCCTGGCTCAGGCCGCGCCACTGGTGCGTTTCCGTGCTGCTGCCATGCAGGAGGCTGTGCCGGTCGGCACCGGTGCCATGGCCGCCATCCTGGGCATGGATGCCGCCCGGGTGCAGGCGGGTTGCGCCGAGGTGGCGGCAACCCTCGGTGCGGGCGAGGTGGTCGAGGCGGTGAATTTCAACGACCCGGTCCAGACCGTCATCGCGGGCAGCAAGCTGGCCGTCGAAAAGGCCTGTGAGCATCTCAAGGCGCAAGGCGCCAAGCGCGCCTTGCCCTTGCCTGTGTCGGCGCCTTTCCATTCTTCGCTGATGAAGCCTGCGGCAGAGAAGTTGCGCGAGAAACTGGCCGGCCTGTCGCTGGCGGCGCCCCGCATCCCGGTGCTCAACAACGTCGATGTGGCGGTGGAGACCGAGGTCGAGCGCATCCGTGACGCCTTGTACCGGCAGGCCTTCCGGCCGGTTCGCTGGGTCGAATGCGTCCAGGCCATCAAGGCGCGCGGTCTGGAGACCGTGATCGAATGTGGCCCGGGCAAGGTGCTGGCGGGCATGACCAAGCGCATCGATGCCGAGCTGAAGGGCGCGGTCGTGCAGGATCCGGCCACGCTGGCCGAGGCGAAAGGATTGACAGCATGAGTGAAGTGAAATTCGAAGGGCAGGTGGCCCTGGTGACTGGGGCGACCCGCGGCATCGGCGCCGGCATTGCCCTCGAGCTGGCCCAGCGTGGCCTGAAGGTGGTGGGCACGGCCACCACAGAAGAGGGCGCGGCCCGGATCACGTCGACGCTGGGGGCCTACCCGGGCTGCCGTGGCGTGGTGCTGGATGTCAATGACGGCGCGGCCGTCGATGGGTTGGTCGAGGCCATCATCAAGGAGCACGGTGCCGTGCATGTGCTGGTCAACAATGCCGGCATCACCCGGGACACGCTGGCCATGCGGCTCAAGGATGCCGATTGGGATGCGGTGCTCGACACCAACCTCAAATCGGTCTTCCGCATGAGCCGTGCGGTGATGCGGCCCATGATGAAGCAGCGCTACGGCCGCATCGTGAGCATCACGAGTGTGGTGGGTGCATCGGGCAATCCGGGTCAGGCCAACTACGCGGCGGCCAAGGCCGGCGTGGCAGGCATGACCCGCGCCCTGGCCCGCGAGCTGGGCAGCCGGGGCATCACGGTCAACTGTGTCGCGCCTGGTTTCATCGACACCGACATGACGGCATCCCTGCCCGAAGAGCAGCAAAAAGCCCTGCTGTCACAGATCCCCCTGGGCCATCTGGGCAAGCCTTCGGACGTGGCGCATGCAGTGTCCTTCCTGGCCTCACCTGCGGCGGCCTACATCACCGGCCAGGAGTTGCATGTCAATGGTGGCATGTACATGTAAGAAGGCTACAGTTTGCTGCCGTTTGGTTCGTGCGGCGATTGCATCGGGAATGTTTCCCGCAGGCGGCTAAAATCACGGATCTTTTCACAACCCTCAGAGGGAACCATGAGCGATATCGAAGCACGTGTCAAAAAAATCATTGCCGAACAACTCGGCGTGGAAGAGTCTCAAGTCACCAATGAAAAGTCCTTCGTGGCCGATCTGGGCGCTGACTCTCTGGACACGGTTGAACTGGTGATGGCTCTGGAAGACGAGTTCGGCATCGAGATCCCGGACGAAGACGCCGAGAAGATCACCACGGTGCAGAACGCGATCGACTACGCCAACACGCACCAGAAGGCCTGAGTCCCGCCAGGGCTGGCCTGAACCTTTCCTGTGCGGGCCGGATGGGCCACCCGGCCTTCCTTCCGTGCCTGCCATGATCGCCGGTGCGTCTGCCCGGCCAAACTGAGATTTTCATATGTCCCGTCGTCGCGTTGTCGTCACTGGTCTGGGCTGTGTCAGCCCTGTGGGTAACACGGTTGCAGAGTCCTGGAGTCATCTGCTTGCTGGCCAGTCGGGCATCGACCTGATCAAGGCATTCGATGCAAGCGCCTTTGCCTGCAAGTTCGCCGGCGAGGTGAAGGGCTTTGACGTCACCCAATACATGCCCGAGAAGGAAGCGCGCCACATGGACCGCTTCATCCATCTGGGCATGGCGGCCGCGATCCAGGCGGTGACCGATGCGGGATTGCCCACGGGCGATGCGCTGAGCGAAGAGCAGGCGGTGCGCATCGGCTGCAACATCGGTGCCGGCATCGGCGGCCTGCCTCTCATCGAGGAGATGCATGGCGAGCTGGTCAACCGTGGCCCGCGTCGTGTGTCCCCGTTCTTCGTGCCGGCCTCGATCATCAACATGATCTCCGGCCATGTGTCCATCAAGTATGGATTCAAGGGGCCGAACGTGGCCGTGGTGACGGCCTGTACCACGGGTCTGCATGCCATCGGGCTGTCGGCCCGGATGATCGAATATGGCGA
>JAFAMV010000060.1 GCA_019233055.1 Curvibacter sp.
TGATGGATCTCGCCGGCGTCGACTACCACGAATTCCGCAAAGACGACTGGACCACGCACTCGGCCACCAGCACGGGGTTCAGCCGGGCGCGGCTCGAGCAGGAGGTCGACGTGCCGCCGCTGCCGGTGGGCGGTGCGCGCTTCGCGATCGCCTACCAGCTGCTCTCCATCACCCACAACCGGCGGCTGCGTCTCGCGGTACGCTGTGCCGACTCCGCCGAGCCGGTAGTCGATTCGGTGGTGGAAGTGTGGGCGAGCGCCAACTGGTTCGAGCGCGAGGCCTTCGACCTCTTCGGCATCCTCTTCCGCGGCCATCCGGATCTGCGCCGCATCCTCACCGACTACGGCTTCATCGGCCACCCCTTCCGCAAGGACTTCCCGATCTCCGGCCATGTCGAGATGCGCTACGACGCAGAACGCCGCCGCGTGGTCTACGAGCCGGTGACCATCGAACCCCGTGAAATCACGCCGCGCATCATCCGCGAAGACAAGTACGGAGGCCTGCACTGAGGCGCTTGCCTTGCGTGTGACGCAACATGGCTGAAATCAAAAACTACACCCTCAATTTCGGACCGCAGCACCCTGCGGCGCACGGCGTGCTCCGGCTGGTGCTGGAGCTGGACGGCGAAGTGGTCCAGCGCGCCGATCCGCACATCGGACTGCTCCACCGGGCCACCGAGAAGCTGGCCGAGAACAAGACCTTCATCCAGTCGCTGCCCTACATGGACCGCCTCGACTATGTGTCGATGATGTCCAACGAGCATGCGTATTGCCTGGCGATCGAGAAGCTGCTGGGCCTTGAGGTGCCGGTGCGCGCGCAGTACATCCGCGTGATGTTCTCCGAGATCACCCGCATCCTGAACCACCTGATGTGGCTCGGTTCGCATGGCAACGATTGCGGCAGTTCGACCATCCTGATCTATGCCTTCCGCGAGCGCGAAGACCTGTTCGACATGTACGAGGCCGTGTCGGGGGCCCGCATGCATGCGGCCTACTTCCGGCCGGGCGGCGTCTACCGCGACCTGCCGGACACCATGCCGCAGTACAAGGTCAGCAAGATCAAGAACGCCAAGGCCCTGGCCGAGCTGAACAAGAACCGCCAGGGTTCGCTGCTGGATTTCATCGATGACTTCACCCAGCGTTTCCCTGGCTGTGTCGATGAATATGAGACCCTGCTGACCGACAACCGCATCTGGAAGCAGCGCACCGTCGGCATCGGCGTGGTGCCTGTCGAACGTGCCCTGAACCTCGGCATGACCGGCCCGATGCTGCGCGGCTCGGGGGTGGCCTGGGATCTGCGCAAGACGCAGCCCTACGACGCCTACGACAAGGTCGAGTTCGACATCCCGGTGGGCAAGACCGGCGACAGCTACGACCGCTACCTGGTCCGCATGGCCGAGATGCGCGAATCGAACCGCATCATCAAGCAGTGCGTCGACTGGCTGCGCGCCAATCCCGGCCCGGTGATCACCGACAACCACAAGGTGGCGCCGCCGGCCCGTGAGGCCATGAAGTCGAGCATGGAAGAGCTGATCCATCACTTCAAGCTCTTCACCGAAGGCTTCCATGTGCCCGAAGGCGAGGCCTATGCGGCCGTCGAGCACCCCAAGGGGGAGTTCGGCATCTACCTCATCAGCGATGGTGCGAACAAGCCCTACCGACTGAAGATCCGCGCTCCGGGGTTTGCCCACCTGGCCACCCTGGACGAAATGGCCCGCGGTCATATGCTGGCCGATGCGGTCGCCATCATCGGCACCATGGACATTGTGTTTGGAGAGATTGATCGATGATCTCTGATTCGACCAGGGCACGTTTTGCCCGTGAAGTAGCCAAGTACCCGGCAGACCAGAAGCAGTCGGCCGTGATGGCCTGCCTGTCGATTGTTCAGCAGGAAGAGGGCTATGTCAGCGCCGACAGCGAGCGCGTGATTGCAGAGGTGCTGGACATGCCGGTGATCGCCGTGCATGAGGTCACCACCTTCTACAACATGTACAACCAACAGCCGGTGGGCAAGTTCAAGCTCAATGTGTGCACGAACCTGCCCTGCCAGCTGCGTGACGGCTACAAGGCGCTGCACCATCTCGAAGGCAAGCTCGGCATCAAGATGGGCGAGACCACGCCGGACGGCCTGTTCACCCTTCAGCAGTGCGAGTGCCTCGGCGCCTGTGCCGACTCGCCTGTGATGCTGGTGAACGACCGCACCATGTGCAGTTTCATGAGCAACGACAAGCTCGATCAACTGGTTGACGGTCTGCGCGCCGCCGAGGGGAAGTGATGGCGTCTGCTCAAAGCATTCTTTCCCAGTTCCAGTCCACCGGCGTCGAGACCTGTTTCCACGACCGCCATATCGGTGCCCAGATCTATGCGGGCCTGAACGGCAGCAACTGGAGCCTCAAGGACTACGAGGCGCGTGGCGGCTACCAGGCCCTGCGCAAGATCCTGGGCGTGGACGGCGGCGAAGGCCTGACACAGGACCAGGTGATCGCCACGGTCAAGGAATCCGGCCTGCGGGGCCGCGGCGGTGCCGGTTTTCCCACCGGCCTGAAGTGGAGCTTCATGCCGCGTCAGTTCCCGGGTCAGAAGTACCTGGTCTGCAATTCGGACGAGGGCGAGCCTGGTACCTGCAAGGACCGGGACATCCTCCAGTTCAACCCGCACATCGTGATCGAGGGCATGATCATCGCGGCCTACGCGATGGGCATCACCGTGGGTTACAACTACATCCACGGCGAGATCTTCCAGACCTACGAACGCTTCGAGGCCGCGCTCGAAGAGGCTCGTGCTGCAGGCTATCTGGGCCAGCAGATCCTGGGCAGCAGCTTCAGCTTCCAGCTGCATGCGGCCCATGGCTTCGGCGCCTACATTTGCGGCGAGGAGACCGCGCTGCTCGAATCGCTCGAAGGCAAGAAGGGCCAGCCGCGCTTCAAGCCGCCGTTCCCTGCCAGCTTCGGCCTCTACGGCAAGCCGACCACGATCAACAACACCGAGACCTTCGCCGCGGTGCCCTGGATCATCCGCAACGGCGGCGTCGCCTACCTCGAGTGTGGCAAGCCCAACAACGGCGGCACCAAGATCTTCTCGATCAGCGGTGACGTCGAGCGGCCCGGCAATTACGAGATCCCGCTGGGCACGCCGTTTGCCAAACTGCTCGAACTCGCCGGTGGGGTGCGCAAGGGCCGCCAACTCAAGGCGGTGATCCCGGGTGGCTCGTCGTCGCCGGTGCTGCCGGCCTCGGTCATCATGGAATGCACCATGGACTATGACTCCATCGCCAAGGCCGGCTCGATGCTGGGCTCGGGGGCGGTGATCGTCATGGACGACTCCCGCAGCATGGTCGAAAGCCTGTTGCGCCTGTCGTATTTCTATTCGCATGAATCCTGCGGCCAGTGCACACCGTGCCGCGAAGGCACAGGTTGGATGTGGCGGGTGATCGACCGGATCTGGCACGGCCAGGGCCGGCAAGGTGACCTGGATCTGCTGAACTCGGTCGCCGACAACATCCAGGGGCGGACCATCTGCGCCCTCGGCGATGCCGCTGCGATGCCGGTGCGCGCCATGCTGAAACATTTCAAGCCTGAATTCCAGGCATTGATTGAGCAAGCCAAGTCGCAGCCTGCTGCACATGCTTGATCGCGAGAGAACATATGGTTGAAATCGAACTCGACGGTCAAAAGGTAGAGGTCAATGAAGGCAGCATGGTCATGCATGCAGCCGAAAAGGCCGGCACCTACATTCCGCACTTCTGCTATCACAAGAAACTGAGCATCGCGGCGAACTGCCGCATGTGCCTGGTCGATGTCGAGAAGGCACCCAAGCCCATGCCGGCCTGTGCCACGCCTGTGACCCAGGGCATGATCGTGCGCACCAAGAGCGACAAGGCGATCAAGGCCCAGCAGTCGGTCATGGAGTTTCTGCTGATCAATCACCCGCTCGATTGCCCGATCTGCGACCAGGGTGGCGAATGCCAGCTGCAGGATCTGGCGGTGGGCTATGGCGGTTCGTCCTCGCGCTACGCCGAGGAAAAGCGCGTCGTCTTCCACAAGGATGTCGGCCCCCTGATCTCCATGGAAGAGATGAGCCGCTGCATCCACTGCACGCGCTGCGTCCGCTTCGGCCAGGAAGTGTCGGGCATCATGGAACTCGGCATGATCCACCGTGGTGAGCATTCCGAGATCACCACCATTGCCGGCGAAACCGTCGACTCCGAGCTGTCGGGCAACATGATCGACATCTGCCCGGTGGGCGCGCTGACCAGCAAGCCGTTCCGCTACAGCGCCCGCACCTGGGAGCTGTCGCGCCGCAAGAGCGTCAGCCCGCATGATTCCACTGGGGCCAACCTCATCGTCCAGGTCAAGAATCACCAGGTGATGCGTGTCGTCCCGCTGGAGAACGACGCCGTCAATGAGTGCTGGATCGCCGACCGTGACCGCTTCTCCTACGAGGCGCTCAATGGTCCGGACCGCCTCACCGAGCCCATGCTTAAGCAGGGCGGTGAGTGGAAGACCGTGGATTGGCAGACCGCGCTCGAATATGTGGCCAACGGCCTCAAGCAGATCGGTGCCAACCATGGCTCCGCCAGCATCGGCGCCCTGGTCAGCCCGCACAGCACGGTCGAAGAGCTCCATCTGGCCACCGAACTGGTCCGGGGCCTGGGCAGTGACAGCATCGACCACCGTCTGCGCCATGCCGAGTTTGCGCCCTTCGAAGGTGCGCGCTGGCTGGGCCGTCCGATCGCCTCGCTGACCGATCTGCAACGGGTGCTGGTCGTGGGGTCCAACCTGCGCAAGGACCATCCTCTGTTTGCGCAACGCATCCGCCAGGCCGTGCGCAAGGGCGCCCAGGTGAATGCATTGGTCGAATCCGCCCAGGATTGGGCGATGCCGGTGGCGCAGTTCCAGCACGCAGCTGCCCAGGATTGGGTGGCCCGCCTGACGGACATCGCTGCGGCGGTGGCCCAGGAAAAGGGCATCGGCTCGCCCTTCGGTGGCGAGATCACGGCCCAGGCTGCAGCGATCGCCAAGTCCCTGGCGGGCGGCGAGCGCAAGGCCGTCCTGCTGGGCAATGCGGCGGCACACCATGCCAATGCCAACAGCCTGCTGGTGCTGGCGAACTGGATCGGCGAACACACCGGCGCTTCGGTCGGCTACCTGACCGAAGCCGCCAACACGGTGGGTGCCCAACTGGTCGGCACCCAGCCGCGTGCCCATGGTCTGAACGCCGCCCAGATGCTGGCGGGCGGGCTCAAGGCCGTCCTGTTGCTGAACACCGAACCGGCCTTCGATTCGGCCGCCGGCCAGTCGGCGCTGCAAGGCCTCAACAAGGCCGAGATGGTGGTGACCCTGAGCCCCTTCAAGACCAACCTCGACATCAGCGACGTGCTGCTGCCGATCGCGCCGTTCACCGAGACGCCGGGCAGCTTCGTCAATGCAGAAGGCCGTGTCCAGAGCTTCCATGCGGTGGTGCGCCCCTTGGGCAACACACGTCCGGCCTGGAAGGTGTTGCGCGTGCTGGGCAATCTGCTGGGCCTGAAGGGTTTCGACTTCGAGTCTGCACAGGACGTCCTGACCCATCTGGATCTGACGGCCGCAGGCGACAAGCTGGTCCATGCCCAACGGCTGAACAACAGCACTTCCGAGGCGGTCCGGCCCTCGGGTGCCCAGGAGGCCCGACCGGTGTCGGCTTCCATCTATCAACTCGACGGCCTGGTTCGCCGGTCGCCGTCGCTGCAACAGACGGCAGACGCCCGCGCTGCACGGGATGAGGTGAACGCATGATTGACGCGCTCTACAACGGCGGCCTGGGCCTGTCGTCTGCCGCCTGGTGGACCCTGGCGGCCTGGCCGGTGCTCTGGATCCTCATCAAGATCGTGGCGGTCCTCGCGCCGCTGATGGGCGCGGTGGCCTACCTGACGCTCTGGGAGCGCAAGTTCCTGGGTTTCATCCAGGTCCGTTACGGCCCCAACCGCGTGGGTCCGATGGGTCTGCTGCAGCCGATCGCCGATGCGGTCAAGCTGCTGACCAAGGAACTGATCCGCCCGACGGCGGCCAGCAACGGCCTGTTCCGTCTGGGCCCGATCATGGCCATCATGCCGGCCCTGGCCGCCTGGGTCGCAGTGCCCTTCGGCCCCGAAGTGGCGCTGACCAACCTCAATGCCGGCCTGCTGCTGGTGATGGCCATCACCTCGATCGAGGTCTATGGCGTGATCATCGCCGGCTGGGCGTCCAACTCGAAGTACGCCTTCCTGGGTGCGCTGCGCGCCTCCGCCCAGATGGTCAGCTACGAAATCGCCATGGGCTTCTGCTTCCTGGTGGTGCTGATGGTGTCGGGCAGCATGAACCTGTCGGTCATCGTGGCCGCTCAGGCCAAGGGCGCTGCGGCTGGCATGGGCCTGAATTTCCTGTCCTGGAACTGGCTGCCGTTGCTGCCGATCTTCGTGGTCTACCTGATCTCGGGGGTTGCAGAAACCAACCGCCATCCCTTCGACGTCGTCGAAGGCGAGGCCGAGATCGTGGCGGGTCACATGGTCGAATATTCGGGCATGGGCTTTGCCATCTTCTTCCTGGCCGAATACGCCAGCATGTGGCTGGTGTCGATCCTGGCGGTGCTGATGTTCCTGGGTGGCTGGCTGCCGCCGCTGAACAACGCGCTGTTCAATGCGGTGCCGGGCTGGATCTGGCTGGGTGTGAAGACCTTTGTGGTGGTCTCCATGTTCATCTGGATCCGGGCGACCTTCCCGCGCTTCCGCTATGACCAGATCATGCGTCTGGGCTGGAAGATTTTCATCCCGGTCACCCTGGTGTGGCTGCTGATCGTGGGCTTCTGGATGCAGACGTCCTGGAACATCTGGAATTGAAGGCAGGGCCAAGACCATGAGCACTGTTGCTGCATCCCCCTTCTCGCTGAAGGATTTCTTCAAGAGCTTCATGCTCGTCGAACTGTTCAAGGGCATGGCCCTGACCGGTCGCTATGCGTTCAAGCGCAAGGTGACGGTCCAGTTCCCCGAAGAGAAGACCCCGATCTCGCCGCGTTTCCGTGGCCTGCATGCCCTGCGCCGCTACGACAACGGTGAAGAGCGCTGCATTGCCTGCAAGCTCTGCGAAGCCGTCTGCCCGGCCATGGCGATCACCATCGAATCCGATGTGCGCGCCGATGGTTCGCGGCGCACGACGCGCTACGACATCGACCTGACCAAGTGCATCTTCTGCGGTTTCTGCGAAGAGAGCTGCCCGGTCGACTCCATCGTGGAGACCCAGATCTTCGAATACCACGGTGAGAAGCGCGGTGATCTGTACTTCACCAAAGACATGCTGTTGGCGGTCGGCGACCGCTATGAGAACGATATTGCGGCTGCCAAGGCGGCAGACGCCAAATACCGTTGAACCAGCCACCCCGCCCGAACCCTGAAAAGACCTGATTCATGGACGCCAAGACTGGTTTCTTTTATCTGTTCTCGGTCGTGCTGCTGTTTGCAGCCTTCCGTGTGATCACCGCCCGCAATCCGGTGCATGCCGTGCTGTACCTGATGCTGGCGTTCTCGCAGGCCGCTGCGGTCTGGCTGCTGCTGCAGGCCGAGTTCCTGGCCATCACCCTGGTGCTGGTGTATCTGGGTGCGGTGATGGTGCTGTTCCTCTTCGTGGTGATGATGCTCGACATCGATGTCGACAGCCTGCGCAAGGGATTCTGGAAGCACTTCCCCCTGGCCGCCGTGATGGGTTGCGTGATCGCGCTGGAGATGGCCGGTGTGCTGCTCGGCGGATTCCGCCTCATCGATGCGCCGCACACTGCGGCCATGACGCAGGCGATCTCGCAGGGCGCGCAGTACTCGAACGCCCAGGAACTGGGCGTGCTGCTCTACACCCGTTACCTCTACCCCGTCGAAGTGGCGGCTGTGATCCTGCTGGTGGCCATGCTGGCGGCCATCGCCCTGACCCTGCGTCAGCGCAAGGACAGCAAATTCGTCGATCCTTCGATGCAGGTCCGTGTCAAGGCCCGTGACCGGTTCGAAATGGTGAAGGTGCCTGCGACCCGCAAGGCTGCGGCCGTCGATGCAGCCGCCGCCACAGCACAGGAGAAAAGCGCATGACGCTCACATTGGGACACTTTCTGTCGATCGGCGCGGTGTTGTTCGCGCTGTCGGTGATCGGGATCTTCCTGAACCGCAAGAACCTGATCGTGCTGCTCATGGCCATCGAACTGATGCTGCTGGCCGTGAACATGAACTTCGTGGCCTTCTCCCACTACCTGGGGGACATGCACGGCCAGGTGTTCGTGTTCTTCATCCTGACCGTGGCGGCCGCAGAGTCGGCGATCGGTCTGGCGATCCTGGTCCTGTTGTTCCGCAACAAGAACAGCATCAGCGTCGATGAACTCAACACGCTCAAAGGCTAACCTGAGAATCCAACAATGAGCGCAACGCTTTCTGCAACCACATTGCTGGCAGTGCCGCTGGCTCCGCTGGCGGGCTCGGTGATCGCCGGGGTTTTCGGTACCGCCTTCGGCGGCAACCTCATCGGTCGCCGCCTGAGCCATACCCTGACCATTCTGGGCGTGTTCGTCGCCTTCGTGCTGTCGGCCCTGACCCTGAAGAGTGTCGCCCTCGATGGCGCGCGCTTCAGCGAGACCCTCTACACCTGGATGGTGGTGGGCGGTCTGAAGATGGAGGTCGGCTTCCTGATCGACAGCCTGACCGCGATGATGATGTGTGTCGTGACCTTCGTGTCGCTGATGGTGCACATCTACACCGTGGGCTACATGGAAGAAGACGAGGGTTACGACCGTTTCTTCTCCTACATCTCGCTGTTCACCTTCTCCATGCTGATGCTCGTGATGAGCAACAACCTGCTGCAGCTGTTCTTCGGTTGGGAAGCGGTGGGCCTGGTGTCCTATCTGCTGATCGGCTTCTGGTTCAACAAGCCCACGGCCATCTTTGCCAACATGAAGGCCTTCCTGGTCAACCGGGTGGGCGACTTCGGTTTCATCCTGGGCATCGGTCTGATCGCGGCCTACACCGGCTCGCTCAATTACGCCGAGATCTTCGCCAAGACCGAAGAGCTGGCCCAATTGAACTTCCCCGGCACCGACTGGTTGCTGGTGACCGTGATCAGCATCTGCCTGTTCATCGGCGCGATGGGCAAGAGTGCCCAGTTCCCCCTGCACGTCTGGCTGCCCGACTCGATGGAAGGCCCGACCCCGATCTCGGCGCTGATCCACGCCGCCACCATGGTGACGGCCGGCATCTTCATGGTGTCCCGCATGTCGCCGATCTTCGAGTTGAGCGACACCGCCCTGAACTTCATCATGGTGATCGGTTCCATCACCGCCTTGTTCATGGGCTTCCTCGGCATCATCCAGAACGACATCAAGCGGGTGATCGCCTATTCGACGCTGTCCCAGCTCGGCTACATGACGGTGGCCCTCGGTGCCTCGGCCTATTCGGTGGCGGTCTTCCACCTGATGACCCACGCCTTCTTCAAGGCCTTGCTGTTCCTGGCGGCCGGCTCGGTCATCATGGGCATGCACCACAACCAGGATATCCGCTGGATGGGCGGCGTGCGCAAGTACATGCCGATCACCTGGATCACCTCGCTGCTGGGCTCGCTGGCCTTGATCGGCACGCCGTTCTTCTCGGGCTTCTACTCGAAGGACAGCATCATCGAGGCGGTCAGCGAAAGCCATCTGCCGGCGGCCGGCTTCGCCTCTTTCGCGGTGCTGGCGGGCGTGTTCGTCACGGCCTTCTATTCCTTCCGCCTCTACTTCCTGGTCTTCCATGGCAAGGAGCGTTTCGACCAGAACCCCGATGCCCATCATCATGGCCATGACGACCACGGCCACCACGACGACCACCATGAGCCCCACGAGTCGCCGTGGGTGGTCACCGTGCCGCTGCTGCTGCTGGCCATTCCCTCGGTGCTGATCGGTTTCCTGTTCATCGAACCCATGCTGTTCGGCGACTTCTTCAAGGGCGTGATCTTCGTCGACGGCGAGAAGCACCATGTGATGGAAGAACTGCACGAGGCCTTCCACGGCCCGGTCCAGATGGCCCTGCATGCCTTCGGTTCGGCGCCGTTCTGGCTCGCACTGGCAGGTGTGGCGGTGTCGTACTACATGTACATGGTCAACCCGGCCCTGCCGCGCGCGATCAAGTCGATGTTCAAGCCGGTCTACGACCTGCTCGAGAACAAGTACTACCTCGACTGGATCAACGAGAACATCCTGGCCCGTGGTGCCCGTGCGCTCGGCACCGGCCTCTGGAAGGGCGGTGATCAGGCGATCATCGACGGCGCCGTGGTCAACGGCTCCTGGAAATTCGTCGGCTGGGTGGCCGGTGTGGTCCGCTGGATGCAGTCGGGCTACATCTACCACTACGCCCTGGTGATGATCCTCGGCATCTTCGTGTTCATGACGTATTTCGTCTGGCTCAACAAGTAGGAGAAAAAGAAAAATGGGATTGTTGAGTCTTGCCATTTGGACGCCCATCGTCTTCGGCGTCGTGCTGCTGGCCTGGGGCCATGATGAACATGCCAAGGTCGTCCGTTGGGTGGCCCTGATCGGTGCCATTGCCAGCCTGCTGGTGACGCTGCCGCTGTACCAGGGCTTCCAGCCCGGAACCCCGGCCATGCAGTTCGTCGAGGACCTGAGCTGGATCGAGCGTTTCAACGTTCACTACCACCTGGGCCTGGACGGGATCTCGTTCTGGTTCGTCCCGCTGACCGCCTTCATCACGGTGATCGTGGTGATCGCCGGCTGGGAGGTCATCACCGAGCGGGTCAACCAGTACATGGGCGCCTTCCTGATCCTCAGCGGCCTGATGATCGGGGTGTTCTGCGCGTTGGACGGGATGCTGTTCTACGTCTTCTTCGAAGCCACGCTGATCCCGATGTACCTGATCATCGGCATCTGGGGGGGGCCGAACAAGATCTACGCGGCGTTCAAGTTCTTCCTCTACACGCTGCTGGGTTCCTTGCTGACCCTGGTGGCCCTGATCTACCTGTACAGCGCCTCCGGCGGCAGCTTCGACATCCTGACCTGGCACAAGCTGCCCCTGGGTCAGACCGCACAGACCCTGCTGTTCTTTGCCTTCTTCGCTGCGTTTGCCGTCAAGGTCCCGATGTGGCCGGTGCACACCTGGCTGCCCGACGTCCACGTCGAAGCGCCGACGGGCGGTTCTGCGGTGCTGGCGGCGATCATGCTGAAGCTGGGTGCCTATGGCTTCCTGCGCTTCTCGCTGCCGATCGCACCGGACGCCTCGCATGAATGGGCCTGGCTGATCATCGGCCTGTCGATCACCGCCGTGGTCTATGTGGGCCTGGTGGCGATGGTGCAGAAGGACATGAAGAAGCTGGTGGCCTATTCGTCCGTGGCCCACATGGGTTTCGTGACCCTGGGTTTCTTCATCTTCAATCCGCTGGGCGTGTCCGGCGGCCTGGTGCAGATGGTCTCGCACGGCTTCGTGTCGGCTGCGATGTTCCTGGGCATCGGCGTTCTCTACGACCGTGTCCATTCGCGTGAAATCGCCAGCTACGGCGGTGTGGTCAATACCATGCCCAAGTTCGCCGCCTTTGCCCTGCTGTTCTCCATGGCCAACTGCGGTCTGCCGGGAACCGCCGGTTTCGTCGGCGAGTGGATGGTCATCCTGGGTGCGGTCAAGGCCAACTTCTGGCTGGGCGCCTTCGCCGCCACCGCCTTGATCTTCGGTGCGGCCTACACCCTCTGGATGTTCAAGCGCGTCTATCTGGGGCCGGTCGCCAACGACCATGTCAAGGAACTGCAGGACATCGATGCCCGCGAATTCCTGATCATGGCGCTGCTGGCGGTGTCAGTGCTCTACATGGGCCTGTATCCGAAGCCTTTCACGGATGTGATGGATGCATCGGTGAACAATCTGCTGCAACACGTCGCGGCTTCCAAGCTGAATTGACCAGAGAGAAACGAGATGATTGACAACATCAGCTGGATCACGGCGTACCCCGAAATCATCCTGCTCGCGATGGGCTGCGTGATTGCCCTGCTCGACCTGGGTGTGACCAGTTCGCGCCGTACCGCCACCTATGTGCTCACCCTGCTGACCCTGGCGGTCGTGGCGGCCATCCAGGCCCAGTATGCGATCGGTGAACAGACCCTCTATGGCTTTGGCGACCTGGTGGTCAGCGACCCCATGGGCAACTGGTTCAAGTGCTTCGCGGCCGTGGCCGTGTTCGTGACCCTGGTCTATGGCCGGCCCTATGCCCACGACCGTGGCATGCTGCGCGGTGGCGAGCTCTTCACCTTGAGCCTGTTCTCGCTGCTGGGCATGTTCATCATGATCTCGGGCAACAATTTCCTGGTCATCTACCTGGGCCTGGAGCTGTTGACGCTGTCGAGCTATGCGCTGGTGGCCCTGCGCCGCGACCATGCGACAGCCACCGAGGCCGCCATGAAGTACTTTGTGCTGGGTGCGCTGGCCAGCGGCTTCCTGCTGTATGGCCTGTCGATGCTGTATGGCGCCACCGGTTCGCTCGACCTGGGTCTGGTGTTCAAGGCCGTCGGTTCGGGTCAGGTCAACCACCAGGTGCTGATCTTCGGTCTGGTCTTCGTTGTGGCCGGTCTGGCGTTCAAGCTCGGTGTGGTGCCTTTCCACATGTGGATCCCCGACGTCTATCAGGGTGCACCGACCGCGATCACGCTGATGATCGGCGGAGCCCCGAAGTTCGCCGCCTTTGCGATCATCATCCGCCTGCTGGTCGAGGGCCTGCTGCCCCTGGCCGTCGAATGGCAACAGATGCTGGTGGTGCTGTCCATCGCTTCGCTGCTCATCGGCAATCTGGTGGGCGTGGTGCAAAGCAACCTCAAGCGCATGCTGGCCTATTCGACCATCTCGCAGATGGGCTTCGTGCTGCTGGGCCTGATCCCGGGCGTGGTCAACGGCACCACGTTGCCGGCCGCCAATGCCTACAGCTCGGCCATGTTCTATGTGGTGACCTATGTGCTGACCACGCTGGCGACATTCGGCGTGATCCTGCTGCTGGCCCGCGAAGGCTTTGAAAGCGAAGAAGTGGCCGATCTGGCCGGCCTGAACCAGCGCAGCCCCTTCTACGCCGCCGTGATGACGGTCTGCCTCTTCTCGATGGCCGGCATTCCGCCGCTGGTGGGCTTCTATGCCAAGCTGTCGGTGTTGCAGGCCCTGGTCACCACCGGTGACAACATGTATGTGGCCTTGGCGGTGTTCGCCGTGCTGATGTCCCTGATCGGTGCCTTCTATTACCTGCGCGTGGTCAAGGTCATGTACTTCGACAAGCCGATCACCGCCACCACGGTGTCTGCCCCGGCCGATGTGCGGGTCATGCTGTCGCTCAACGCGGCGCTGATCCTGTTCCTGGGCTTGATGCCCGGTGGTCTGATGACCCTGTGCGCCCGCGCGATCGTGCGCACCCTGGGGTCCTGAGGTCGTCCGGACCGGCGAGCGGCTTGTGAATCTCCAGGGCTCCGTCTGGTTGGTGATCCTGCTGGCATTCGCCGCCGCCAACCTGCCTTTTGTGAATCACCGCCTGTTGGCGGTGATCCCATGGCGTGCACCCAAGTCGTTGGCATGGCGCTTTCTGGAGTTGCTGCTCCTTTACGGGGTGGTCGGACTGGTCGGACGCGCCCTTGAGCAGCGCGCGGGCCAGGTCTCCCCGCAGGGTTGGGAGTTCTACGCGGTGACCTGGGCATTGTTCCTGACCTTTGCCTTCCCCGGTTTCGTCTACCGCTATCTGCTCAGGCATCGCGCCGATGCAGGCTCCGCCGGCCGGACCTGAGCGTCTGCCTGTCCATGTCGTCATGTCCGTCTGGACCCGCATGATGTCTCCGTTGCCAGCGACCCTTGCGCACGACATTTCCATCCAGCACTGTGGGATGCGGCTTTCTCATGGCTGTCCTTGCGCCTTCATCGGTTCTGCGGGCAAAGCCTGCGTCTTCTGAGCCATGAAGGTACTCAATCTCCAATGCGCTCAGGCGCATGACTTTGAAGGTTGGTTCGCCTCGGAAGAGGACTTCCAGGGGCAGTTGACCCGGGGCATCCTGACCTGTCCGCTCTGTGGCGATCACCAGATCCACAAGTTGCCGTCAGCCCCGCGCCTGAATCTGGGCGCGGTGGCGCCAAGCGGGCCCGAGTCGCCTGGCAAATCCCTTCGGTCGTCGGATGGGGTTCCCCCCGAGAGCCGGCAGGCTCTGCAGGCGGCCTGGTTGAAGCTGACCCGCGAAGCGATGAAGAACGCCGAGGACGTGGGCGATGCATTTGTGGCCGAAGCCCGGCGCATCCATCGCGGCGAATCACCCAGGCGGGGTATCCGCGGACAGGCCTCTCTCGAGGACACGGTGGCCTTGGTGGAAGAGGGCGTGCCGGTGCTGCCGCTGCCTGTGTTCGGCAAAGAGACCCTGCAATAAGAGCGGCTAACAAAACCATGTCATCGTCTAACACCTGATCGGCGTTTGATGCTGCATGGGTCGAAACAAGAACAAAGAGAATAGCGCCGCATAGTTCAAGAAGATTGCGCCGTTGTTGCCGATAGCCGTACCCTCGGCCAAGGGGGCCGCCCGCGGGTGAGCGACGAGATGGCCCTGAATGGCATCGTGTTCGTTCTGCGCACTGGCATTCCCTGGGAGGAACTGCCCCAGGAACTTGGCTTTGGCAGCGGCATGACCTGCTGGCGGCGTCTGCGTGACTGGCAAGCCGCAGGCGTGTGGCATCGCCTGCATCTGTTGTTGCTCGATGAGTTGCGCGGCGCCGGCAACTGGCTGGTCATCAGAAGTGAGCCCGATCGCATCCGGTGGTCAACCACATCAAGCAGCGCCTGCGCGGCTTGCGGAGTGATTTCACCCAATCCAAAATCGTCCAGGACCAGCAAACTGGGTTTGACCAGGCGAGCCTCCAACGTTGCTAGGGAGCCATCCAAGATGATGGTGCCGACCGCTTCGTATAGGGCACTTGCCTTGACGAACATAGTTGGCAGTCGCATGCGGCACATTTGAGTTCCAAAAGCACAGGCGAACCATGTTTTGCCTGCCCCGGTGGCGCCCGACACTATCAGGTTGAGCCGCTGGCGAACTCACTCGCCACTCGCAAGTGTGGCAATCATTGATTTCTCGATACCTCTGGTTGGTCGGTAGTCGGTAGTCGGTAGTCGGTATCCTCCAACGAGGCCTTCTCCGGGAAGCCCGCAGCTCGAATCAGCCGATCTAGCTTCTTGGATTCACGCTCTGAGACCTCGCGTTCCACCAGCAGCGCAAATCGATCATCAAAACTCAGTTCGTGAAAAATGAGTCGAAGGCTGGAGCGCATTCGACCTTCACGGGCGAAGGTTTCCTTGAAAAAAGAAGCATTCGCCGAAACTTTCCGCGATGATACCTTGCTCGCTTTCAAGTCACAGATGTATACGATGCGCTCGCTTTTGTTACTGCTTTGTCTGGTTACTGTCCATGCATTTGCCGCAGGCCCAACGGGAACGCTCAACGATACGGGCGTAACGCAGTGCTATGACGGCACACAAATGACCACCTGCACCAATGCCAACGCGGGCGATGCGGGCAGCTTCCCCGGGCAAGACGGTCGCTTCGGGCGCGATGCGGCGGCCGCGGCAGGTGCGCTCACTAAAGTCGGCGGCGGCGCAGCGGGATTTGATTTCACGGCCTTGGATGCTTCAGGCAATCCCATCGCGCTGGATGGCAGTGGCGTACCTGTCAGCACGCCGGTCTGTGTGAGAGACAACGTGACCAACCTGATCTGGGTGGCCGACGGCGCGGTCAATGGATCGCTGACCTGGGGCGCGGCGCAGGCGTATGCGACAACGTATTCGCTTTGCGGGTACGCCAGCGGCTGGCGCTTGCCCACGCGGCGGGAATTGCTCTCCATTGTCAATTTCGGCGCTTACCTTCCGGCAATCGATACGAATTTTTTCCCGAATATCATCCAGATTTCTCCATATTGGACCAGCGATATAACTCAATTCGGTTTTGCCTACTCATTGACTGTCTTTTTCGCTGATGGCACCGCCAGCGCTGACCATCAGACCAACCCCAATCAGGTGCGCCTCGTGCGTAGCGGACCATGAGTCGTTTCTTGCGCTTGTTAGCGCTCCTTGTCGGTTTGGCTTCGGGCCCGGCCTGGGCCACCTTTGCCGACAACGGGGATGGCACGGTATCTGACACGGTGACCGGATTGATGTGGGATAAATGCAGTTGGGGATCGACGGACTACACGAACTGTCAGGCTTCGTATTTTGCGTGGCAGCAAGCCTTGGCGTCGGCGGTGACCGCGAACTCGCGCAACTATAAGGGATACAACGATTGGCGCCTGCCTAACATAACTGAATTGGAATCTTTGGTGATCCCTGGTGTTTATCCACGATTCAATCGGATAGCTTTTCCGGATATGGACGCCTATTATTATTGGTCCTCTACGGTAAATATTGGTACGAATCCGCCCTTTGTGTGGATTGTCGATTTCGGCACGGGCTATGTCG
The DNA here is from genome assembly GCA_019233055.1 of Curvibacter sp. Classification (GTDB taxonomy): domain Bacteria; phylum Pseudomonadota; class Gammaproteobacteria; order Burkholderiales; family Burkholderiaceae_C; genus Curvibacter. Next base: position 16,475 of record JAFAMV010000060.1, read on the forward strand.
ACATTAGGCCACCGTCCCGCAGCGACACTCGGGTGCGGCTCGTGCGTAGCGGACGACCATTTGCCGCTTTTGATAGTTTGGCGCCGGTGCGCCGAACAACCTCCGCTGCCACGGCGGCTGGCAGCGGCACGGTGTCCGCGCAGATTGTGAGCGGCAGCGCCGGCTGCTCGATTGACACCGCCAACAGCGGGCCTTACGCGTTGCCTGCCTATAACGGAGCGCCGCCGCCGCTGGGCGGCATGAAAATTCGGGTCACGGGCTGCAACCTGGGCGAGACGGTAACGGTGGCGGTGACCTTCTCGGCACTCTCCAGCCTAGCAGGCCCCGTGACGTTCATGAAGTACGGTAAGACGCCTGCTTCACCGGCTACGCCGGTCTGGTATGCGCCCAATGGGGTCTCGATTTCGGGCAACACCATCACGTATCAAATCACCGACAACGGCCTGGGCGACGATACCTTCACGGGGCCTGACGGCATCATCAACGATCCGGGCGGTCCGGTGCTGGGGTTATCCGATCCGGCGGGCATTCCGGCATTGAATGAATGGGGCTTGGCGGCTCTGACTGGAGTCATGGTCGTGTTTGCAGCGGGTGCGGTGCGTCGGCGCCGAATGCCCCATTGATCGGAGCTCGTGTCCGAGCAGATTCGCATTCAGATCGAAAGAATGATCCAGTCGGCCGCTGCAGGCGGAGTAACTCCTCGACGAGAAGAATGATTCACGGAGCTACCGCCAAATTTGCAGGGCTCGCATGGGAACCCTGACACGGTGGTGAGTTTCCGATTGTCGCTGACAAGTCTTCGGTTCTGCCTGACCGATCAATGGAAGGTGAACATGCTGGACTAAGAGCGGCTAACAAAACGGTGCGAGATGGCGGATGCAGATGACGACGATGACATGGTTTTGTTAGCCGCTCTAAGTCGGGTCCGTTCTGCCGCCACAAGACCTGGTGCCTGAGGGTGGGGCACTCAATCAAGCCACTGCATCGCTGCAAAATGGGCGTAGGCACCGCCTCGGGCCATGAGTTCGTCGTGGCTGCCTTCCTCGACCACATGGCCGTGCTCCAGCACCACGATGCGGTCTGATTTCTGGACCGTGGCCAGTCGGTGGGCGATGACCAGCGTCGTTCTTTGCTGGTGCCCGTCGCTCATGGCCGACTCCAGCGCGGCCTGGACCATGCGCTCGCTCTCGGCATCCAGCGCGCTGGTGGCCTCGTCCAGCAGCAGCAGGCGGGGCTTGCGCAACAGGGCCCGGGCAATCGAGATGCGCTGCCGCTGGCCGCCGCTGAGGCGGACGCCGCGCTCGCCGAGGTAGGTGTCGTAGCCCTGGGGCAGTGCGCGGATGAAGTCGTCGGCAAAGGCGGCGCGCGCCGCAGCGCGTACCTCCTCGTCGGTGGCCTCGGGGCAGCCGTAGCGGATGTTGTCCAGGGCACTGCAGGAGAAGATCACCGCATCCTGGGGCACGACCCCGATCTGCCGCCGCAAGGCTTCCAGGTCCCAGCGCGGCAGGTCGAGCCCGTCGACGCGGACATGGCCTGCATCGGGGCCCAGGTCGTAGAAGCGTTGCAGCAACTGGAAGACGGTGGACTTGCCTGCACCACTGCTGCCGACCAGGGCCACGGTCTCGCCGGCCCGGACCTGCAGCCGGAAGTCGACCAGGGAGGGGTGCTGAGGGCGCGAGGGGTAGTGGAATCGCGCCAAATCCATGTCGATCGTGGCTCCGCCCTGCGGCCCGGAAGCCGGGCGTTCCTCTCCGCTCAGGATGAAGGGTTGGCTGTGCAGCAGTTCCATGAGGCGCTCGGTGGCGCCGGCGGCGCGCAACAGGTCGCCGTACACCTCGCCGAGAACCGCCGCCGAACTGGCGAGGATCAGCACATAGACCACCGTCTGTCCCAACTGGCCGGGGCTCAGCCGGCCCTGCAGCACCGCCTGGGTACCTTCGTAGAGGCCCCACAGCAAGGCTGCGCTGGTGGCCATGATGACGAAAGCCACCAGCACCGAACGGGCCCGGCTGCGCCGCACAGCGGTCAGGAATGCGTTCTGGGTGGCCTGGGTGAAGCGTTGGGATTCGCGTCCGACGGCATTGTTGGCCTGGACGGCGGGCACCGCGTTGAGCACCTCGGCCGCCACGGCACTGGCATCGGCGACGCGGTCCTGGCTGGCGCGCGACAGGCGACGGACCCGGCGGCCGAAGGCCACCGACGGAGCCACCACCAGAATGAGGGCGAGGGCCACCTGACCCATGACCAGCGGATTGTTCCAGACCAGCATGCCCAGGGCCCCCAAACCCATGACGGTGTTGCGCAGACCCATGCTGAGAGAGGAGCCCACGACGGTCTGGACCAGGGTGGTGTCGGCGGTCAGCCGCGACAGCACCTCGCCGGTCTGGGTGCTCTCGAAGAAGGCCGGGCTCTGGCGCAGCACATGGCTGTACACCGCGTTGCGCAGGTCCGAGGTGATGCGTTCGCCCAACCAGCTGACGGTATAGAAACGGAAGGCGGAAAAAACCGCCAGTGCGGCTGCAACCCCGAACAGAGCGAGGAAATGTTGCCCGAGTGCAACGGCCTGTTCCTCCCGCCGGGCGGGAACCAGACCGCCGTCGATCAGGCTCCTGAGCGCCAGGGGAAAGGCCAGCGTGGCACCCGCGGCCAGGACCAGGAAGAGCAACGCCAAGCCGATCTGCAGGCGGTAGGGCCGCAGAAACGGCGCCAGGCCGGACAGGGCGCGCGGGGAGGACTTGGCTGGAGGCTTGGGCAGGGTGGAGGTCATGAGGGGGGCGTGGGTGATGGCCGATGGCGAGGTACCGACGGCAGCCCGCCATCATGCCAACGCTGGCGATTGTCCCCAAGCCCCTCATGGCCTGTCAGAACATAGCCTTGACAATATTTGCTTAGGCAAATATTATTTTTAACCATGACCTCGATCAAATCATCCGCTTCTGATCCCGCCAAGGTCGCCTTCTATCGCCCCGAGAACTATGAGGCCCAGTCCAACGTGGGCTATCTGATGCGCCGGATCGTGTCCTTGATCTCCCAGGACATCGACCGCCGCATGGAGCCCCATGGTCTGACGAACGCGCAGTGGCTGCCTCTGGTCAAGCTCTTTTTCGGCCAGGCCGAAAGCGTCGCGGAGCTGGCGCGCAGCTGTGAACTGGATGCGGGGGCCATGACCCGCCTGCTGGACCGGGTCGAATGCAAGGGCCTTTGCCGCCGGGTGAGGTCGTCGGTGGACCGCCGTGTGGTGAATCTGGAGCTGACTCCGGAAGGCATGGCGGCGGCGGCGGTGATCCCCGAGGTGCTCAGCGAGGTGCAGAACCTGGCGTTGGCGGGATTCAGCCATGCCGAATGGATTCAATTGAAGGATTTCCTGCAACGTATTCTCGAGAACGCGCAGCGCCAGCAATCCCTGGCGGAGAGCGCTCATACCAACAAGGCAAGTGATGATTAATACCCTGCAAAGGAAGCCGCCGCGTGCCTTCCGCCCTGTCGCCGGCATCGGCGCGCTGGCCCTTGTCGCGGCCTCGGTCCTGACCGCCTGTGCCGACATGTCCGGCATCCATTCCAGTGCCGAGATGCGCCCGGCCGCTTCCTTCGGCCTGGAGCCGGGCGGTGAGGTGGCGGCGGCCTGGTCTCACCAGTCGTGGTGGAAAGACTATGGCGATGCGCAGCTCGACGCGGTGGTCGAGCAGGCCCTGGCCGGCAACCCGAGCCTCAAGATGGCCCAGATCCGCCTCGATCGGGCCCAGGCCGTGGTCAGCGCCGCCAAGGCGCCCTTGCTGCCGAGTGCCGAGCTGGCCGGCGATGTGAGCCGTGACAAGTTCACCGCCAACACCCTGTACCCGCCGCCGCTGGGTGGCGCCACCGAGAATTCGGCCGCACTGCAGGCGCAGGGCAGTTGGGAGCTGGACTTCTTCGGCAAGAACCGGGCAGCGCTGGATGCCTCCATCGGTGCGGCACAGGCGGCCGCAGCCGACGCCCAGGCGGCTCGCCTTCTTCTGGCCAGCAACGTGGTCCGGCAGTATTTCCAACTGGCCCGCGAAGAGGCTCAACTGGGTGTGGCCAAGCGCACCCTGACGCAGCGTGAGCAGATGCTGGCCCTGGTGCATTCCCGTCTGAATGCCGGTCTGGACACCCAATTGGAACTGCGCCAGAGCCAGGGCGGCATTCCCGAGGCCCGATTGCAGATCGAAACGGTGCTGGAGCAGCAGGCCCTGACCCGCAATGCGCTGGCGGCACTGGCCGGCGATCCGGGTCTGGCTGCGCGCCTGAAGGCGCCTGGGCTGCCCGCGGCAGGGGCGGTGCCGGTGCCGGCGGCCGTTCCCGCCGACCTGCTGGGGCGCCGCGCGGACATCGTGGCCGCGCGCTGGCGCGTCGAGGCTGCGACGCAGGACACCGCCAGTGCGCGCGCCAAGTTCTATCCGAACATCAACCTCACCGCCTATGCGGGCTGGTCGAGCTTCGGCTTCTCGAACCTGTTCAAGTCCAGCAGCGAGCAATGGGGCTTCAGCCCGGCCTTCAGCCTGCCTCTGTTTGAGGGGGGGCGTCTGCGTGCCAATCTGCGTGCCAAGACGGCCGATCTGGACGGGGCCATCGAAAGCTACAACGCGGCCGTGCTCGACGCAGTCCATGAGGTGGCCGACCAATTGGCCCTCAGCCAGTCGGTGGCGCGCCAGCAGGACGAACAGGCGCAGGCCCTGCGCGTGGCCGAATCGTCCTATGAGATCGCGCGGCAGCGTTACCAGGCGGGCCTGTCCACGCAGTTGCAGGTGCTGGCGGCCGAATCGACGGTGCTGACCCAGCGCCGGGCCGAAGTCGATCTGAAAGCCCGGGCGCTGGACACCCAGGTGGCCTTGTGGCGCGTGCTGGGGGGCGGGTTCCAGGCGCAGCCCCTGTCGTCTGCGGATGAAGGCTCCGGTGCCTTCGCCAAGGCGGCGCTCCGTGCCCAATCGGCCCTGGCGGGCTCCTCGTCACAGCCCTGATATTCGGCAGGCCGACGGGTTCGGCTGCCTCACCCAACACCAACAGGACAGATCAACATGAACGCACCTCAAACCAACTCTTCCGCCATGGCCGCCAAGCCGGGCCGCCGCAAGGCCTTGCTGACCATTGCCGGTCTGGTCGTGCTGGCCGGCGCCGGCTGGGCCGTCTACGAATGGCTGGTGGCCAGCCACTATGAATCCACCGACAACGCCTACGTCCAGGGCAATCTGATCCAGATCACGCCGCAGATCCCGGGCACGGTGCAGGCCATCCTGGCCGACGACACCGATTTCGTGAAGGCCGGGCAGCCCCTGGTCAAGTTCGACCCGGTCGACGTGCGCCTGGGCCTGGACCAGGCCGAGGCCAACCTGGCGCAGACCGTGCGCCAGGTGCGCACCCTGTACGCGAACAATGCCACCTTCGAAGCCCAGATCAAGCTGCGCGAGGCCGATGTGGCCAAGGCGCAGGTGGACGTGGAGCGCGCAGCAGACGATCTGGCCCGCCGTCAGGCCCTGAGCGGCAATGGCGCGGTGTCGCGTGAAGAACTGGCCCATGCGCAGTCCCAGGTGGCCAATGCGCGCAGCGTGCTGGCGGCCGGCCAGGCGGCGGTGGTGGCTGCCCGCGAGCAACTGGCCAGCAACCAGTCCCAGACCGAGGGCACGAGCATCGAGGCCCACCCCAGCGTGCTGGCCGCTGCGGCCAAGCTGCGCGAGGCCTATCTGGCCTCCCGGCGTGCCGCCCTGCTGGCGCCCGTCGACGGCTACGTGGCCAAGCGCACGGTGCAACTGGGGCAGCGTGTCGCCGCCGGCAGTCCCGTGATGTCGGTCGTGCCGCTCAACCAGCTCTGGGTCGATGCCAACTTCAAGGAAGTCCAGCTGCGCAACATCCGCATCGGGCAGCCGGTCACCCTGACCTCGGATGTCTGGGGCAAGAAGGTCGAATACCAGGGCAAGGTGCTGGGCCTGGGCGTGGGCACGGGGGCGGCGTTCGCCCTGCTGCCGGCCCAGAACGCGACCGGCAACTGGATCAAGGTGGTGCAACGGGTGCCGGTGCGCGTGGCCCTGGATCCGGCGCAACTGGCCGCCAACCCTCTGCGCATCGGCCTGTCGATGGACGCGACGGTCGACGTCAGCCAGCGTGACGGCAAGACCCTGGCCGAGGCGCCGCGCCAGGACGCCACCGTGAAGACCGATGTCTACAGCGTGTCCGACGACGAAGCCACGGCCCTGATCAACAAGGTGGTGTCCGCCAATGTGGGGCACCCGGTCCGGGTGGCCCGTCTGGCCGACAACGCCAAGGTGGCCGCCCTGTCGGCCCCCGCTTCCGCCCACTGAAAGCCGCGTCATGTCCAACGCTCCTGCTGCCCCGGGGCGGCCGGCCTATGTGCCGCCGGCCCCGCTGGAGGGCTCTGCCCGCACCTGGGGCACGATCGCCCTGTCTGCCGCCACGTTCATGAATGTGCTGGACACCTCGATCGCCAACGTGTCCCTGCCGGCCATCGCGGGTGATCTCGGGGTCAGTCCCAACCAGGGCACCTGGGTCATCACCAGTTTTGCCGTGGCCAATGCGATCGCCCTGCCGTTGACGGGCTGGCTGTCCCAGCGCTTCGGCCAGGTCCGCCTGTTCGTGGGCAGCGTGCTGCTGTTCGTGATCGCCTCGTGGTTGTGTGGTCTGGCACCCAATATGGCGACGCTGATCGGCTTGCGGGCCTTGCAGGGCTTTGTCGCCGGTCCGATGATCCCGCTGTCGCAGGGCCTGCTGCTGTCGAGCTACCCAAGGGCCCTGGCCGGCCTGGCCATGGCGATGTGGTCCATGACGACGCTGGTGGCCCCGGTGATGGGGCCGCTGCTGGGAGGGTGGATCACCGACAACATCTCCTGGCCCTGGATCTTCTACATCAACATCCCGGTGGGGGTGTTGGCTGCCGGCGTCACCTGGAGCCTCTATCACAAGCGTGAGAGCCCGACGCACCGCTTGCCGATCGACTCGGTGGGCCTGGCCTTGCTGGTGGTCTGGGTCGCAGCCATGCAGATCATGCTCGACCTGGGCAAGGAGAACGACTGGTTCCACTCCGATCTGGTCGTCACGCTGGCCCTGGTGGCCGTGGTCGGCTTTGCGGTCTTCCTGGCCTGGGAGCTGACCGACCTCCACCCCGTGGTCGATCTGGCCCTGTTTGCCCGGCGCAATTTCTGGGCCGGTGCCCTGGCGATTTCGGTCGGCTATGGCCTGTTCTTCGGCAATGTGGTGCTGCTGCCGCTGTGGCTGCAGCAGTACATGGGCTACACCGCCACGCAGGCCGGCATGGTGATGGCGCCGGTGGGCCTGCTGGCCCTGGTGCTGTCGCCCTGGGTGGGCAAGAACATCACCCGCTTCGATCCGCGCTGGTTTGCGACCTTCGCCTTCGCGGTGTTCGGCCTGGTGCTGTGGATGCGCTCCCACTTCAATACCCAGGCGGATCTGACCACCATCATGATCCCGACGATCGTGCAGGGTGTGGCCATGGCGTTCTTCTTCATCCCGCTGGTCACCATCACGCTGTCGGGCATTTCGCCGGACCGGATCCCGGCCGCCTCGGGTCTGTCGAATTTCGCGCGCATCACCGCCGGTGCGGTGGGGACCTCGATCTCCACCACGATCTGGGAGAACCGGGCCAGTCTGCACCATGCCCAACTGGTCGAGTCGGTCCAGCAAGGCAATGCGGTGGCCAACAGCACCTTGCAAGGTCTGTCGGCCGCCGGTCTGACCCCCGAGCAGGCGCTGGGCCAGGTCAACCGCCTGGTGGACCAACAGGCCTTCATGCTGGCCGCCAACGATGTGTTCTTTGCTTCGGCGCTCATCTTCCTGGCGCTGATTCCGCTGGTCTGGCTGTGCCGGCCTCAGACCGGGGGCGCGGGCAGCGCCGACGCAGCCGCAGGCGCTCACTGAGCGCCAGGGGCGGCTTCACAGCGGTGGGGCCGCCAGCCAGCAGATCACGACCCGCTGCTGCGGGTCGGCCCAGACCGGTCCGGGGGTGAAGCCGGCCTGCCGCGCCGACCGCATCAGTTCGTCGATCTGATGCTGATGGAACTGCAGGGTGTCGATCGGCTCGCCCGCCAGCAGTTCGATGTCTGCAGGCCCCTGGGCGGCCGGCAGCCGGATGGTCTGCGCACGCAGGCTGATCAACTGGAAGTCGACCCGCTGCAATTCGGGCCGGTATTCGGCCATGTGGCGGAAGGCCGACAGGTCGATCTCTGCGCCCAGTTCATGGCGCAGGCGTTGCAGCAGATTGAGATTGAAGCCCGCCATCAGGCCCCGCGCGTCGTTGTAGGCGAGGTGCAGGGGGCCTGGAAGTCGCAATTGGTCCACGGTGACGATCAGGGCCCCGCCGCGCAACTCGCGGGCCCACAGCGGAAGCCTGTCATCGAGGTCCCCACGGCTGAATTGCCCCAGGGTGGCCGCGCCCAGCAGCCCGATGCGCCGTCCCGCCCGCGCATGGCGCGCGGGCAGCGGGAGCGCCTCGGTGTAGTCCTGTGTCAGCGGCGTGATCTCGAGCTGCGGGTAGTCGTATTGCAGGCCTGAGGCGCAGGCCTGCAGATGCGCTTCGCCGATGCCCAGCGGCAGATAGCGGACGGGCTGGTCCATTTCCTCGATCAGGCGCCGGATCACCCGCATCGAACCGGCCCCCCATTCGACGACCTCGGGGCAGGGTCCCATGCGGCGGGCCAATTCGGCGGCATGTTCATGGATCAGGCTCAGCTCGGTGCGGGCCAGGTAGTAGTCGGGAGACTCGGCGGCCCGCTCGAACAGCGTCGATCCTTGCAGATCAAAGAGGTATTGGCCCGGGATGCGTCGCGGTCGATGACGCAGGCCCTCGATCACCGCACGTTCGAAGGCCGGCGACGGGCGCTCGGCCGCGGCCTTGTCGGTGGGCCAGGGCAGGGTGGCCCGCCCGGCCGTGCGGCGGGCGCTGTACCACTGGTGCATGGGCGTGATCTTGGCCATGGGCGTGGTTCATGCCGGTGGGATGCCAGCTTGGACCGGTGGGGTTCTCTGGTGTCGTGCAGCCATGTTCTGGGTCCTCCTCTTGGATCTCAGAACTTATCGGAAACCGTGGCCGGCCCACAAGCGGGCTTGTACCGCTGTGGTGTTCCAACCCCGTTGGAGCGGCGGGGCGGAGTGGCTGTTATTGGGGCCTGCCGGCCATGGCTTGGGGCAGTTGCGTGGGCAAATGTCATCGCAACGACAGGTATAGGCATTTGCCCCAGTATCAGGCGCTGCGGCGCAGCATTAGCATGGCCCGGATTGTCTGATCCAGGCAGTCGCCGCCTTCGAATCAATCCCCATGGAGCCGCCCAGAGACGATGAGTGACATCATTCTGCAAACGCGACAGCTGACCAAAGAATTCAAAGGCTTCACCGCCGTCAGCCAGGTCGATCTGGCCATCGAGCGCGGCTCCATCCATGCCTTGATCGGCCCCAATGGCGCCGGCAAGACCACCTGTTTCAATCTGCTGACCAAATTCCTCGAACCGACCTCGGGAAGCATCACTTTCAACGGTGTGGACATCACCCGTGAACGGCCGGCGCAGATCGCGCGGCGCGGCATCATCCGCTCCTTCCAGATCTCGGCGGTCTTCCCCCACATGACCCTGCTGGAGAACGTGCGCATCGGCCTGCAGCGTGGGCTGGGCACCAGCTACCACTTCTGGCGCAGCGAGAAGTCGCTGGACCAGCTCAATGAACGGGCCCTGGCCCTGCTGGTCGAAGTGGGGCTTGAGGACATGGCCGACGAGGTGACGGTCAATCTGCCCTATGGACGCAAGCGGGCGCTCGAGATCGCCACCACCTTGGCGATGGAGCCCGAGCTGATGCTGCTCGACGAGCCGACCCAGGGCATGGGACACGAGGATGTGGACCGGGTGACCCAGCTCATCAAAAAGGTGTCCGCCGGCCGGACCATCCTCATGGTCGAGCACAACATGGGTGTGATCTCCAACATCGCGGACCGCATCACGGTGCTGCAGCGCGGGGCGGTGCTGGCCGAAGGGCCTTACGAAGAGGTGTCGCGCAACCCCCAGGTGATGGAGGCCTACATGGGCAGCACCGAAGCAGAACTCCAGGGAGCCCACTGAGATGTCGGTCCAAATGGCTGGCGCCGAGGCGGCGCTCGAAATCCGCGGGCTGCAGGCCTGGTACGGCGAATCCCATGTGCTGCACGGGGTGGACATGGTCGTGAGGCCTGGTGAGGTGGTCACTCTGCTGGGCCGCAACGGCGCCGGCCGCACGACCACCATGCGCGCCATCATGGGGCTCACCGGCGCGCGCAAGGGCTCGCTCAAGATCCACGGCACCGAGACCATCGGCATGTCCACCCACCGGGTCGCCCATCTGGGCGTCGGTTACTGCCCGGAGGAACGGGGCATCTTCTCCAGCCTCTCATGCGAAGAAAACCTGATGCTGCCGCCGGTGCTCAAGGGCAGTGCGGGCGGCATGTCGATCGACGAGATCTACCAGATGTTCCCCAATCTGGCCGAGCGTCGCCACAGCCAGGGCACACGCCTGTCCGGCGGCGAGCAGCAGATGCTGGCGGTGGCCCGCATCCTCAGGACGGGCGCCCGTCTGTTGCTGCTCGACGAGATTTCCGAGGGCCTGGCGCCGGTGATCGTCAAGGCGCTGGCACGCATGATCACCACCTTGCGCGAAAAGGGCTATACCGTGCTCATGGTCGAGCAGAACTTCCGCTTTGCGGCCCCCCTGGCGGATCGCTTCTATGTCATGGAGCACGGCCGGATGGTGGAAGAGTTCAAGGCGGCCGAGCTTGAATCCAAGATGCCGGTGCTCAACGAGCTGCTCGGCGTCTGATGTCTGCGTTCATTCCAAAGGAGACCTCCATGCGAAATACCCAACTCAACATGCTGACCGCCCTGCTGGCCCTGGCCGGCCTCGCGTCGGGTGTGGCCCATGCCGAAGACAAGCTGAAGATCGGCTACATCTCCGACATGTCCAGCCTCTATGCCGATGTCGAAGGCAAGGGCGGGGCCGTGGCCATCCAGATGGCCATCGACGACTTTGGCGGCAAGGTGTTGGGCATGCCGATCGAGCTGCTCACCGCCGACCACCAGAACAAGGCCGACATCGCCGCCTCCAAGGCGCGTGAATGGATCGACACCCAGGGCCTGACCATGGTGTTCGGCGGCACCAATTCGGGGACTGCGCTGGCCACGGCCAAGGTGGCCGAAGAGAAGAAGCGCGTCTACATCAACAACGGTGCTGGCACCTCGGTCCTCACCAACGAGCAATGCAGCCCCTACACCGTGCACTACGCCTACGACACCGTGGCCCTGGCCAAGGGCACAGGCTCGGCCGTGGTCGAGGGCGGCGGCAAGAGCTGGTTCTTCCTGACCGCCGACTATGCGTTCGGCCAGGCGCTCGAAGCCGACACCTCGAAGGTGGTCAAGGCCCAAGGCGGCCAGGTGCTGGGCAGTGTCCGGCATCCGCTCAATGCCTCTGATTTCTCTTCCTTCCTGCTGCAGGCCCAGAGTTCCAAGGCCCAGGTCCTGGGTCTGGCCAATGCCGGGGGCGACGCCATCAATTCGATCAAGGCGGCCAAGGAATTCGGCATCACCAAGAGCATGAAGCTGGCCGGCCTGCTGGTCTTCCTGTCCGACATCCACAGCCTCGGCCTGAAGAACACCGAAGGGCTGCTGCTCACGACCAGCTGGTATTGGGACCTCAACGACGACACCCGCAAGTTTGCCGCGCGCTTCTTCGAGAAGACCAAGCGCATGCCTACCGACATCCAGGCCGCCGACTACTCGGCCACCATGAACTACCTCAAGGCCGTGCAGGCGGCCAAGACCGTGGATGCCGACAAGGTCATGGCCGCATGGCGGGGCATGAAGATGAGCGATTTCTACGGCAGCGGCCAGCTGCGCGCCGACGGCAGCTACATCCACGACATGTACCTGATGCAGGTGAAAGCACCGGCCGATTCGACCAAGCCCTGGGACTACCTGAAGGTGGTCAAGAAGATCTCTGGCGATGCGGTCTTCACCACCAAGGCCGAAACCAAGTGCGCGCTCTGGAAATAAGGTCCTGAACTGCACTTGCTGCAGGTGGCGGCCCGGGTCCCACCTGCAGTTCTTTTTGTCTCCACTCTGCTTGTCCTATGGAAATATTCGGCGTTCCGCTGCCGGCGATGTTGAGCCAACTGTTGCTGGGCCTGGTCAATGGCTCGTTCTACGCCATGCTCAGTCTGGGGCTGGCCGTGATCTTCGGCCTTTTGAATGTCATCAACTTCGCGCATGGCGCGCTGTTCATGATGGGCGCGGTGACGACCTGGATGGCCATGAACTATTTCGGCGTCAATTACTGGGTCATGCTGGTGGCGACGCCGTTGATCGTCGGCGCCTTCGGCGTGGTGCTCGAGAAGCTCCTGCTGCGCTGGATCTACAAGCTTGACCACCTCTATGGCCTGTTGCTGACCCTGGGTCTGACCCTGCTCATCGAAGGGGTCTATCGATCGGTGTACGGGGTGTCGGGTCTGTCCTACGACACGCCGGATCTGTTGTCCGGTGCCACCGACCTGGGCTTCATGATTTTGCCGAACTACCGCGCCTGGGTGGTCGTGGCCTCGCTGGTGGTCTGTTTCGCGACCTGGTTCGTCATCGAGAAGACCCGCCTCGGCGCCTACCTGCGGGCCGGCACCGAGAACCCGAAGCTGGTCGAGGCCTTCGGGGTCAATGTGCCGCTCATGGTGACCTTGACCTATGGCTTCGGGGTGGCATTGGCCGGCTTTGCCGGGGTGTTGGCCGCACCGGTCATCCAGGTGTCGCCGCTCATGGGGCAGAACCTCATCATCGTGGTCTTCGCCGTGGTCGTGATCGGTGGCATGGGTTCCATCATGGGCGCCATCCTCACCGGGCTGGGGCTGGGCATCGTCGAAGGATTCACCAAGGTCTTCTACCCGGAGGCTTCCTCCACCGTCGTGTTCGTCATCATGGTCATCGTGCTGCTGATCCGTCCTGCCGGCCTGTTCGGCAAAGAAAAATAAGAGGCCGACACCATGAACAAGAATTGGATCGCCTACGGCCTGCTCCTGCTGGCCCTGATCTGCGCCCCTTTCCTGGGCGCCTACCCGGTCTTCATCATGAAGTTGATGTGCTACGCCCTGTTCGCGTCTGCCTTCAACCTGTTGCTCGGCTATACCGGCCTGCTGTCATTCGGTCATGCGGCCTTCTTCGGCGGTGCGGCCTATGTGGCGGGGCATGCGATCAAGGTCTGGGGTCTGTCCCCTGAGCTGGCCTTGCTCATGGGGGCCGCAGGGGGGGCTCTTCTGGGCTGGATCTTTGGCCTGCTGGCCATCCGGCGCCAGGGCATCTATTTTTCGATGATCACGCTCGCTCTGGCCCAGATGCTGTTCTTCATCTGCCTGCAGGCGCCATTCACCGGCGGCGAGGATGGACTGCAAGGGGTGCCCCGGGGCCGGCTCTTCGGCCTGCTCGACTTGCACGATGACCTGCACATGTATTACCTGGCGCTGGTGATCGTCGTGGCAGCCTTTGTCCTGATCGTGCGCATCATCCACTCCCCATTCGGTCAGGTGCTCAAGAGCATCAAGGAAAACGAGCCACGGGCCATCTCCCTGGGCTACGACACCGCCCGCTTCAAGCTGCTGGCCTTTGTGCTGTCTGCCTCCTTGTCGGGGTTGGCGGGTGCCTTGAAGACCGTCGTCCTGGGCTTTGCCACCCTGACCGATGTGCACTGGAGCAGCTCTGGCGAAGTCATTCTGATGACCTTGGTGGGCGGGCTGGGCACGCTCTCCGGCCCCATGCTGGGTTCGACGGTGGTGGTCGTGCTGGAGAACAAGCTGGGCGAGATCGGCAGTTTCCTGGCTTCGGTCACCGGCATCGAGTGGTTCTCGACCCTGGGTGAATCGGTGACCATGGTCACCGGGATGATCTTCGTGATCTGCGTCCTGGCGTTCCGTCGCGGCATCATGGGAGAGATCATCGCTTTCCGGGGGCGGCGCAAGCAAGGCGGACATTGATCTGCTTGCCTCATCAAAAAAGAGCATGGGTTTGCGACTTTTTTTCTGATTCCTGTGTATACTAGCGGGCTCGACAGCGCAGAAGTGCATCGCAGGATGTGCGGAGTGAGTGTTGAGAGGGTTGGCTGAGAGGCTGATCCTGGGGTCTTGGGTTGGTTGGGAAGTTTGGGATTTTCTGAATTTTTTGACTGTGCTGCGAAAAGCGGTATATAATCTGAGGCTCTGCTGAGTTGGCGGTGAATGCGAGAAGCTGGATGCTGATTGTGATTGCGGCTGATGAGGTTGAAAAAAGTTTTGCCAGCAACTAAAAAACTGTGCTACAATCTAAGGCTTCGCTGATCGCAGCGAGGTTAGCAAAAAAGAAGAAGAGATTCTGAATTTTGCGCTGGTCTTTAAAAATATACAGCCGATAAGCGTGGGCGTTT
>JAFAMV010000117.1 GCA_019233055.1 Curvibacter sp.
GTGCCGTCCTCGCCGTGGCGGCCGTGCAGCGCGATGAAGCAGCGGGCGAAACCCTGGCGACGCAGCTCGCCGAGGTCCTGCTCGGACGGATCGAAGGCATGGGCATCGACACCCCGCGCGCGCAGGGCCGCCAGCACGCCCTGGCCCGACATCAGGGACACCTCGCGCTCGGCCGAACTGCCGCCCATCAGCACGGCGACCTTGCCGAAAGAAGCTCCTTGCAGCGTCATTGAGACGACCCTCCTGCCGCGCCCTGCCCGGCCTTTGCAAAACTGTCCACCACCTTGCCCGGCACGCCCCCGATCGAGCCTGCCCCCATGCACATCACCACATCGCCATCGCGCGCGTTGTCCCAGATGGCCTGCGGCAGGTCCTCGATGCCGTCCACGAACACCGGCTCGACCTTGCCCGCCACCCGCAGCGCCCGTGCCAGGGCTCGCCCGTCGGCCGCCACGATGGGCGCCTCGCCGGCCGCGTAGACCTCGGCGAGCAGCACCGCATCGGCCTGGCCGATCACCTTGACGAAATCCTCGAAACAGTCGCGCGTGCGGGTGTAGCGGTGCGGCTGGAAGGCCAGCACCAGACGCCGCCCCGGGAAGGCGCCACGGGCGGCCGCCAGCGTGGCCGCCATCTCGACCGGGTGGTGGCCGTAGTCGTCGATCACCGTGAAGTGGCCGCCCTGGCGCGCCGGCACATCGCCGTAGCGCTGGAAGCGCCGGCCCACGCCCTTGAACTGGGCCAGGGCGCGCTGCACCGCGTCGTCGGGGATGCCCAGCTCCACCGCGATCGCGATCGCCGACAGCGCATTGAGCACGTTGTGCTCGCCGGCCAGGTTCAGCACCACCGGCAGATCGGGCAGGGTCACGCCATTGCGGCGCTGCACCGTGAAATGCATCTGGCCCTCGACCGCCCGCACATCGACCGCGCGGACCTCGGCCCCCTCCTGGAAACCATAGCTGGTGACCGGGCAGTTGACCTGGCCCAGGATGTCGCGCACCGCCGGGTTGTCGGTACACAGGATCGCGGTGCCATAGAAGGGCATGCGGTGCAGGAAATCCACGAAGGCCGCCTTGAGGCGGTTGAAATCGTGGCCGTAGGTTTCCATGTGGTCGGCGTCGATGTTGGTGACCACCGCCATCACCGGCAGGAGGTTGAGGAAGGAGGCATCCGACTCATCGGCCTCGACCACGATGTACTCACCTCCGCCGAGCTTGGCATTGGCCCCGGCGCTGTTGAGGCGTCCACCGATCACGAAGGTGGGGTCGAGACCGCCTTCGGCCAGCACGCTGGTGACCAGGCTGGTGGTGGTGGTCTTGCCATGGGTGCCGGCGATCGCGATGCCGCGCTTGAGGCGCATCAGCTCGGCCAGCATCAGCGCCCGGGGCACCACCGGGATGCGCTTCTCGCGCGCGGCCAGCACCTCGGGGTTGCTGGCCACCACGGCGGTCGAGGTCACCACCGCGTCGACGCCCTGCACATGGGCGGCATCGTGGCCCACATGGGTCTGGATGCCCAGACCCTGGAGGCGGCGCAGGGTGGCGCTGTCCTGCAGGTCCGAGCCCGAGATGGTGTAGCCCAGGTTGAACAGCACCTCGGCGATGCCGCTCATGCCGGCGCCTCCGAGCCCGACGAAATGGATGTGGCGGATCGCGTGCTTCATGCGGCAAGCTCCTCGCAGGCTTGGACCACCGCGGCGGTGGCATCGGTCTTTTGCATTGTCTTGGCCTGGCAGGCCCGCTGCAGCAGTTCGGCGCGGGTCAGGTTCTGGATCATGGCCGCCAGCGGGGCGGCCTGGAGTTCGGTCTGCGGCAGCAGCCAGCCCCCGCCCGCATCCACCAGGAAGCGGGCATTGGTGGTCTGGTGGTCATCCACCGCCGACGGGAAGGGGACGAAGATGGCGGCGGCGCCGACGGCGGCCAGCTCGGTGACCGTGCTGGCGCCGGAGCGGCAGATCAGCAGATCCGCCTCGGCGAAGGCGCTGGCCGTGTCATCGATGAAAGGGGTCAGCTCGGCCAGCATCAGCGCCCGGGGCACCACCGG